>NZ_JBFAQU010000004.1:0-390101 GCF_040678915.1 Micromonospora sp. NPDC049257
GTTTGCGTCACCAAACGGCCGACGGATGACGCAAACCTCTTGATCACCGGGGTCTGGGGGTGGGTGAGGCCGGGTGGGGGTGGGGGTGGGGTGGGGGTGGGGGTGGGGGTCAGAGTTGGGAGAGGACGGTGAAGTCGAGGCCGTCGGCCTCGGCGAGGTAGATGCGTTGGCGGACGTGGCGGTGGCGCAGGTGCAGCTCACCCCGGGGGCCGTGGTAAGTGACGGCGTCCGCAGCCGCGCCGATCGCCCGTACGTCCAGAGTGCGGGCCCGGGTGATCAGGGCGGCGAGCAGCATCACGCCCTCGTAGCAGGACTCCCCCAGGCTGCCCAGCGGCGGCGCGTCCACCCCGAACCGGCGGGCGAACGCGCCGTGGAAGTCGAGGTTCTCCCGGGTGACCAGGCCGGCGAAGAACCCGGCGGTGCTGAACAGCCGGCGGGTGCCGCCGACGCCGCTGGCCATCAGCATGTTCTCGTCCATCAGGGTGCTCAACCGCAGGCACCGCTGGTCCAGTGCGGACCGGCCGAAGGCCCGGTTGAACCGGACGGCGTCGGCACCGACGAGCAGCATCAGCACCGCATCGGCCTCGGTCCGCTCGACCGCCCGCAGCACCGGCCCGAAGTCCTCGGTGCCCAACGGCAGGAAGGCCCGCCCGCACACCCGCGCCCCGTCGTCGCGGGCGTAGCGCTGGGCGGCCTGCGCGGTCCGGCGTGGCCAGACGTAGTCGTTGCCCACCACATACCAGCGGCGTACGCCCTGCTCCCGGGCGAGCAGCCGCATCGCCGGCCGGAGCTGGGCGTCGGGTGTCTCGCTGGTCAGGAACACCCCCTCGGTACGCTCCCCGCCCTCATACAGGGCGGTGTAGACGTACGGCACCCGGTGCGCGATCCTCGGCGCCACCGCCTGCCGGACCGACGAGATGTGCCAACCGGTCACCCCCTGCACCGCACCGGTCGACACCAGCGCCTCCACCTCGGCCGCGACCTCGGCCGGTGGCGCACCGCCGTCGACCGGCACCAGCCGCAGCTCCCGACCGAGCACCCCGCCGGCCCGGTTGACCTCCTCCACCGCCAACTGGGCGCACAGCTCACAGGTGGGGCCGAACATGCCGGCCGGGCCGCGCATCGGGAAGACCAACGCGACGCTGACCACCGACCGGTCGACGGTCAGCCAGGGGGCCGCACCGGCCGGGCCGCCCGGGCGGGACAGCGGCTCCGGCAGGCCGGGGGAGCCGGGCACCGGCACGGACATGCTGACATGATTGCCGGCAACCCTGGCGGGCCACCAGACCCGACCGGAAACCGGGACGCTTCGGTAACATGGCAAGCCACCGAACGGGGAGAGACATGGCCGACGATCCCACCACGCCCGTCGACCTGATGCGCGCGCTCACCCGCGCCGAACGGCTGCTCGCCCGTCGGGTCGGTGTGGTGCTCACCGCCGAGGGGCTCACCGTCGAGGCGTGGCGGGTGCTCTGCCGACTCGCCGACGGGCAGGGTCACCCGATGAGCGAAGTCTCCACCGAGGAGTCGTTGCCGCCGGGCACCCTGACGAAGATCGTCGATCAGCTCGTCGACCAGAACCTGGTACACCGCCGGATCGACCCGTTCGACCGGCGACGCATCCGGGCCTACCTGACGCCCCGGGGCCGGCGCGAACACGAGCGCATCGATGCCCTCGTCCGGGCCGAGCTGGCCGGGATCATCGACGACGCGACGCTGACCGGCCAGCTCGTCGAACTCGTCGCCCGGCTCGACCCCCGCCGGCAGCCGGTCCGCGCCGGCTGACCGGCAACCGCAGCGGACCGACCGACCGGCTGCCGATGCAGGCCGACTGCCCGGCAGCCCCACGGGCCGGCCGTCCCTCCGGCCTGCCGTCACCGGCACTCGGCCGGCCGTCAGCGGAGACCGGCAGCCGTCACCCACCCGGTCTCCCCCGCCGCGCCCGGAACTCCGCCACCGGCCCCGGCAGCAGCCGCGCTGACGGCCGGGGCGGCCGGAGTCGGACCGGTGGCCGTCGCCGGGGTGGGCGGGCCGATCGCCGCCACGCCAGCCGGGTCACCGGCCGGGGTGAGCAGGGTACGCAGGGTGTGGGCGTCGGGGGCGGTGGCGGTGAGCAGGGCCGCCGGGCCACCGGCCAGCGGCAGCCAGACGGCGGACGCCCCGGGGCCGGTGGGCAGCACCCGGCCCCGGGGCTGGCCGCCGGCGGCGTCCACGGTGGCCGGTCCCGACGCGGCGGCGGGACCGACCACCAGCAACGAACCGGTCGCTGTCGCCCCACCCAGCACCGCCGGCCCGGCCCAACCGGGTGCGGCCGGGCCGACCGCCAGGGACTGCCGCAGCAGCGGCCGACCGGCGTGGTCGACCGAGGTCGCCACCACGACGTCGCCGGCGGGTTCGCCGTGCCGGCCGCAGACGAGTTCCTCGCGCCACAGCAGCCGGGCCCCCTCGGCGAGGGTCACCCGGGACTCGGCGACATGGTCGCAGCCGGCCGCCGCGACCAGCTGCTCCGGCAGCCAGTGCAGGGTGCCGCCGTCGTGCACCACCGCGTCGACCCGCATCCGGGAGACCGCCCCCGGCCGGCCGGGCAGGGCCACCGAGGCGGCGACGGTACGCACCCGCACCGCCGCCTCCGGCCCCACCTCGACGCTCAACCGCAGGTCGTCACCGGCCAGCGGACCGGCCGCGCCGCCGACGACGTACACCGTGGGGACGCCCTCCTCGGTGGCGGCCTGGCGCAGCAGCAGCGGTGACTCGCCCCGCAGCTCGCGCAGCACGGTGCGGCCCCGACGGTCGGCCACCGCCACCACCCGGGCGACCGCGCGCATCAGGCGACGGCCAGCCGGCCACGGTGGTGGGCCAGCTCGTGACGGACCCAGTCGGCCACCCCGGTGGCCAGCGGATCGCCCACGATGGACAGGAACACCGTCGGCAGGTCCCCCCGCCGGGCGCGGGCGTCGCGGTCCATCACCGACAGGTCGGCCCGGACCAACGGGGCCAGGTCGGTCTTGTTGATGACCAGCAGGTCGGCGGCGGTCACCCCGGGCCCACCCTTGCGGGGCACCTTGTCGCCCCCGGCGACGTCGACCACGAAGATCTGCCGGTCGACCAGCCCCCGGCTGAACGTGGCGGTGAGGTTGTCCCCACCGCTCTCCACCAGCACCAGGTCCAGCGGTCCGACCCCGTCGACCAGCTCGTCGATCGCGTCGAGGTTCGCGCCGATGTCGTCGCGGATCGCGGTGTGCGGGCAGCAACCGGTCTCCACCGCCCGGATCCGCTCCGGGTCGAGCACCCCGGCCCGGCGCAGGAAGTCCGCGTCCTCGGTGGTGTAGATGTCGTTGGTGACCACGCCCAGGCGCAGCTCGTCGGCGAAGGCCCGGCACAGCGCCGCGACCAACGCGGTCTTACCCGAACCCACCGGCCCGCCGATGCCCACCCGCAGCGGGCGGACGGTGGACGGCAGCGGGGCGTGCGGGTCGACCCCGGGCTCGGGGTGGGTGTGCGGCACGGTCTCGTCGTGCGGGATCGACGCGTGCGGGGTCGGCGAAACGGTTTCAGGACGCAAAGAGACGCACCTCCCAGGTGGTGTGGACTTCGGCGTGGATGTCGGTGAGCGGAGCGGCCGGGGCCGGCAGCAGCTCGGGCGGATCGGCGGCGGTGGCGACCGCGCGGGCGGCCGTGGCGTCGCAGTCGACGGCCAGCGCCGCCAGCACCGCGTGCACCCGGTACGGGTCGAGGCCGAGCAGCCGTACCCCCGCGCTGGCCGGGCCGGTCACCGACCCGTACGCGGCGACGGTCGCCGCCGCCACCGGGTCCAGGCCGGCGGCGGCGGCGACCAGACCGAGCACCAGCGGCTGGTGCGGCCCCGGCACACCGGCGGGCAGGGCGTCGAACCCGCCGTCGGGCCAGATCTCCCGACCGGCCCGCAGCAGCGCCCGACCCTGCCGGCGGGAAACGGCCCGCAGCGCCGGGGCGGCGGTACGGGCGTCCAGTTCGGCGTCCAGCCGGGCCAGCGTCGCCCGCCGGTCGGTGGCTGCGGCGGCCCGGTGCGCCGCCACCGCGAACGCGGCGGCGACCAGCCCGCCGGTGGCCAACCGGCCGCGCAGGAACCCGGCCAGGGTGGCCGGGTCGGTGACCAGCCCGGCCGCCACCGCCGCCTCCAGCCCGCCGGAGTGGGCGTGCGCCCCGGCGGGGAACCTGCCGTCGGCCAGCAGCAGCACCATGCTCGACGGGGTCATCAGAACAGGTGGTACCGCTGGGCCATGGGCAGTTCGGTGACCGGTTCCGGGTCGACCACCACCCCGTCGATGCGGACGGTGAAGGTGTCCGGGTCGACCTCGATGCGCGGCAACGCGCCGTTGCACGGCAGGTCGGCCTTGCCCCGCGAGCGCACGTCGGCCACCGGGACCAGCGGGCGGCGCACGTCCAGCCGCAGGCCCGCCTCCAGCGCGGCCGGCGCGACGAACGCCACGCTGGTCGCGGCCGGCACCACGCCGTACGCGCCGAACATCGGCCTCGGCAGCATCGGTTGCGGGGTGGGGATGGACGCATTCGCGTCGCCCATCTGCGCGTACGCGATCATTCCGCCCTTGATCACCAGGTAGGGCCGGACTCCGAAGAACGCCGGGTCCCAGAGCACCAGGTCGGCGAGCTTGCCCGGTTCCACCGAGCCGATCTCCCGTTCCAGCCCGTTGGCCATCGCCGCGCAGATGGTGTATTTCGCCACGTAGCGGCGGGCCCGGTGGTTGTCGGCCGGGCCGTCACCGGGCAGCGCGCCCACCCGCCGCTTCATCACGTGCGCGCTCTGCCAGGTCCGGGTGATCACCTCGCCGACCCGGCCCATCGCCTGCGAGTCGGAGCCGATGATGGAGATCGCCCCGAGGTCGTGCAGCAGGTCCTCGGCGGCCATCGTGGACGGCCGGATCCGGCTCTCGGCGAACGCCAGGTCCTCCGGCACCGACGGGTTGAGGTGGTGGCAGACCATCAGCATGTCGAGGTGCTCGGCGAGGGTGTTGCGGGTGTACGGCCGGGTCGGGTTCGTCGACGACGGCAGCACGTTCGGCTCCCCGGCCACCGTGATGATGTCCGGCGCGTGCCCACCCCCCGCCCCCTCGGTGTGGTAAGAGTGGATCGCCCGGCCGGCGATGGCGCGCAGCGTGTCCGCCACGAACCCGGCCTCGTTGAGGGTGTCGGTGTGGATGGACACCTGCACCCCGGACGCGTCGGCCACCCGCAGGCAGGCGTCGATCGCCGCCGGGGTGGTCCCCCAGTCCTCGTGCAGCTTGAAGCCACCCGCCCCGGCCCGCAACTGCTCCCACAGCGCCTCGGTGGAGACCGTGTTGCCCTTGCCCAGCAGCAGCACGTTCACCGGGAAGGTGTCCAGCGCCTCGTGCATCCGGGCCAGGTGCCAGGCGTTCGGGGTGACCGTGGTGGCCCGGGTGCCCTCGGCCGGGCCGGTGCCCCCGCCGACCAGGGTGGTGATGCCCGAGGTGAGCGCCTCGGTGACGATCTGCGGGCAGATGAAGTGCACGTGGGTGTCCACCGCCCCGGCGGTGAGGATGCGCCCGTTGCCGGCGATCACCTCGGTCGACGGGCCGATCACCAGGTCCGGGTGCACCCCGGGCATGGTGTCCGGGTTGCCGGCCCGCCCCAGCGCCACGATCCGGCCGTCGCGCAGCCCGACGTCGGCCTTCACCACCCCCCAGTGGTCCAGCACCACCGCGCCGGTGATCACCGTGTCCAGCGCACCCTCGGCCCGGGTGGCCCGGGACTGGCCCATCGACTCGCGGATCACCTTGCCCCCGCCGAACACCGCCTCGTCACCGCCGACGCAGTGGTCGACCTCCACCTCGATCAGCAGGTCGGTGTCGGCCAGCCGGATGCGGTCGCCGGTGGTCGGGCCGTACAGGTCGGCGTAGCGTCGCCGGTCCACCGCGCTCATCGTCCCGCCTCCGCGTCGCGCGGGCCGGCCCCGTCGGCATTCGGCCCCCGGTCGAGAGGGCCGGCGACCTCGCCGCGCAGCCCCGGCACGACCCTGGCCCCGCCCAGCGGCACCAGGTCGACGGTGCGGCTGACACCCGGCTCGAACCGCACCGACGTCCCCGCCGGCACGGCGAGCCGCTGCCCGTACGCGGCGGCGCGGTCGAAGCGCAGCCCCGGGTTGGTCTCGGCGAAGTGGTAGTGCGAGCCGACCTGGATCGGCCGGTCGGCGGTGTTGACCACCAGCAGGGTGGTCACCGGGCGACCCGCGTTGATCTCGACCGGCCCGTCGCCGGGCAGGATCTCCCCGGGGATCACGGGATCGGGTGGTGCACCGTCACCAACTTGGTGCCGTCCGGGAACGTCGCCTCCACCTGCACCTCCCCCAGCATCTCGGGGATTCCGTCGAGCACGTCGTCGCGGGTGAGCACGGTCCGGCCGGCAGCCATGAGGTCGGTGACCGTCCGGCCGTCCCGGGCGCCCTCGAGGAGGAACGCGGTGATCATGGCGACGGCCTCGGGATAGTTGAGGCGCAGTCCGCGCTCGCGTCGTCGTCGGGCGACGTCCGCAGCGACGTGGACGAGCAGGCGGTCCTGCTCGTGGGGCGTGAGGAACACGGGATCTCCCGGACGGCTCGGCGTGTTTCCCACCGTACCGACTCCGAACGCGACAAAGGGCGCAGACCGGCGAGGGGGCAGGACGACACACGGGACCGCCGCCGGCACCGGGCAGGTCATCCCGGGGCCCCACCGGCCCCGGCCCGCCACAGGGCCGCTCGGCGGTGGTGGTTGGGAAGGACCGCACCGCCAACCGCTGGACCGACCGTAGAGGATCACCCCGGGCCCTGGCAACGCCCGGGGCCCGGCCGGGCGGGCTCAGGTGGCCGGGGTGACCGCCGCCAGCCACTGCTGGGCCAGCACCGCGTGACCGGACGGGGTCAGGTGCACCCCGTCGTCGGTCCACACCCGGTCGTCGACGTCGGCGGCGCGGAACACCGCCTCCACCGCGACCAGCGTCGCGTCGAACTCGGCGGCCAGCTTGCGCACCGCGTCGACCTTCGGGTCCAGGTCGTCGCGCCAGCGCCGCTGGGCGTCGTCGACCGGGATGAGGAACGGTTCCATCAGCACCAACCGGACGTCCGGTAGCGCCTCCCGGGTGGTGGCGAGCAGGTGCCGGTAGTCGGTGGTGAACTCCTCGACCGTGGTCACCTCGTCGCTGCTGTACCGCCGCCAGGTGTCGTTGATCCCGATCAGCACCGACACCACCTGTGGGGCCAGCGCCAGGCAGTCGTCCGTCCAACGGGCCCGCAGGTCGCGTACCCGGTCACCGCCGACGCCCCGGTTGCGGAAGGTCACCCGGTGACCCGGATGCCGGGCGGTGAACCAGGCGGCGGCCATCATCGCCCAGCCCACCCCCAGGTCGGCCTCGTCGGCACGGTCGCGCCCGGCATCGGTGATGCTGTCGCCGATGAACAACACCCGCCCCGCGCGGGGCAACTCCACCGTCATCCGCCCGCTCCCCTGTCGTCGTCGCCCGCCATCATCCCCGGTGTCCGGCCAGGACACCACCCGGAATTGGGCGCTCGGTGGTGTCCTCGCCAGTCACCCCCGGCGGACCGGTAAGGTGATGCTCCGCATTCGACGTCCCATGGGGTGTCGCGAGCGAGCGTCAAGCAGCGGCGCGGTCCCCGGTCCGCCCCGGGCAGCCGCACCTGCGGTCCCTGGCAACGACCGCTCGTCACGCGCTGCCGGTTCCTCCGGTAGGTTTGCGCCGGTTCGCAAGGACGTCAGACGACATGACGCAGTCACCACTGGACATCACCGAGGCTGTCCTCCGGCTGGGCTCCATCCGCCACGCCGAGATGGACCTCGACGCCGTCCTGTCCCGGATCGCCGAGGTGGCCAGGGACAGCATCCCGGGAGCCGCCGAGGTCTCGGTGACACTGGTGCACGGCACCGAGGCGCACACCGCGGCCCACACCGGTGACCTCGCGCTCCGCCTCGACCAGTGGCAGTACGAGCAGGGTCGCGGCCCGTGCCTGGACGCGGCCACCACGGGCACCGTGCTGATCGTCGCGGACATGACCGACGAGCGTCGCTGGCCGGAGTGGGCGGCGCGGGCCCGCACGACCGGGGTGCGCTCCTCGATGTCCCTCGGCCTGCCGATCCAGGAGGCGATGGTCGGCGCGCTCAACGTCTACGGCACCCGGCCGGACGCCTTCAGCCAGGTGGCCGAGCCCGCCCGGACGTTCGCCGGCCACGCCGCGGTGGCCCTGGCCAACGCCCATCTCTACGACAGCACCGCCTCACTGGCCGAGCAGATGCAGGAGGCCATGCGCAACCGCGCCGTGATCGAGCAGGCCAAGGGCATCATCATGGGCCAGCGACGGTGCACGGCCGACGAGGCGTTCGCCCTGCTGGCCCGGGTGTCGCAGAACTCCAACCGTAAGCTGCGGGACGTGGCGGAGGCCCTGGTCCACCAGGTCGTCGAACCGGCGTCCGGTCAGCCCACCCGGCCGGATCAGTGACTCGCGGAACCTGAGTGCGTCGGGCTGCTGGCCCGGCCGACGAGGGCGGCGGCGACGTCCCGCAGCCTGCGGTGGGTGTCCTGGGAGAGCCGGGCGAGAATGCCGAAGGCCTCGTCGGCCGTGCACCGGCGTTGGCCCATGATGATGCCCTTGGCCTGCTCGATCACGGCCCGGCTCTCCATCGCCGCCCGCATCTGCTCGGCCAGCGAGGCGGTGCTGGCGTAGAGATGGGCGTTGGCCAGGGCCACTGCGGCGTACGCGGCGAAGGTCCGGGCCAGTTCGACCGTGTCGGCGTCGAAGGCGCGCGGGGCGGGCCCGTAGAGGTTGAGGGCGCCGACCACCGCCTCCTGGATCGGCAGACCGATGGCGAGCGTACTGCCGATGCCCCCGTCGACCGCCCGGGCCGCCCAGACCGGCCAGCGTTCCTCGGTGGCGGTGTCGGACACGAGCAGGGTGTCGCCGGTGATGGCGGCGTCCAGACACGGCCCGTGGCCCTGCCGGTACTGCCACTCGTCGAGCAGGAGCGCGATGTCGCCGGTGACGGCGACGCTCTGCGGGCTGCCACCACGCAGCAGGGTCACCGACACCTCGGCCACCCCGCGCAGGCTGCGCCGGGCCAGGTCGGCGATCAGCTGCAGCACCTCGTCCAGGCCGACCTCGTCGAGTCGGATCCGGCTGAGTTCGACCAGGGCGTCCTGCGGGCTCAGCGGGAGCGGTGCCATCGCGCGGTCCCTTCCCGGCGGGCGTCCCTCGCGCTGCGGCGGGGGACGCGTGGTGGCGGCAGCGGTGTCGGCCCTCGGCCACGGCGTTCTGGGTTCGGCTCGCCGGGCCGCCCGAGGCACGACATCCGCACCTTACCCGCCGCCGGAGTGAACCGCCCGGGGTACCCGCTGGCGTCGTGGCAGCCGCGACCGAGGTGATCAGGTCAGATAGGCCGGCGGCACCGCGTCGGTGAGCCACACGCCGTTGACGCTGCGGTAGAAGGCGTGCCCGTCGCGGGCCATCGCCGCCGCGTCGACGGTCAGCACCACCACCGCGCCACCCCGGCGGGCCCCGACCCGCCGGGCCGTCGCCATGTCCGACGACAGGTGTACGTGGTGCCGACCGCCCCGGTGCAGTCCGGTGGCCCGGATCGAGCCGAGTGCGGCGGCCCCGGTGCCGTGGAAGAGCCGCGGCGGCGGCGGTTCGGCGGTCAGCCCCAGGTCCACCGGGTACGAGTGGCCCTGGTTGGCCCGGATCCGTTCGGTCCCGTCGGCGTCCCGGGTCACCGCGAAGCGCTGCTTGTCGTTGCCGCCGACCACCGTGTCGAGGTCGGCCCGGTCGATCCGCAGGGCGGCCAGCAGGTCGACGACGGACACCCAGCCGCCCGGGTCGGGGGTGAGGCCGAACCGGGCGGGCTGGTGGCGCAGGGCGAGCGACATCCGCCTGCTGACCCGTACCAGCGTCTGGTGATCCATGGCGAGCATTGTCGGGTGGGGCGGTGGCGACGTTCCACCGGTTATCCCCGCGCCGCCCGCCCCGGCGACACCCCGGGGCGGGCGGGTCGGGTCAGCGGGCGGCGCGGAGCGCCTCGGCGAGGCTGGTGGGCCGGCGGCCGAGCAGCTTCTCCAGGTCGTCCACGGGCACGTACAGCGCACCCTGGGCGATGCCCCGGTCGGCGTCGGCCAGGGTGGCGGCGTACGGCTCGGGCAGCCCGGCGGAGACGAGCAGGTCGGTGTACGCCGGCACCGGCAGGTCGGTGTAGCGGACGTCGTGTCCACTCTGGCGGGACACCTCGGCTGCCAGTTCGGTCATGGTGAACGCCTCACCGCCCAGCTCGTAGACCTGACCTGCGTGTCCCTCGGTGGTGAGCACCTCGGCGGCGGCCTCGGCGTAGTCGGCGCGGGTGGCGGCGCTGACCCGGCCGTCACCTGCGGAACCGGCGACCCCGTGGGCCAGGTAGCCGTCGAGTTGGCCGGTGTAGTTCTCCAGGTACCAGCTGTTGCGCAGCAGCACGTACGGCAGGCCGGAGGCGCGCAGTTCCTCCTCGGTGGCCCGGTGCTCGGCGGCCAGCAGCAGGTCGGAGGTGTCGGCGTGGGCGATGCTGGTGTAGACGACCAGGCCGACACCGGCCTCGCGGGCGGCGTCGATGACGTTGTGGTGCTGCGGCACCCGCTGGCCGACCTCGCTGCCGGAGACGAACATCAGCTTCTCGGCGTCGGCGAAGGCGGCGCGGAGCGAGTCGGGGTCGGTGTAGTCGGCCGACCGGACCTCGACCCCCCGGTCGGCGAGGCCGGTGAGCCGGCCGGTGTCCCGCCCCAGCGCCACGATCTTCCCGGCGGGTACGCCCCGGCGCAGCAGGGATTCGACGATCAGGCGACCCAGGTGGCCGGTGGCTCCGGTGACGACGATGGACATGGCGTTCTCCTTCGGGTGGCTACTTCAGTCGTACTGGCAAACACCCAGCTGCTTGGCGATACTTCCCATCGGAGAGTAGGCACCTTGAAGTTTGTGACGCACTGATGGAGAGTAAAGGGATGCGACCCGACCCGTTCCAGCGCGACTGCGGCAGCCGGCAGGTCATCGACCGGATCGGCGACCGGTGGAGCGTGCTGGTCGTGCTGACCCTCGCCGACGGCGACCGGCGCTACGGCGAGCTGGCCGAGCACATCGACGGGATCAGCCAGAAGATGCTCACCCAGACCCTGCGCGGGCTGGAGCGCGACGGCCTGGTCACCCGGACGGTGCACGCCAGCGTCCCGCCCCGGGTCGACTACGCCCTCACCGACCTGGGCCGCAGCCTGCTCGACCTGGTCTCCGGACTGGAGACCTGGGCCACCACCCACCTCGCCGAGGTGCAGGCGGCCCGGGTCCGCTACGACGCCGACCTGCCCCACCGCGCGCCCACCGGCACCGCGCGACCCACCCGTCTCACCCGTCCCGCCCGGCGGTAAGGAGCGGACGTGAGGGCCGTCATAACGGGTGGACGATCGCCCGGTCCCGGCTGCTAGCCTTCGGGCAGGTCATGAGCGCCAGCGTCAAGCCCCGGCTCGCTGGCCGGCAACCCTCCGCCACGGTGGGGTGCTCCGGGTGAGGACCAGGCACCGGTAGACCGCCGGTGCAAGCGTGGCCTGGTTTCCCCAGGTCAACTCCGACCCCGGGAGAACCCGTGTCCGCCCCCGCACCCGCCCCGCCCACCGACGGCGTCGCCCCCGTGTCCCGGGCCGGCGTCCGGACCAGCGGCGTCCGGCTGGTCAGACGGCGACACGTCGACCTGATGCGGGTCCACAGCGACTCCTGTCGCCCCCGGTAGTCGACCCTCTCTTCCCGTACCACCTCAGCGGCGTGCCCGGCGGGCACCCCGTCGGCGACGCGCACCCGCCGTCGCCCGATCAACTCTGGAGACACCCGTGCGATTCCTTCCTGCCCTGCCCACGACCCGGCGGCCCCGGCCCGCCCTCACCAGGGCCGCCGCGCTCGGCGTCGCCGCCCTGCTCGCCGCCACCGCGCTGACCGCCTGCGGCGGCGAGTCCGCCGACCCCGCCGACAACCCGTACGGCCTGCTCCAGCCGGGGGTGCTGCGCGCCGGCACGCTGACCGACGCCCCACCGAACGTCTACCTCAAGGACGGCACCTTCACCGGCTTCGACAACGACCTGCTCGTCGCGGCCGCCGGCAAGGTGGGGCTGAAGGTCGAGTTCGTCGGCACCGACTTCTCGGCGCTGCTCTCCCAGGTCAACAACCGCAAGTTCGACATCGGCAGCTCCTCGATCACCATCACCGAGGCCCGGAAGAAGACCGTCGACTTCGGCAACGGCTACGACTTCGGCTACTTCGGCCTCGACGTGCCCGCCGGCTCCCCGCTGACCGGCTTCGACCAGCTCGCCGGCAAGCGGGTGGTGGTCGTGCAGGGCACCGTGCAGGACGACTACGCCACCTCGCGCAAGCTCGACCCGGTGCGGGTGCCCGACTACAACGGGGCGATCAACCAGCTCAAGGCCGGCACCGCCGACGCCTGGATCGCCCCCGCCGAGATCGGCGAGAAGTCGGCCGCCGACAGCAACGGCAAGATCACGGTGGCGGCCACGGAGTTGAGCCCGACCCCCACCGCGTACGCCTTCGCCAAGGGCAACGACGCGCTGCGCAAGGCGCTGGACAAGGGCCTCGACGAGGTCATCGCCGACGGCACCTGGACCCGGCTCCAGCAGCAGTACTACCCGGGCCGGCCGATCCCCGCCGGCTTCACCCCCGGCAGCGGCGACGTCGCCGCCCCCGGCGCGGCGACGCCGTCGGCGTCGGCGTCGGCGTCGGCGTCGGCGTCGGCGTCGGCCAACTCCTGACGGTACGACCAGACCAGCGAGCGGGGCGGTAGGAGAAACACGATGGATCCGTTGAGCACCCTGTGGGAGACCTTCTTCGACTGGGACTCCATGCGCGAGGCGCTGCCCGAGATGTTGACCGTCGGGCTGCCCAACACGCTGATCCTGGCGGTCTCCGCCGCCCTGCTCGGCTCGGTGCTGGGCATGGCGCTGGCCGTGGCGGGCATCTCCCGGACCCGATGGTTGCGCTGGCCGGCCCGGGTCTACACCGACGTGTTCCGGGGGCTGCCGGCCGCCGCCACCATCCTGCTGATCGGTGTCGGCCTGGCCCCGCTCGGCATGCAGGTGTGGGGTCCCAACCCCTACCCGCTGGGCATCCTGGCGCTGTCGCTGATCGCCGCCGCGTACATCGGGGAGATCTTCCGCTCCGGCATCCAGAGCGTGGAGGCGGCGCAGCTGGAGGGGGCCCGCGCGCTGGGCTTCTCCTGGGGTGAGGCGATGCGCCTGGTCATCGTCCCGCAGGGGGTACGCCGGGTGCTGCCGGCCTGGGTCAACCAGCTGATCGCGCTGATCAAGGACTCCAGCCTGGTCTACTTCCTCGGCCTGCTGGCCAGCCAGCGGGAGTTGTTCCGGATCGGGCAGGACTACGCCGCCAACACCGGCAACCAGTCGGCGCTGCTGCTGGCCGGCCTGTGCTACCTGCTGCTGACCGTGCCGCTGACGCACGCCGTCAACGCCATCGACCGCCGGTTGCGCCGGGGCCGGACGGTCACCGTCGACCCCGACGACGACGGCGGGCTGGCCCTGGCCGGCGAGACCGCCCTACCGCAACCGCGTACCCCCCGGGAGGACCCCCGATGACCGCCGGCACCGCGACCACCACCTCGGTCAGCCTCGCCGTCCGCGACGTACACCTGGCCTTCGGGGCCAACCGGGTGCTGCGCGGCGTCGACCTGGACGTCGCCCGGGGCGCGACGGCCTGCGTCATCGGGCCGTCCGGTTCCGGCAAGTCCACCCTGCTGCGCATCGTCAACCGGCTGATCGAGCCGGACGCCGGTGACGTCCTGCTCGACGGGTGCAGCGTGCTGCGCGACGACCCGGACGCCCTGCGGCAGCGGATCGGCATGGTCTTCCAGCAGTTCAACCTGTTTCCGCACATGACCGTGCTGCGCAACATCACCCTGGCGTTGCGCCGGCTCAAGAAGCTGCCCGAGGACGAGGCGGTCGCGCTGGCCCGGACCCAGTTGGCGCTGGTCGGCCTCGCCGGCAAGGCCGACTCCCGGCCCGCCCACCTCTCCGGCGGTCAGCAGCAGCGGGTCGCCATCGCCCGGGCGCTGGCCCTGCAACCTGAGGTGATGCTCTTCGACGAGGCCACCTCGGCGCTCGACCCGGAGCTGGTCAAGGGGGTGCTCGGGGTGATGGCCGAGCTGTCCGCCGGGGGCATGACGATGGTGGTGGTCACCCACGAGATGGGCTTCGCCCGCTCGGTCGCCGACACCGTCGCGTTCATGGACCACGGGGTGGTGCTGGAGGCCGGCGCACCGGAGGCGGTCTTCGAGACGCCGCAGCACCCCCGGCTGCGCCGCTTCCTGTCCCAGGTGCTCTGAGCCCGCCGGGGCCGGACGAGCGACGCCGCTCCCGGCAGGGCGGGAGCGGCGTCGGGTGGTGCGGATGACCTGACGGTCAGGTCATGTCGTCGTAGCGGCGGTCGATCGGTTTGGGCGGGGCCACCGGCTCGGAGGCGTGCACCGGCTCGGACAACTCCAGCTCCGGCGTGGCCACCACCGGGTCGTCGTCCAACTCCAACGGCGACACCTCGTCGTCGCTCAGTCCCGCGTAGGACTCCTTACGCCGCCCCTTGCGCCGGTCGTTGATGAAGGCCACCCCGACCGCGGCGAAGTAGAGCGCGCAGAGGCAGATCGCCAGCGCGGTCATGCCGAACGGGTCGGGGGTGGGCGTCACCACGGCGGAGAAGGCGAAGAACACGAAGACCGCAACCCGCCACCAGCTCAGCAGCTTGCGGGCGCTGGCCAACCCGACGAAGTTGAGCATCAGCACTACCAGCGGGAACTCGAACGCCACCCCGAACAACAGGATCAGGTTGGTGACGAACGAGATGTAGCGGGTGACCTCCAGGGTGGTGGAGATGTCGCCGCCAGAGATGTCGAGCAGGAACTCCAGGCCCTTGGTGGTGACGAAGAAGGCCAGCACCGCGCCGGCCGCGAACAGCGGCGCGGCGAGCGTCGTGAAGATGTACGCGTACCGCCGCTCGTGCCGGTGCAGACCCGGCGCGATGAACGCCCAGAGTTGGTAGAGCCAGACCGGTGCCGCAATGATCAACCCGACCCAGAGGCCGATCTTCAGATTGAGCAGGAAGACATCGGCAACGCCGAGCTGGACGAACTTACACAGCCCGGTATCCGGGTCCTTCGCCTGAGGCAGGTCGCAGTACGGCTTCGAGAGCAGCACCCGGACCGGCGTCGCCAGCCAGATACCGAAGCCGAAGCCGACCAGGATCGCCAGCGAGGCGCGGAACAGCCGGTTCCGCAGCTCGCGGACATGCTCCATCAGGGTCATGGAACCGTCGGAGGCCCGTTCGAAGGTGCTGGGGCCGCGTTTACGGAGCGCGAAGGCCACGGTGGTGGGGCCCTTCGGTCAGTTGTCGCGGACGCGCTGCACCGGGTCGACCGGCGGGGCGACCGGCTGCTGCGGAGCCTGCTGCGGGGCGTACTGCGGCTGGGCGTACTGCTGCTGGGGCTGCGGCGCGTACGGCTGCTGCTGCACGGGCTGCTGCTGGGGCGGCAGCGGCTGGTAGCCGGCCTGCGCGTCGGCCTTCTCGGCCAGGTCGCGGTCGTCGTCGGCCAGGCTCTTGGTCTCCGCCTTGATGATCCGCAACGAACGGCCGAGCGAGCGGGCCGCGTCGGGAAGCCGCTTCGCGCCGAAGAGCAGGATCAGCACGACCACGAGTACGGCGATGTGCCACGGCTTGAGGGCACCCATGGGAAGCTCCAGTCGCTCTGTGTCGAAGGGTGGGGTCGCTGCCCATCGTACGTGCGAGACGGGCTGCTGCCACCCGCCGGGCCACCGCTGATGCGGCCCGGCCGGTGAAGTCTTGACTACCGCTGAGTGTCCCGTCAACCACCTGTACGGGTGCAGAGCTGCGTGAATCGGACGCCGGGTGGGCGGCGGACGCGCGGTTCACCGACCAGTGTCGATCAGTTCCCGCGCCGGATGTCGATCAGTTGCCGCGCTTGGCCTTGATCAGTTCCAGCCGCTGCTGGGTCGTCTCGCCCTGCCGCTGGAGCGCCTCGACCCGTTCCTGGAGCGCCTCGGCGCTGTGCCGCAGCGCCTCCGCGTCGGCCTGGCGACGCTGCAACGCCACCGCCGCGCGGCGCAACCGGGGCAGCCGCACCAGCACCGGGCGGACCGCCATGGCCAACACGACCAGCGCGAACAGCAGCACCGCGAGAACGATCCACTTCACCACGGCGGGAAGCCTACCGGTCGGTCGGCGGACCCGCCGGGCCGGCCGGGAGCACCGGGGTGGCGTACGCCTCCAGGGCGGCGGTGGCCTGGGCACGGACCTGGGCAGCCAGCTCGACCGGGGCGAGGACGGTGACGTCGGGACCCAACCCGAGCACGAAGCGGCGTGCCCAGCCGAGATCGGTCACCCGCAGCGACACCACCCACCGGTCACCGTCGACCTCGACCCGCTCACACGGGTAGTACTCGGTGATCCACCGCTCGCCCCGGCCGATGCGCAGGGTGATCAGCGGCAGGTCCGGGGACGGCTGGAACACCCCCTGGCGCAGGTCGTGCGGGCGGGCCTGCGGCGGCACCACGGCGGGCTCGTCCAGCTCGACGACCGCGTCGATCCGGTCGGCCCGGAACAACCGGACCGCCTCGGCGCGGCGGCACCACGCCTCGACGTAGGCCCGACCGTCGACCATCAGCATCCGCAGCGGGTCGATGACGCGCTCGGTGCTCTCGTCCCGGGCTGCGGTGTAGTAGGTGATCCGCAGCGCCCGGTGCCGCTCCACCGCGGCCCGCAGCTCCTGCACCCGCTGGCTCTCGCCGGGCAGCCGGACGGCCACCGGGGCTCCGACCAGGTCACCGGCCGCATTTTCGATCTTGGCGAGGGCCCGCTCGACGGCCTCCCGGTTGGCCACCCCGGGCGTCTCGGCGAGCATCCGCAACGCCACCACCAGGGCCAGCGCCTCGTCCGGGGTGAGCCGCAGCGGCCGGTCGATGCCGGCGTCGTAGGTGATGGTCACCCGGTCGCCGTCGAAGGCCATGTCGATCAGGTCACCCGGGCCGTAACCGGGCAGCCCGCACACCCAGAGCAGCTCCAGGTCCTCGCGGAGCTGCCGTTCGCTGACGCCCAGGTCACCGGCGGCCTCGGCGATCTCGATGCCCGGTCGGGCCAGCAGGTAGGGCACCAGGTTCAGCAGCCGGGCCAGCCGGTCGGCGGAGGTGCGCGCGGCGGGGCGGGTCATCGGGCACCCCCGGCCACGGCCAGCTCGTCGTGCCGGGCAGCGATCTCCTTGAGTCGTTGGATCACCGCGTCGCGTACCTCGGGAGGATCCACGACCCGGACGTCCGGGCCGTAGCCGACGAGCTGCCCGGCCAGCGACTCCGGATCGGCGTAGGGCAGCACCAGGTGGTCGCCGTCGGGGCCGGGCACGCTCTGCACCGCCCACCGGCGCAGCCCGGCGGCCCGCCCGGGCGCGGCCAGCACGGTGGCCCGCCCGGTCCGCTCGACCGGCCCGGACCAGGTGGCGACGTGCGAGATCAGGTCGAGGCCGGCGGGTGGTTCGTAGCCGCCCGGCGCACCGGTGGCCCGGACCGCGCCCACCACCCGGGACAGCCGGAAGCAGCGGGTCGCCGCCCGGTCCCGGTCGTGGCCGACGACGTACCAGCGGCCCCGCCAGCAGACCACGCCCCACGGCTGCAACCGGCGTCGGGTCGGCGCGTCCCGGTCCGGCACCCGGTAGTCGAAGGTGACCTCGCGGCGGTCCCGGGCGGCGGCGGTGAGCGGGGCGAACGACGGGTCGACGGTGACCATCGGCTCCAGGCCCAGGGTGGCCTGCGGGTCGACGTCGACGCCGGCCGCGCGCAGCTTGGCCAGCCCGGACGAAGCGGCGGCGGCCAGTCCGGCGTGCTGCCACAACCGGGCGGCGATGCCCACCGCGGCGGCCTCGTCCGGTTCGAGCGGGATGTCGGGCAGGGCGTACTCGCGGTGGGCGATCCGGTAACCGGGCTCGGCGTCGAACACGCTGGCCGTCCCGGTCTCCAGCGGCACCCCCAGCTCGCGCAGTTCCGCCTTGTCCCGTTCGAACTTGCGCTGGAACGCCTCGTGCTCCCGGGCGTCGTCCGGATCGTGTTCGTAGCCGGGAACGGTCGCGGCGATCTGCGCGGCGGTCAGGAACCGCCTGGTGGACAGCAGACAGATCACCAGGTTGACCAGGCGTTCGGTACGACTCCGCGACACGGGGTGAACGCTAGCAGCCCACCCGCGAAACCCGTGCACCCACGCCGGACCCCCACCCCCACCCAACCCCCCATCCCCCGCCACGACCCCACCCTTCTGCGGTGATCAAGAGGTTTGCGTCATCCGTAGAGATCAATTTGACGTAACGCTCTTGATCACCGGGGGCAGAACCCGGCCGGCTCTCCGGGCGGAGCCGGGACAACAGACTTACGGTGACCGCATGTCGGAAGGTGAAGTCAAGACCGAGAGCGTCGGCACGGTCGTGGTGGCGGGGGTGGCCAACCTCGCCATCGCGGTGGCGAAACTGGTCGCCGGGGTCGTCTCCGGCTCGGCGGCGATGCTCTCCGAGGCCGCCCACTCGCTCGCCGACACCACCACCGAGGTGCTGCTCTACCTGGCGTTGCGCCGGGGCGCCCGGCCCGCCGACGTCCGGCACCCCTTCGGGTACGGCAAGGAGAGCTACGTCTGGGCGTTCCTCGCCGCGTTGTTCACCTTCGTCGCGGGGGCCGGCTTCGCCATCACCCACGGCGTGACGACCATCCTGGTCCACGAACACAGCGGCGACTACCTGATCTCGTACGTGGTGCTGGCGGTCTCCTTCGTCATCGAGTCGGTGTCGCTGACCCGCGCGGTACGCCAGGTGCGCAGCGAGTCCCGCCGGTGGCGGACCACCCCGCGCCGGTTCCTGCGGCTGACCGCCGACACCACCGTCAAGGCGGTGTTCCTGGAGGACAGCGCCGCCCTGGTCGGGTTGCTCATCGCGGGCGTCGGGGTGGGCCTGTCCGAGTGGACCGGTGACGAGCTGTGGGACGGTCTCGCCTCGATCCTGATCGGCCTGCTGCTACTCGTCGTCGCCACCGTCCTCGCCCGCAGCAACCTCTCGCTGCTGGTCGGCCGGGCGGTGCCCGAACGGCTGCACCGGGAGATCGAACGGGAGCTGGCCGGCCTGCCGACGGTGGACCGGATCGACACCCTGCTGACCATGCAGCTCGGCCCGGCGGACATCCTGGTGGCCGCCAAGGTCGACTTCCGGGACGACGCGACCGGGGGCGACATCGAGGCCGACGCCGACGAGGCCGAGCGACGGCTCACCGCCCGCTATCCGGAGATCGGGTACGTCTTCCTCGACCCCACCCGGTCGCTGCCCGGTGTCGCCGGCCGCCGCGCCCGGCGTACCCAGGACGAGCAGGGCCCGGTGACCGACGCCCGGGTCACCCGGGGCGGACCCGACCCGGCAACCGACGCCCGCGACGCCCCCGGGCGGCCCGACCGACCGACGTAACCGGCCCGACCGACGTAACCGCCGTGACCGGCGTGACCGACCCGACCGGGCCGACCGGCGTGACCGGGCCGACCGGGGTGACCGGGCCGACCGGGGTGACCGGGCCGACCGGGGTGACCGGGGTGACCGGGCCTACCGGTGGGCCGGCGGCCGAGGTGGGTCCGGTCCGACCGGCACCGCGGCGGGCCGGACCGGGCGGCGGCGGACCCGCACGCGGTCACCCGGCCGGCCGGCGATAGCGTGCCGGGCATGGTGCGATGGCGGTCCGGGACGGTCACGGCGGTACGACGGCGGTGGGCCGGTGCGGTGGAACTCGACGTCGCCCTGCCCGACGGGGCCACCCTGCGTGCGCTGGCCTACCCGGAGCTGGTCGGCGACCCGGTCCCCGGCGACCGGGTGCTGCTCAACGCCGGTGCGCTGCTGATGGGCCTCGGCACCGGCGGGTACGCCCTGGTGGTCGCCCTGCCCGACCGGCTGCCCGCCGACCCGCCGCAGGCCGGGGACACCCGCGACGCCGGTCACCTGGTCAAGGCCCGGTACACCCCGTTGCAGCCGATCATGCTGGGGGTCGACGAGGAAGCGTCGCCGCACCACTCGCTGCTCGCCACCGTCGACAGCCTGGACGGGATGCCGGCGGTCACGGCCGACCTGCACTCCGCCCTGCCGGCCATCCTCGCCGGCATCCACGCCGACGCCCCGCAGGCCCGGGTGGCCTACCTGCTCACCGACGGTGGCGCCCTGCCGGCCTGGTTCTCCCGCACCCTCGACGGGCTGCGCGACGCACTGGTCGGCACGGTCAGCGTCGGGCAGGCGTTCGGCGGGGACCTGGAGGCGGCCACCCTGCACACCGGCCTGCTGGCCGCCCGGCACGTGCTCCGCGCCGACGTGGCGATCGTCGCGCAGGGGCCCGGCAACCTGGGCACCGGCACCCGGTGGGGGTTCTCCGGCGTCGCCGTCGGCGAGGCGGTCAACGCGGTGGCCGTGCTGGGCGGTCGGCCGGTCGGTTCGCTGCGGATCTCCGACGCCGACGCCCGCCCCCGGCACCAGGGGGTGTCGCACCACAGCCTCACCGCGTACGGCCGGGTGGCGCTGGCCCCGGCGGAGCTGGTGGTGCCGGACGGCCTGCCGGTGGAGCTGGCGACCCGGGTGGATGCCGCGTTGGCCCCGCTGGCCGACCGGCACCGGGTGGTCCGGGTCGACACCGACGGTCTGGACGCCGCGCTGCGCGCCCTGCCGGTGCGGCTGTCCACGATGGGGCGTGGGCTGGACGCCGACCACGCCTACTTCCTGGCGGCGGCCGCCGCCGGCCGGCACGCCGCCGCGCTGGCCGACACGCCGGCCAGCTGACCCGTCCGGCGTGCTGACCCGCCCGCCCGGCGCGGCGGCACCCCGGTCGACGCAGCGGCACCCCGGTCGACGCAGCGGCACCGATCCGACGCGGCGGCACCGGTCGGCTGGAGTCGGCGGCGGATCCGGGGGGCGGGCGGCGCGGGTCCGGTGCCGGACAGGCGGTGGGCGTCGTGGCCCGCCCCGTTCAGTCGCCCGGCTGGTCCTCGGGCCGGCCGTCGGCGTCGACCGGTCGGGCCGCCGCCCAGATGTGGCGGAACTGGTCGATCCAGTAGGCGTACCAACGTTCGCTGTCGCGCCGGTGGAACTCCAGGTGCATCCGGCCCGAGGTGGACTCGTTGTGGAAACCGTGCAGCTCCACGATCACCCGGCCGTGCCGGCTCTGCGGGTCGATCGCCACCAGGCTGAACCCGGGGTTGAAGTCGAGCACCCGATGCTCGACGACGCCGGGGACCGGCCAACCGGCCATCGCGGCCAACCGGCCACGGGTGGTGGTGATGGACGGCCGGAGCCGCTGCAACGCGAAGTCGACCGCGTCGTCGAGCTGCCGTACGGCCTGCTCCACCGCCGGTGACGCCGGATCCAGCAGCACCACCCGGACGACCCCACCGGGCCGGGCGAGCACCGACGTGCGCAGTGCGTCGCAGTGGGCCGGCGACAGGATGTTGACCGCCGACGGCGCATAGACCCACACCTCCTGGGCGGTACGCAGCCGGTCCGGGAACGGCCGGGCGTCGAACGCCACCCGGTCGTCGAGGAAGGCGTCCAACGTGCCCGCCCGCTCGTCGGGGACGGTGATCCGGTACACCAGCAGCGCGATGCCGGCGAGCAGGACGCTCCACAGCACCTCCACCGGCACCAGGTCACCGAAGGCGGAGACGACGGCGAGCGCCGCGGCGACCAGGGTCACCGCGTACGCCTCCAGATTGCGTCCCCGCCGCACGTCGTGTCCGATCCTGCGCACCGTCCCGGCCATCCGCCCCTCCTGTCGTCTCGGTCGTCGATGGCACCGCGTCGGGGCCGGTCGCCTCCGCCGGGTGGCTGGGCTGCTCCCCCGCCGGGTCAGTCCGGCGACTCGGCGGCTCCCTCGGGGCGTGTCCCGGCGATCTCCCGTCGACGCCACCGGCGCAGATACGCCCGGGCCCGTCGACGGGTCTGCGGCGACATCCCCTCGTCCCCGGCGATCCGGGCGAGGTCGTCCTGCACCGCCGTACGCAGCGCCGGCTCCCCGGCCACCCGGATCGCCAGGTTGATCAGGGCGTCGTTGCCCGACTGCAACCACTTGCGCAGGATCGGCACGGCGTCGCGCTGGTTGAGCAGTTCGGTCCGGAGCTTGCCCATCCGGTCGACGTACTTGACGCGCAGGCTCTCCACCAGGGCGTGGTGCGCCTTGCCGAGGCTCTGCAGGTCCGCCGACTCGCTGAGGGCGCCGGCCACCTCCAACGCCTGCTGCCAGCGCAACAGCCCGGTGATGATGTCCTGCAGGCGCTTGTCGTCCGACTCGGTGTCGAACGGGGCGGACCCGGTGTCCGCCGTCGGATCGCTCGCCGCCGACTCGTCCAGACCGACCAGCGAGGTGGGATCGACCAGCGAGGTGGGACCCGCGTACTGCTTGCTGATCCGGGCCAGTTCCTCGGTGAAACCGGCCTGCACCGAGTAGGAGATCTCGACCGGGTCGAGATCCGGCACCTCCACCTTGATCATCGCTGAGGTGAGCGGCCCGTCGGGCAGGTTCAGGGACACGTCGACGTCCTTCAGGTTGACCGTCATCCTGAGCGCGTCCAGCGCCCGTGCCGGTGGAACCTGCAGGGGATGCGCCCGGAGCAGGGGCAGTTGGTCCCCGGGGGGTCCCGTCACCGGTCCGCTCCGTCCGGCGGGTGCGGCCGTGGGTCGATCTGGAAGTCCGGTGTGCCGTCCTGCGGGTCGGGCGTCGTCGCCGCGTCGTACCGGGGTACGGGGTCCACGGTGAACACCGGTTGGATCGCCTCCGTCGCGTCCGCCAGCCGGCGTACCACCTCCGACCAGAGGCGGCCGAGTTCCTCCACGGACAGGCCGCCCGTCGACCCGTCCGCCGGCACGTCGGCGTCCGGTGCACCGTCCGCCGGGGCCCTGCCGGTGTCGGCGGCCACCCGGGAGATGCTCAGGCCCACCTCCTGCCGCCAGATGTCGAGCGCGTCGTGCAACCAGTCCGGGTCGGACTCCGGCAGGGCGTCGACCTGCATGATCGCCCCGCCCAGTCGGGCCACGCAGTCCTCGTCGAGCCAGGCCAGCAGCGGACCCAGCTCCCGCATGATCCATTCGACGACCGCGTCGACCGTGACGAACATCTGCTCCGGCAGGGCCTCCACCCGGACCGTGTCGCCGCGGCCGTAGTTCGCCCGCGCCCAGTCGGTCACCGCCAGCGGACAGAACAGGACGATGTGCGAGCCGTTCGGATCGACCGATTCTCGCCACCACTCGATGACCGCCGTCAGTCGGACCCAGAACCCGGGGTCCGGGGAGGACAGGTCACACAGTTCACCGACGACGACGGTGTCCGCGCCCCGGGCCCGCAGGCCGAGCCACCGGCCGATCGCGGTCAGGTCCGCCCCGCCGCGCAGGCCGGCTGAGGACAGACCCTCGTCGAGCCCCGCGAGCAGCCACTCCGCCGCCCGTCGGCGGGTACGTTCACCGGCGATGCCGATCAGGGTGACGGGCCCGGCGAACGCCGACTCCCGCAGCCCGGCCAGTTGGTCGACGGTGAGCAACGGAGGGGTCGCCTCGGGCCGCAGCACCGTCCAGCCGGCCGACGGCGACGCGGGCGGCGGCACAGCGGCGGACGAGGCGGCCCCGGACAGGCCGAGGCTCTCCGCCAACTGGTTCAGGATGTCGGTCGTCGCGTCCTCGTCGTCCTCGCTCTCGTCACCGACCACCAGGTGGTAGCCGGCCTCCACCCAGGACTGCTGGGTGAGGCTGTACCGGCCCAACAGGTACAGCGGCGTGGGCTTCCGGTAGAGGGTGCTGAGCGGGACGTTGAGCCGGCACCAGCCCCACCCGTAGACGACGTCGAAGTCGTCGAGGAAATCCACCAGCGCGGTACGCATGTCCCGGAGTTGGGTGCCGTGCTCGTCGTGCCGGGTCGGTTCCAGCCCTGCGATCAGCATCTCCGCCGCGTCGACCAGCACCGGGCGGGCCCGTTCGCTGCCCTGCCGGCGGAGGTCGAACATGATCGGCTTGTGCCCCACCGCCTCGATGTGGCGCGGCACGATGGAGCCGGCGTCGATGATGCGTCGATAGAGGTATTCGGCCGGGTCGGTCACCACGACCGCGTTGAAGTAGCCCTGGTTCATCAGCTCGGCCAGGTTGGCGATCGCCGTCAGGTCGCCGTCCGCCGCGTCGGTCGGTGTGGTGTACCGCTTCAGGAAGTCGTCCCGGGCCAGCGACGAGGAGCGGAAAGCCCAGAAATCGCCGATCTTCTGGTCGTCATTCTTGGTCGGCGCCCGGTCCCCGCGCAGCGCGTCGACGAACCGGGTCGGTCGGGCGTGGTTGAGCAGCGCCGCCCCACCGTCCAGACCGATCACCAGGGCCGCGGAGACATTGCTCTCCCGGTTCGCCCGCATCCGTTGGGCCAGGTCGGCCACCCTCAGCTCGGAGACCTTCACGTCAACTGCTCCGTGACGGCCCGCATCAGGCCGGCGAAGCTGCCCAGCTTCCCGTCGATGAACCTCGGGCTGTAGTTGCGCTGGGCCATCAGCGACAGCACCATCGGGGCGTCGGGGAAGGCGATGTTGGCGTAGTAGAGCGGGGAACGGTCCCGGCTGAACGCCTGCAACACGTTGAGGTGGAAGAAGGAGTACCCGCAGACCACCGCCGGTCGACTGGTGACGTCCCGGACGAGCTGCTCGATGCGCTCCTCGTACCGGATGATCTCGCGGCTGGTCATCAGGTTCAGCCCGAGGTCCAGCCCGCCGTGCAGCTTGATGATCCGGATCCGGGGGCTACCCGGTGCGGTGATCTGGAGCACCGCCGCCTCGGGCCGGTACTGCGGCACGTCGATCACCCGGTAGTCGTGGTGTTCCCGCAGCCCGGCGGCGGCGAGCGCCTGCTCCAGTAGATCGTCGATGTTGACGGTCACCACCATGTCCGCGTACCCGCGGGTGAGCAGCCCGACCAGCTGGCGGTACGGCGAGTCCGGGGTGAGCGGACGCTCCAGGTACCGCCGGAACAGGCCGGCCCGCGCCACCCCCGGCCCGAGCCCGTCACAGAACAGGTCGAACCGGTACTGGGGGCTGCCCCACGTGTCGACGTCGTCGCCCAGCACGGCGGCGAGCAGCTCCGCGTTGAGCGGAACCCCGTCGTGCACCGAGCAGCCGGCGCCGAGCCAGAAGAAGGGCTTCTCCGCCGACGCCTGGTCATCCCGGAACTGCCGCAGATGCCGGACCAGTTCCCGCACACTGTCCTGCGCGGTCATCGCTACCTCCGTAGGTGTCGGAGCAGGGTCAGGTCCACCACCGGTTCCTCCGACCACGCCTGCTCGGAGACGGGACGCCAGGCCGGGCCGGTGCCGGGCAGCAGGGAGGCGACGCCACCCTGGACGTAGTGGCCGTAGGTGCGCTCGACGTCGCGCGCCATGTCGTCGTGGCCCAACTCCCGCAGCGCGGAGACCGACTGCCGCACCCAGTCGCGGATGTGCATCGGCTGCTGGTACGTCTCCAGCGCGGCCAGCAGCTGCTGCCGGGTCAGCTGCCCGGTCGGCCCCTGCGGGCCGGTGGACGAGATGACCCCCATGACGGTGTCCGAGACGACCTTCTGGATGTCACCCGGCGCCAACCCGTGCGACCTGCGGGCCAACTCGACGACGTCGATGTCGTCGGCACGCACCCCGGCGTCGAGCTGGTCGAGGTGCACCTGGAAGATCTTCGCCCGGACCTGCTCGTCGGGCAGTTCGACGGGGATCATCTCGTCGAAGCGGCGCAGCAGTGCCAGGTCCATCGCCCAGAGCCGGTTCGTGCAGCCGAAGAAGATCACCGCGGCCTGTGACTCACGTAGCCGGTCGATCTCCTGGAGCAGGTGCGAGGTGAGCTGCACCCGCCAGTCCTGACCGCCCTCCCGGGACATGCCGATCGAGTCGATCTCGTCTCCGAACAGGATCGCCGGTTGGGCGTCGATCGCCTGGTCGAAGATCTCCGACACCCGCTTCTCGTCGTCGCCGACGTAACGGTTCAACACGTCGTTGAGACGCATCCGGAAGATCGGCAGTGGCCGGCCGTGTCGACGTCGGTACTCGCCGCTGAAAGCCCGGATGAGGAAGGTCTTGCCGCATCCCGACGGTCCGAACAACAGGATGGACCTGCTGGGTGACTGGTGGTAGCGGGCCAGCCGGTCGGCGAGGCCCTCGCTGTCGAGGTCCCCGAAGTAGGTCTCGAAGATCCGCTGGCGTAGCCGCCCGGTGAACGTACCCACCTCGTCCGCCCCTCCGACCTGCGCGAACGTCGGTTCGGTCGAGCCGGTCACCGGCCGGGACCCCGACCCCGGCTCGGCGGCGTCCACCTCCGCGGGCAGCCGGGGGTGCCGCGGCTGCAGGGCCCGGACCCGACGCAGGTCCGTCGCGCACTGCTCCGGCCGGCCCAGCTCCTGGTGCACGTACGCGCGGGTGGCCAGCACCTCGGCGGACAGGTACCGGCCCAGCCCGCCGGGCAGCGGCGCGGCGTCGAGGAGTCCGGCGAGCCGGTCGCACGCCGCCACCGCCTCGACCGTCGGTTGCTGCTCGAACCCGGCCAGCAGCCGTGACAACGCGTCGGTCAGGCTGTTCGCCACCAGTTCCCGGTGGGTGCTGCGCCCGATGGCACGCAGCAGCGAACCGACTGCCCGCTCGTGCTCGCCGCGCAGGTGCTGCAGGTGACCCAGCAGCGCGGCGGCGTCCGAGCCGGCGCCGAACTCGTCGAGGGCACGGGCCAGGTCCGCCTCGGCCACCGCGAGGTCCGCCGGGTCGGGCTGCCCGTCCCCGTCCCGCAGCAGGGTCCAGGCCCGGCCGTAGTACGGCTCCCACTGGTCCGCGCCCAGTTCGATCGCCTTGGCGAAGTGTTCCCGGGCCGACCGGAGGTCGTCCCGGCCCAGTGCGTCGACACCCTCGTGGTAAGCCGACGTCCAGACCTTCTCGGGCTCCATCAGCCACCTCCCTGCGTCCCGTTGACCGGCCACACGACACAGCGGGAGACGTGGGACCGTCCCCGACCGGCGGTCACCCGGATGCCGCCGTGCGCGCCGATGCCGTCGACCAGTGCGTCCGCGACGGTGACACCGGCGGCGACCGCCAGCGTCCCGTACGCCGCCGGCGTCAGTCCCCCGGCGAACAACTCGGTGTAGCCGGTGCAGTCGCCGATCGCCCGCGGGTCGGTGTCCGCCGTCGCGGCCACCAGGACGTGCGGGGCGAACTCCGCCGTGGCGAACAGCCGCTGGAGCTGGTCCAGCACCGGCCCCGGGCCACCGGTGAACAGCACGCACACCGGCCCGGTCACCCCGGTGGTTGGCACGACGCCGGTACGGATCCAGGGATTGTCGTCGTCGGGGGGCGTGCCGCCGGCCGCCGGGGCGGACCGCTCCGGCGGCGGGTCGGGTTCGCGGGCGGAGCTGACCAGCGCCGCCAGCTCCTCCAGCCGGGCCTCGTCCGGTCGGGGCACCACGTCCAACTCGAAGTCGGACCAGTCCCGGTCACCGGTGGCCTTCGGCACCGACCCGATCGCCCCGACGGTGTCGACGATCGAACCCAGCAGCAACGTCGCCGCCACGGGTGCTTCGACGGCGTCCGTGGGCAGGTCGGCCAGGACCCGGCCGGCCGAGCCGAGCGGCTCGACGGAGAAGTCCGGCCGCTGGAACGTCATCGCCACGGCCCGCCGCAGGATGCTGACGACGCCCAGGGCCCGGTCGAGCAGGAGGGCGGCGCGGCGCAGGTCACCGGTGTGGTGGAACGTCAGCCCGGCGCGCTCGGAGACCATCGCCACGGCGTGCGTGCGGGACGCGTCGGCGTCGTCACTGGCATAGGCACGCCTGGTACGCAGGCCGACGGCGTAGACGATGGCCCTGACCACCGCCTCGGCGGCCGGGTCCGCACAGTGCGGCAACCGGGCCAGCAGACACTGCGCCAGCAGGTCGCGCAGCGCCGGGGCCCGGTCCAGTTCCTCCAGCCACCAGCCCGCCTGCCCCTGGCCGTCGGACTGGGGTCGCAGCCGGTGCCAGCCCCGGGGGACCGCACCGACCGGCGTCTCCCGGATCCACACCACCGGCCAGCCCTGCCGGGACAGCGTGTTCCCCCACGCGCCGATCCGAGCTTCGGTCACCGGGGTGCCGATCAGCCGGCAGCGGACGCCCGGGCCGATCCGCAGGCTGGCGACGCCGCCCCGGTCGGCCAGGCCGACCCGCAGCGGCACCCCGGGCGGGGCGTCCGGGTGGCCGGTCAACCGGGCCGGTGGGCGGAACGGGTCCCCGCTGGCCGGGGGCACGGCCACCCGGGTCGGTGCCGACGCCGGGACGACAGGCGGTGGCACCTCCCGCAGCAGTTCGGCGTCGGCGAGCAGGGCCGGCAGGAACCACCCGCTGCGCCGACCGACCGTCCGCAACTGGCGGGCCGCCACGGGCAGCCGGTGACGCAACACCCGGCCGTCGAGCAGTGACACGAGTTCGGGTAGCCGGGCCTCCAGACCCCGCTGCATCATCCAGTCGCCGATGCGCAGACCGTGGGCGAAGGCCCGGTGCAGCTCCCGGTCGGAGCCGAGCCGGGAGTGTTCCTCGACCAGCATCCGGCGGTAGCGCCAGGCCGCCGCGAGGACCGGATCCACCCGGTTCGGGCGCATCGGGTCCGGGCCCGGCCCCACCGCCGCCTCGTCGGTGAGGGCGCTGGCCAGGTAGAAGCAGGCGTACGCGGTGGTGGGGTCACCCAGCCGGAGCAGGGCCCGCCCGCACCAGACCAGTTCCGTGCGCACCTCGGACTCGAGCCAGCCGGACAGCCCCTCGTCCCCGACGATGGTCAGGAGCTGCTCGACGATGATCCGGTATTCGCCCAGGCCGTACCAGACGTCACCCCGGGCGAGGTAGGGACCGGCCAGATCGCGCAGCAGCCGCCGTTCGACACCCTCCGGATCGGTGGCCGGCGACTCGCCGTACGACAGGTCGTCCTCACCGTCGAAGAGGGCGGCGAGCCGCTCCCGCTTCGGCTCCGGGCCCTCCACCCCCAGCGGTGCCACCGGTGCCGGCACGGGGACCGGTTCCGACGGACGCAGGGCCGGCTCCTGGGCCAACGCCGCCAGCTCGGACAGCTCGGCCCAGTCCGCCCGCAGGCCGGTGCCGACCAGGTGAACGGTGTGCGTGAGCAGCGCGTGGGCCAGGCCCGGCAGACCGAGCGCCGCCCAGCCCCGGATCACCGCCAGCCACCAGCCGCACCGGCCGGTGTGCAGTTCGGCCAGCAGTTTCCCGTATCCGGCCGGGACGGTGTCACCGGGGTCGGCGGCCGGTACGAACACCGCAGGGTCCACGGCCAGCATGACCGCCGCACTGAACTCGCGGGCCACGACCACCCGCTCACCCGCGTCGAGCAGCCGCGGCCAGTTGCCCCCGACCTTTCCACGCCGGCCGGTGGCCAACTCCCCCGCACCTCCTCCGGTCGTCCCCACGCTCAGAACCGGCACAGGACGTGGTCGATGCGACCGTGCAACCGGCCGAGGTGGTCGGTGCAGATGGTGGCCACCGACTCCTGCCCGGCCACGCTGACGATGTGCTGGGTCAGTCGTTGCGTGCGCAGGTCGAAGGCGGCGATCTGGTTGCCGCCGTCGTCGTCGAACAGGGCGTAGAGGGTGTCGCCGCCGAGGGACAGGTCCCGCACCGGCCACCGGTCCCAGGGTGGGTCGAGGGCGATGTCGACCAGCGGTGTCCCGTCGTCCTCGGCGGGTCGCCAGAGCCGGAGCCGGCCGTCCTGCACGGCCCCGAGCAGCGGCGTCGACCCACCGGACTCCTTCCAGCGGGGCAGCAGCCGACACTGCGCGGACGGCAGGTCCCCCCGCGTGCCGGAGCCGAGCGACGTGCGCTCGCCCTCCTGGACGAGGGGCAGCCGGTGCCACTGCCGGGCGGTACGCACCCAGACCGCCTCCGGGTCGCCGACGGCCTCCAGCGGATCCCCCTCCAGTGGGGGCAGCCCGAGTCGGGCGAACTGGAACCGGAACCGGGTCCCCTGCTCCGAGTCCTCGGCCGCCGAGGTCTCCATCCGCAGGACGTGGTGGTTGGCCATCAGCACCCAGAGCATGCCCTCCTGGTCGTAGTGCACCGAGACGGGCGGCGACTCGATCCGGACCGGCCAGACCAGCCGCCGGGATATGTCGAAGCGCTCCATCAGCAGGTCACCCGGGGTGTAGGAGTAGCACTCGCCCCGGTGTACGGCGATCCGTTCCTTGAACCGGGTGGAGGCCAGCCGCAGCCGTCCCTGGCGGCCACGGGTGTGTCGCAGCCGCTGCTGGACCGCCTCCAACTCCTCGACGCAGCCGGGGTCGGCACCGGCCGTGAGGGCCACCTCGACCAGGAGCCGGAACTGGTCGATGCCGGCGTCGGTGCCCCACCGGCGGCGGGGGCTGGCCGCCGCGGTCAGCAGCGTGGCCAGCCGGGACTCCGTGGTCACGCCCAGTGCGGGCAGCAACTCGGCCGGCCCTGGTCGGCTCGGCCGGTCGTCGTCGTCCCGGTCGACGCACTCCTCCAGGAACCGCTGGTGTCGTTCGGCGGCGCTGTCGGGGCCGGTCATCCGGACCAGGTAGTCGTCGAGCGCCTCCAGTTCGGTGCCGGCGAGCCGCCAGAAGCCCACCGGGAGTCCCCACTCGCCGGCGCCGACCACGGCGGAGACGTACCAGGGCGCGTTGAAGTGTGCCTGGTGCATCTTGTGGTCGGTCCCCGACATGAACGGCTTGCCGCCGACGTGTGAGTGGTACCAGCCGACGATGTACTCGTCGACGCTGTCGGCGAGCCGGGCGGCGATCGCCTGGATCGACGACTGGTCGAACTCGAAGTGCACCGCGCTGGCGTTGTCGCTGGGCACCGCCAGGTGGTCGGTGACCGTGACGATCCAACCGGTGCCGTTGACGAAGTGACGGCCCAGCAGGATGCCGCCGACCTCGGTGCCGGCCTGCTGCGCGGACTGCCGCCGGATGCCGCTGAGTACGGTGTCGTCGACGTGCAGGGCGACCGCGGGGCCGGACCGCAACAGTTCACTCGACGGTGCCGGGTTGTGCTGGGCGAGCGGGCGGCGGACGGGTTCGATGCGGAAGTCCGGCGAGACGTCCATCAGGTCGCCACCCCCGCCGACCGGTCGCCCGCCCGCGCCTCCCGGGTCATGATGAGGGTGTGGCCGGCCTCCACCTGCGCCGACCGCAGGGTCTCGGACACCCCGAGGAAGCGGTTGCGTTCCTGCCACATCAGCCGGTACGGGATCACGTTGCCCGTCTGGTCCTGTTGGGGGAAGGGCAGGGCCGGGTTCGCCACGATCTTGGCGATGATCCCCTGCACGGGAATGTCGAGCGGGAGGCTGACGTCCCACTTCTCGGTCAACATGGTGGTGGCCAGGATGACCGGGATCGATTCGAGCGGCGGATTCGTCATGCGTCACCTTCTGCCGGTGTGGACCATTCCTGGATGCGGTTCACCGAGATGTCGAAGTCGAGATCCTGCTCCGGCTGGCCGAGCAGGGTGTGGGCGGAGGTCTCCTCCGCCCGCCGATGGACCGCCTCGAACAGGGCGCCGACGGTCAGGTCCGTGGCGATGAGGGCGATCTCCACGCCGGTGTAGGTGCCGAGGCGGCACACCGTCTGCAACAGGTCCTGGAACGTCCCCGCATGCCACTGCACCGCCGGCACCTCGGCCTGGATGAGCACGCACCCCTGCACCAGCAGGAACTTCGCCTGTCGGCTGTGGACGTTCCACTCCGACACCAGCCGCAGCACGGGTCCCCGGGCGGCGAGACCGACCTCCCGTTGCAGCAGGGCGCGCAGGTAGACCCAGTGCGGCGTCGACTTCACCTCGATCAGCAGCGGGTAGTGGTAGCCGGGCACCGGGCAGCGGTAGCCGGTGACGACGGTGTTCTCGTCGACGACCTCGCAGGTCCAGCCGATCTGCGCGAACAGGGCGGCGATGGCCTTGCCGTCAGGCCTGCTCATCCGGGCCCCCTTCCCGTCCGGTCGAGTCCGGCTCGACCGCCGGCAGGCCGGGTTCGACCGACGGCTGACCCGGCCCGGTCGACGGCAGGTCGGGGCCGGCCGAGGGCTGACCCGGCTCCATCGACGGCAGGTCGGGGCCGGCCGGCGGCGGGCTCGCTCGCGGTCGCAGGTCGAGGTCGAAGGCCAGGTCACGCACGGGTGTCGGATCGATCGGCACCACCGGTTCGTCGGCCTCCAGGTTGATCCCGAGCCACCGGGCCGCGCCGCGGTCCAGCGGGTCGTAGATGTTGAACGACTTGTACTGGACCAACTCGCACAACTGGACGCAGAGTTCGGCCACGGACATGCCGGGGTACCAGATGTCGCCGGTGCAGACCCGGGGCGGCCGGATGTTCGGGTGGAAGATCGGTGTCTTCCACACGATCTCCGGGGGCAGCAGCGGGAAGCTGCCGCCCAGGGTGAGGGTGAACTCGTGGTGCGACGACAGGCCCAGCTCCTCCTGGTTGAACACCAGGCCACGGCAGGTGAGCACCACGTCGTACCGGGTCGGTGGAAGCCCGTGCGCGGTGAAGGTCACCATCGAGCTGGCCCTGACCAACTGCCGCATGTCGGTGTACTCGGTGTCCAGCCGCCGGTCGCGGGGCGTCATCGCCATGTCAGCTCCTGCCTATGCCGGTACGCGCCGCCGGGTCCTGCGGACCACGAGGCGCCGGGTCCTGCGGACCACCGTCCGGCGGCACCCGGGGCGGCGCACCACCGGCGCCGCCCCGACCCCCGTCGGAGCCCACCGGTTCGGCCAGTTCGAAGACCACGGTCCCCCCGCTGCCGTGCGCCTCGACCCAGCTCCAACGGGGAAAACCCGTCTCGTGCGGCGACAGCAGGTGCCACGGCTGCGTCCCGTCGATCTGGTCGACCAGGTCGAGGGCCACCTCGGCGGCGCAGGTCGGGCACCGGACCGGGCGGTCCCCCGGGTGGACCCGGTGGACCTCGTCCTGCCGGCCGCAACCGAGGCAGCTCCAGCCGCGCAACACCGTCAGCGGCAGGCGCAGCACCACCTCGTCGTCGGCCCGCGCCGTCCGCCACCGCTCGAGGATGTCGACCCACCGGTCGGTGGCCCACGAGCCGGGGCTCCCGGTCGGCACCGCCGGGGTCGGGTGCAGCAGGCAGTCCGGGTTCACCGGGATGCCGACCTGCCAGAACCGGTCGTAGGCGAGGTCGAAGCGCAGTTCGTGGCCGATCGGCACGGTCATGTCGTGCCGGTCACGGCTGAGCCACCGCATCGCCTGCTGCGCCATCGCCGCCCCGACGGTGGCGGCGACGGTCGGGGTGGTGGGCACCCCCCGGGCCGTCTCGGCACGGACCCGGTAGGCCAGGCAGGAGTGGCGCAGGGCGAGGTCCCGCAGGTCCTCGTCGGTCAGCCCGCAGACGTAGCACGGGCCGTCCGGCGGCAGGTAGAGGCGCACCGCGCCCTCCCAGGTGGTGAGGCCGCCGTCGATCAGCAGGACACCGGCCTGCCCGGCGAGTTGGCCGAGCGCCACCCGGGCGGCCACGTTGTCCAGACAGCCGAGCACCACGTCGGCGCGGTGGAGCAGACCGGCCCCGAGACCCGTGCGCAGGTCGTCGGCGATCACGTCGACCTGACAGTCCGGGTTGAGTTCACCGGCGGCCCGTACGACGGCGTCCACCTTGGCGGCGCCGACGTCGGACGGTCGGTAGAGCACCGACCGGGAGAGGTTGCCGACCTCGACCGTGTCGAGGTCGACGACGGTGATCGTGCCCCAGCCGAGCAGGAGGAGGTTCTTCAGCACCTCGTTGCCGAGGGCACCCGCGCCGGCGACCACGGCGTGCGCGCCACGTACCTCGTCCTGGTCCCACCACTCGATGTCGGCCAGCCGGGAGTAGCGGTCCTGGGTCATGTGGTCACCACCCGACCCACCGGCACCGGAACCGGAACCATGTGGCAGTCGCGCGAGTAACACCGCGCGCCACGCAGGTACTCCCAGCAGTCCTCGCAGTAGCCCTCACCGCACAGGGGGCAGAGCACCACCTCCGCGTCGACGGTGAAGGTGGTGTGGCACTGCTGGCAGCGGTGCCCGACCAGCACGTGCCCGGTGGGCAGTCGCAGCTGACGGACCTCGGAGAACCACGCCAACTGACCGGCGAAGGCCACCCGGTCACCGTGGTGCAGGACGGCGAGTCCGATGATCCGTCGACCGTTGCGGACGACGTCCACCCCGTCCGGAATGATCAACGAGTGGCCCGCCCGGGACCGGGCGAGCCAGACCCCCGCGCCGTCTCCCGCGGTGTCCCGCAGCTCGGCGGTGGGCAGTCCCGCGCACGGCAGGTAGCCGTGCGTCCCCCGTTGGGGCAGCTGCACGGTGAAGTCGTCGAAGTCGAGGTACGGACCGACGGCGGGGATCTCGATCATCAGCACCCTCCACGACCGGTTCCGGAGCAGCACCCGCGCGGCGGTGACCGGGGGCCGGTGGATCCGTGCCACCCGGAGCACCTCACGCACGGTGTGCGTAGGGAGACCCAGTGTTCTATGAGGATGCAAGTGCGGGGATCGACCGATGGTCCAGTGAGGACTGTCGACACAGCCCGGGCGGGTGACCCGACGGCAGTTTCCCGGCGGCGGGCCGGCCGCAGCGGGCCGGCAAGGCGACCGACCCGGCGGCGGTACGGCGGCCCGGACCTGCTGGATCGGCATGGGCGGGGGCTCTCGGCCGGCGGACCGCACCACCCGTCCCCCGCCGACTGACCGGTCGGCGGGGGCACTGTCGGATCAGCGTCAGTCCGCCGTGTAGCCGTGCGTCACGATCCGCGCGGCGGTCTCCTCGTAACCCTCCCCCTCGGGGGCGAAGGTGCCCAGGCCGTCGACGTACCGGTTGAACATGCAGAACGCGGCGGCGATCAGCACCGTGTCGTGGATCTCCAGGTCGGTGCCGCCCTCGGCGCGGGCCGCCTCGACCAGCTCGGTGGTGACCTGCCGGCCACCGGCCTGCACCGCCGCCGCGATCCGCAGCAGGGCGCGCAGCTTCGCGCTGACCGGCGCGGTGTCCAGGTCGGCCCGCACCTGGTCGACCAGGGTCATCCCGGTGGGCAGCTGGGCGGCGGCGAACGCCGAGTGGGAGGCGCAGCAGAACCGGCACTCGTTGAGCCCCGAGACGTAGGCGGCGATCAGCTCCCGCTCACCCGGCGTCAACGTCGGGTGCGGGGTGCGCAACAACACCTCGGCCAGCTCGTTCAGCGGCTTCGCGGTCTCCGGCCGGTACCGCATCGGCCCGGTGATCCCCGGAAACGCCTTCTCGTCGAGACCCAGATCGATGTGCGCCACCGGCACCTCCTGACTCGTCGGCCGCCCCGGGCGGGCTGCCGTCGCACCAGGGTGCCAGCTCCGCGGCCCCCGCTCATCTTCCGGAGTGCTCGACCGGACCGACCGGCGCCGACGGTGGCCCGACCGGAAGAGGTCAGCCGACCAGGAAGATCACCGCGAGCCAACCCACCACGATGACGACCAACGCCACGGTCAGCACCCAGGTCGGCACCGTGTACTCGCCCCGGCGGTTGCGGGCGATCTCGTCGCGGATCTTCGCCCGGCGACGATCGATCCAGTTGAGCCGCTGGGTGTCGCCGCTCTCGCGGTCGGCGGGTTCGGAAGTGTTCATCGCCCCGCCAGCGTACCGGTGGGGTCGACGGTCGGTGCCGGCCGTCGACCCCACCGGGTCACATGCTGGCGATCAGGCGTTCGACCCGCTCGTCGTACGCGCGGAACGGGTCCTTGCAGAGCACGGTGCGCTGCGCCTGGTCGTTGAGCTTCAGGTGCACCCAGTCGACGGTGAAGTCACGCCGCTTCTCCTGGGCGTGCCTGATGAACTCGCCGCGCAGCCGGGCCCGGGTGGTCTGCGGCGGCGTCTCCTTGGCCTCGAAGATCTCCGGGTCGGTGGCCACCCGGTCCACCTGACCGCGCCGCTCCAGCAGCCCGTACAGGCCCCGGCCCCGGCGCAGGTCGTGATAGGCCAGGTCCATCTGCGCCACCCGGGGGTGCGACAGCGGCAGGTCGTGCTTGCGCTGGTAACGCTCGATCAACCGGAGCTTGCTCACCCAGTCGATCTCCCGGGCCACCGGGTCGAGGTTGCCGTCCTCCACCGCGTTGAGCACCCGGCCCCACAGCTCCACCACCCGCTTGGCGGTCTGGTCGCCACCGCGGCGCTCGACGAACTCGGTGGCCCGCGCCAGGTATTCCTGTTGGATCTCCAGCGCGCTGACCTCCTTGCCGGAGGCGAGCCGCACCTTGCGCCGGCCGGTGATGTCGTGTGACACCTCCCGGATGGCCCGGATCGGGTTCTCCAGCGACAGGTCACGCATCACCACGCCGGCCTCGATCATCCGCAGCACGATGTCGGCCGAGCCGACCTTGAGCAGCGTGGTGACCTCGTTCATGTTGGAGTCGCCGACGATGACGTGCAGCCGCCGGTAGCGCTCGGCGTCGGCGTGCGGCTCGTCGCGGGTGTTGATGATCGGCCGGCTGCGGGTGGTCGCCGAGGAGACGCCCTCCCAGATGTGCTCGGCCCGCTGGGACAGGCAGTAGACCGCCCCGCGCGGGGTCTGCAACACCTTGCCCGCCCCGCAGATCAGCTGCCGGGTGACCAGGAACGGGATGAGCACGTCGGCCAGCCGGCCGAACTCACCGTGCCGGGACACCAGGTAGTTCTCGTGGCAGCCGTACGAGTTGCCGGCCGAGTCGGTGTTGTTCTTGAACAGGTAGATCTCACCCGCGATGCCCTCGTCGTGCAGCCGCTTCTCCGCATCGACGAGCAGGCCCTCCAGGATCCGTTCACCGGCCCGGTCGTGGGCGACCAGGTCGGTGACCGAGTCGCACTCCGGAGTGGCGTACTCCGGGTGCGACCCGACGTCCAGGTAGAGCCGGGCCCCGTTGCGCAGGAACACGTTGCTCGACCGCCCCCAGGACACCACCCGACGAAACAGATACCGGGCGACCTCGTCGGGGGACAGCCGCCGCTGCCCGCGATAGGTGCAGGTGACGCCGTACTCGGTCTCGAGGCCGAAGATTCGCCGCTCCATGATGTGACACTAGCCGCCCGGAGGGTCGGTTCGTCACTGTCACAGCACAGGTAGTGCGCTTCGGTCGCTCAGATCCCGTCCGAGTACGACATTCCGTCCGGCCCCAGCCCGGCCACGAACGCCCGGCAGGCGGCGTAGTCCGGCAGCGTCCCCGCCGCGCGGACCTGCGCCAACGTCGGCGCCGCCGCGTCGCGGGCGGACAGTTGCGGCACCTCGGCCGGCCACTCGATGCCCAACTCCGGGTCGAGCGGGTGCACGGCGTGTTCCCCGGTCGGGTTGTAGGTGGTCGAGCAGAGGTAGGTCAGGGTCGCGTCGTCGCTCAACGCGCAGAAACCGTGCCCCAGCCCCTCGGCCAGATAGACCGCCCGCCGGTCGGTGTCGTCCAACCGGACGCCCTCCCAGCGGCCGAAGGTCGGCGAACCGGTGCGCAGGTCCACCACCACGTCGAGCACCGCGCCCCGGACGCAGGTGACGTACTTGGCCTGGCCGGGCGGGACGTCGGCGAAGTGGATGCCGCGCACCACACCCCGGCCGGAGATCGACAGGTTGGCCTGGGCCAGCCGCAGCGGGTGCCCCACCGCCTCGGCGAGCTGGTCGAACCGGTACCACTCCATGAACAGGCCGCGCGGGTCACCGTGCTGCTGCGGGGTGACCTCCCAGGCGCCCTCGATGCTCAGCGGGCGAATCTTCACCGCACCCCCTCCGTTACCGACTGGGCCGCGCGCAGCACCGCCTCGTCGTGCTTGTCGGCCAGCAGGCCCAGCAGGTAGTCACCGTAGCCGCTCTTGGTCAGCGGCTCGGCCAGGGCGCGCAGCTGCTCGTCGTCGAGCAGGCCGGCTCGCCAGCAGACCTCCTCGACGCAGCCGATCTTCATGCCCTGCCGTTCCTCGATCACCCGGACGAACTCGCCGGCCTGCATCATCGAGGTGAAGGTGCCGGTGTCCAGCCAGGCGGTGCCCCGGTCCAGCACGGTCACCGACAGCTCACCGGCCCGCCGGTACGCCTCGTTGACCGCGGTGATCTCCAACTCGCCCCGGGCGCTCGGGGTGAGGTTGCCGGCGATCTCGACCACCCGGTTGTCGTAGAAGTACAGGCCCGGCACCGCGTAGCGGGACTTCGGCCGGGCCGGCTTCTCCTCGATCGACAGCACCCGGCCGTCGGCGTCGAAGTCGACCACCCCGTACGCCTCGGGGTTGGCGACCGGGTAGGCGAAGACCCGCCCGCCGACCAGGTCGCCGTTGTCGGCCAACTGCCGGCCGAGGCCGACGCCGTGGAAGATGTTGTCGCCCAGCACCAGCGCCACCGAGTCGTCGCCGATGAAGTCCGCGCCGAGCACGAACGCCTGCGCGATGCCGTCCGGGCGGGCCTGGGCGACGTACTCCAGCCGCAGCCCCCACTGGCTGCCGTCGCCGAGCAGCCGCTGGAACTGGTCCTGGTCCTCCGGGGTGGTGATCACCAGGATCTCCCGTACCCCGGACATCACCAGCGTCGACAGCGGGTAGTAGACCATCGGCTTGTCGAAGATCGGCATCAGTTGCTTGGACACCGCGCGGGTGATCGGCCACAGCCGGGACCCGGTGCCACCAGCGAGAAGGATTCCACGCACCGGGGGAGCCTACCGGGACCGGCGCGAACCGGACACCGGGGTCACGGTCCCCGGGTCGGCGGGCCGATGCGCGTACACTTCCGTCCCCGTGAGGATTCTCGTCACCGGCGGAGCCGGATTCATCGGGTCGGAGTACGTACGGATGCTGCTGGGTGTGCCCGGCGGTGACGCGTCCGGCGTGCCCGCGGTCGAACCCGCGACGGTGACCGTGCTGGACAAGCTGACCTACTCCGGCAACCTGGACAACCTCGCCCCGGTGCGCGAGGACCCCCGGCTGCGGTTCGTCCGGGGCGACATCTGCGACCCGGCGACGGTCGACGAGGTCGTCGCCGGCCAGGACGTGATCGTGCACTTCGCCGCCGAGTCGCACGTCGACCGGTCGATCGCCGGGGCCGCCCCGTTCGTCACCACCAACGTGCTGGGCACCCAGACCCTGCTGGACGCCGCGCTGCGGCACGGCACCGGCCGGTTCGTGCACGTCTCCACCGACGAGGTGTACGGCTCGATCGACTCCGGCTCCTGGACGGAGACCTGGCCGCTGGCCCCGAACTCGCCGTACTCGGCCTCGAAGGCCGGGTCCGACCTGCTGGCGCTGGCCTACCACCGGACCCACGGGATGGACGTGGTGGTGACCCGCTGCTCCAACAACTACGGGCCGTACCAGTTCCCGGAGAAGGTCGTCCCGTTGTTCGTGACCAACCTGCTCGACGGCGGCACGGTGCCGCTCTACGGCGACGGCGGCAACGTGCGTGACTGGCTGCACGTGCACGACCACTGCCGGGGCATCGCGATGGTGGCGCACGCCGGCCGCGCCGGTGAGGTCTACCACATCGGCGGCGGCACCGAGCTGAGCAACAAGGAGCTGACCGGGCGGCTGCTGGAGGCGTGCGACGCCGGCTGGGACCGGGTCGTCCCGGTGACCGACCGCAAGGGCCACGACCGCCGCTACTCGCTGGACATCAGCAAGATCAACACCGAGCTGGGGTACGCCCCGAGCATCGGCCTCGACGAGGGCCTGGCCCAGACCGTCGCCTGGTACCGGGACAACCGGGCCTGGTGGGAGCCGCTGAAGACGGCGCCTGCCGCATGACCCGGGTACTCGTCACCGGCGCGGGCGGCATGCTCGGCCGGGACCTGCTCACCGTGCTGGCCACCCGCAGCGACCTCAAGGTGACCGCCGCCACCCGCACCGACCTCGACATCACCGACGCCGAGGCGGTCCGGGCCGCGATCGCCGGGCACGACGTGGTGCTCAACGCCGCCGCGTGGACCGACGTCGACGGCGCCGAGCGGGACGAGGCGGCGGCCACCGCGATCAACGGCGACGGGGTGGCCCACCTGGCCCGCGCCTGCGCCGGGCACGGCGCGCGGCTGCTGCACGTCTCCACCGACTACGTCTTCGCCGGTGACGCCGACACCCCCTACGCCGAGGACGCCCCCACCGACCCGATCAACGCGTACGGCCGCAGCAAGCTCGCCGGGGAGCGGGCCGTGGTCCGATTCCTCCCCGAAACCGGCTACCTGGTGCGGACCGCCTGGCTCTACGGGGCACACGGGCGCAACTTCGTCACCACCATGCTCGGCCTGGCCGCCACCCGGGAACACCTCGACGTGGTCGACGACCAGCACGGCCAACCCACCTGGTCGTACGCGCTGGCCACCCGGCTGGTCGCACTCGCCGACGCGGCCCTGGCCGACCGGGCCCCCGCCGGCACCTACCACGGCACCTGCACCGGCCAGACCACCTGGTACGGGCTGGCCCGCGCCGCCTTCACGCTGGCCGGGCTCGACCCCGACCGGGTCCGACCCACCACCAGCGACCGGTTTCCGCGTCCGGCCGCGCGACCCGCGTACAGTGTGCTAGGGCACGACCGGTGGGCCGAGGCCGGCCTGCCCCCGCTGCCGGACTGGCACGACGCGCTGTCCGACGCCTTCGCCTCCCCGACTGCACCCACCCCGTGGAAGGTCGCATGAAGCTCACCCTCGTCACCGGTCTGACCGGCCTGATCCTGCTCGCCACCATCGTCGAGCTGCTGCGCCGCCGGCAGCTCCGCGAGAAGTACGGCATGCTCTGGCTCGGCGTGCTGGTCATCGTCATCCCGTTGTCGCTGTTCCCCCGGCTGCTCGACAACGTGGCCGGCTTCTTCGGCGTGGTCTCCGGCGTCAGCCTCGTGCTGTTCCTCGGCATCGTCTTCCTGCTGCTGGTCTGCGTGCACCTGAGCTGGGAGGTCAGCGCGCTGGAGGAGGAGACCCGCACCCTGGCCGAGGACTTCGCCCTGCTCCGCGCGCAGATCGACGCGGAACGCGCCGCCCGGCTCGCCCAGGACGCGCAGCTCACCGCAGCCAACCGAGACGAACTGGTGTCCCACGATGGTTAACGGCAAGCGTGTCCTGATCATCATCCCGGCGCTCAACGAGTCCGGGTCGATCGCCGACGTGGTCGGCGAGGTCCGGGGCGAACTGCCCGGCGTCGACGTGTTGGTGGTCGACGACGGCTCCACCGACCGCACCGCCGCCGTGGCCGCCGCCGCCGGGGCCCGAGTCGCGAAGCTGCCGTACAACCTCGGGGTGGGCGGGGCGATGCGGCTCGGCTACCGCTACGCCCGGGACAACGACTACGACGTGGCGATCCAGATCGACGCCGACGGCCAGCACGACCCCCGCTACGTGCCCAAGCTGGTCGACCTGCTCGACGACAACGACCTGGTCATCGGCGCCCGGTTCGCCGGTGAGGGCGACTACTCGGTGCGCGGGCCCCGCCGCTGGGCGATGGTCATGCTGTCCGGGGTGCTCTCCCGGGTGGCCAAGACCCGGCTGACCGACACCACGTCCGGGTTCCGGGCCGCCAACCGGCGGGTCATCGAGATGTTCGCCGGCTGGTACCCGGCGGAGTACCTCGGCGACACGGTGGAGACCCTGGTGCACACCGCCCGGCGCGGCTACCGCATCCGTCAGGTGCCGGTGGCCATGCGCAAACGGATGGCCGGCACCCCCAGCCACTCCCCCGCCAAGGCGATGATCTACCTGGGTCGGGCCTTCGCGGTGCTCACGCTGGCGCTCATCCGCCGGTGATGCGGCGGCTGCTCCATCTCGTCCCGCCCGGCACCGTCGCCGTCGGAGGCGGGCTCGCCCTGCTCGGGCTCGCCTCCTACGTGCACCTCGCGGTCGCCGGGCACGCCCTCGACCGCGCCGACTACTCCTCACTGTCGGTGCTCTGGTCGATCGTGTTCACCCTCGGCATCGGCGTGTTCATCCCCGTCGAGCAGGAGGTGGCCCGGGTCGTCGCCGCCCGCCGCAGCCAGGGGCTGCCCCCCGGCCCGGTGCTGGCCCGGGGAGCCACCGTCGCCGCCGCCGTGCTGGCGGTGCTGGTCGTGGCCACCCTCGTCGGGCGCCAGGCGCTCACCGACCGGCTCTTCGCCGGCGACGACACGATGGTCGCCGTGCTGATCGGCGCGCTGGTCGCGATGGCCGTCGCGTACACCACCCGGGGCGTGCTGTCCGGCCTGCAACTCTTCCCCTGGTACGGCACCCAGCTCGGCGTCGACGGCGGGGTACGCATCGCGCTGGTCGCCGGCCTCGGCGTCAGCGGCGTCACCGACCCGGTCTGGTACGGCGCGGTGCTGGTCGTCGCCCCGCTGCTGTCGGTGCTGGTGACCCTCCCGCCGGTACTGCGGGCCGTCGGCGGCGGCCTCCCGGTGGCCTGGGGCACCCTGCTGCGCGGCCTCGGCCTGCTCACCGTCTCCAGCCTGCTCTCCCAGGTCGTGGTCAACATCGGCGTGATCAACGTCCGGCTGCTCGACCCGGCCGACGTGGCGACCGCCGGTGCGCTGCTCTCCGCCCTGGTGCTGGTCCGGATCCCGCTGTTCGTCTTCGGCTCGATGCAGGCGTCGCTGCTGCCCGGCCTGGCCACCACCGCCACCACCGGCGACGTGGTCGCTTTCCACCGCCTGCTGCGCCGGGCGCTCGGCGTGGTCACCGCCCTCGGTGTCGCCGGGGCGATCGGCGCGGTGGCGCTCGGCCCGTGGCTGGTGCACCGGCTCTTCGACGCCCCCGGCGTGCTCGGCCACGGCGACTTCGCCTGGCTGGCCGTCGGCACCCTCGCCTACCTGTGGGCGATGGTGCTCGGGCAGGCGCTGCTCGCCCTCGACCGGCACCGCGCCCAGGCCGTGTCGTGGACGATCGGGGTGGCCGCCCTGCTCGCCGTCACGGCCGTCCCGGCCCCCGTCGCGCTCCGCGTCGAACTGGCCTACGCCGTCGGCTCCGTCGTGGTGGCCGCCACCATGGCCGTCCTGCTGCTGCGCCGGGGTGCCCGCCCGGCCACCCCCACCCCCGGCCGGCCGCTCGACGACGTGGTGGCCCCCGGCGTCTCCGGAGGTCTGTAGATGTCCCGCCCCCAGGTGTCCGCGGTGATGCTCGCCTACGGTGCCGAGCCCTACCTGGTCGACGCCGCCCGCGCCGTGCTGGCCAGCACCGACGTCGAGATCGAGCTGATCGTGGTCGACAACGGCTGCACCGGTGACGGCATCGACGTGGTCAAGGGCTTCGCCGGGGTACGGGTGGTCCGGCCGGAGCAGAACACCGGCTACTCCGGCGGCTGCCGGGTCGGCGCCGCCGAGGCCACCGGTGAGTGGCTGGCCTTCGTCAACTCCGACGCCGTCGTCGCCCCCGACGCGCTGGCCCGGACGGTGGCGGTGGCCGGTGAGCCGGGCGTGGGCGCGGTGATGGCCTCGATCCGGCTCGCCGAGAACCCCGACCTGATCAACACCTCCGGCAACCCGCTGCACTACATCGGGCTGTCCTGGGCCGGCGGCAACGGCCAGCCCGCCAGCGCGCACGCCCGGCGGACCACGGTGCCGTCGATCAGCGGCTGCTGCTTCGTGATCAACCGGGCGCTCTGGCGGGAGCTGGACGGCTTCGCCGCCGAGTACTTCGCCTACCACGAGGACACCGAGATCAGCCTGCGGTTGTGGCAGCGCGGACTACGCCAGGAGTACGTCCCGGACGCCGTGGTGGTGCACCACTACGAGTTCTCCCGCAACAAGCTCAAGCACTACCTGCTGGAACGCAACCGCCTGATCTCGCTGCTCACCGCGTACGAGACGCGGACGCTGGTGGTGCTCGCCCCGATGCTGCTGCTGACCGAGGCGGCGATGCTGGTGGCCGCGCTGCTCGGCGGCTGGAGCCGGGAGAAGGCGCGCGGCTGGGGTTGGCTGTGGACCAACCGGGCCTGGGTGCGGGCCCGGCGTCGCCAGCTCCAGCAGGAGCGGATGGTCCCCGACGGCGTCATCGCCGAGCTGATGACCGCCAAGGTCGACCCGTCGAACGTCGAGTCGCCGCCCGGGATGAGCATCTTCAACGTCATCGCCGCCGGCTACTGGGCCCTGGCCAGGCCGCTGCTGCGCAGGGCCTGACAGTCACGCCGCCGCCGTGCCGCAGGGCACCGGCGGCGGGTGGGTCGACACGGACTGCGGCGGATGGCACCCACGCGCAGGGGCCGGGGTGTGCACCCCGGCCCCTGCGCGTGTCGCCGTCACGCTTCCGGCTTCTCCTGGGGCTGGCCCTCCAGGTCGGCCGAACCCGCCGACGTGGTGGGCTTGTGCGCCTCCTCGGTCGGCACCGTCGGGGTCTTGGCCTGGCTGTCGGCCGGCGCGGCGTCACCCGCCGCGTCACCCTCCAGCAGCGCGGTCAGCGCCGCGCCGGTGATCCGTCGGAAGGTACGCCCCACCCGGGCACGGTCCAGGACCGCCACCTCGAGCTGGTTGGGGGCGATCGTCCGGGCCGCGCCGCCCTCGCCGCCGACGCTGCTCAGCGCCTTCATCGCCACCCTGACCGCCTCGCTGAGCGACAGGTCGGGGCGGTGCTCGGCCTTGAGCACGCCGGTGATCGCCTCGGCCTGACCGCCCATCGCCATCCGGCCCGGCTCGTCGTTGACCGAACCGTCGTAGGTGAGCCGGTACAGCTCGTCCTCCTCGACCGTGGCACCCACCTGCGCCACGCAGATCTCCACCTCGAACGGCTTGGACTGCTCGGTGAAGATCGCGCCCAGGGTCTGCGCGAACGCGTTGGCCAGGGCCCGGCCGGTCACGTCACGCCGGTCGTAGCTCAGGCCGTTGAGGTCGGCCATCCGCACCCCGGCGCGGCGCAGGTTCTCGAACTCGTTGTACCGGCCGACGGCGGCGAAGCCGATCCGGTCGTAGATCTCACTGACCTTGTGCAGGGCGCTGGAGAGGTTCTCCGCGACGAAGAGCACCCCGCCGGTGTAACTCAGGACCACCGCGCTGCGCCCCCGGGCGATGCCCTTGCGGGCCAGCTCGGAGCGGTCGCGCATGATCTGCTCGGGCGAGGCGTAGAACTGCATGGCCACGGCGGCGGTTCTCCTTCTGGCACTGTGCTGACGACTGGGGCTGGTGGGGGGTGGGACGGCGTCAGCCGCCCGGGTTCTCCATCCGCCCGGCGACGACGGCCTCGGCGATGGTGGCCGTCTCGGCCTCGGTGAGCCGGCGGGTACCCTCGGCGGTCGCCGTCATCACCACCGGGTAGATCCGCCGGGTCAGGTCCGGCCCGCCGGTGGCCGTGTCGTCGTCGGCGGCGTCGTAGAGCGCCTCGACGGCGAGCCGGGTCGCGTCGTCGATCGACACGCCGGTGCGGTACCGCTTCTTGAGCGCGGACTTGGCGAAGAGCGAACCGGAGCCGATCGCGTCGTAGCCGGTCTCCTCGTAGGGGCCGCCGGTGACGTCGAAGCTGAAGATCCGCCCGGCGCGGGCCGGGTCCCGGGCGGCCAGGTCGAAGCCGGCGAAGAGCGGCACGACCGCCAGCCCCTGCATGGCCGCGCCGAGGTTGCCCCGGATCATCGAGGCGAGCCGGTTGGCCTTGCCGTCGAGGGAGAGCATCGCGCCCTCGATCTTCTCGTAGTGCTCCAGCTCCACCTGGAACAGTCGCATCAGCTCGATGCCGATGCCCGCCGTGCCGGCGATGCCGACCAGCGAGTACGCGTCGGCGGGGTGCACCTTCTCGATGTCGCGCTGCGCGATCAGGTTGCCCATGGTGGCCCGTCGGTCGCCGGCCAGCACCACACCACCGACGGCCGAGATGGCCACGATGGTGGTGGCGTGCGGCGCCAGGTCGGCGGCCATGCCCGGCGGTAGCGGCCGTCGGCCGGGCAGCATCTCGGGGGCCACCCGACTCAGGAAGGTCGTGAAGGAGGACGTCCCCGCGTTGGTGAACACATCTGGTAGACGCCCGGATGGATCAAAGCCCGCTGCCACGTGGTTCCTCTCAGGTACGTGATCGCCCTGGCCAGCCTCGTGGGACTGTCACGGAACTGGCCAAGACCACCGTTGCAGTTGAAGCAGAGTATCCCGCGCACCCATCCGGTGCGGTGATCGTGGTCCACATGTTGAGGATCTTCCACCCCGCAGACGGCACAGACGCCGCCCTGCTCGGCGAGCAGCTCCTGGAACTCCTTCTCGCCGATCCCGTAGCGGCGACGTAGGTGGTACTCGCGAGACCCGCCGTGCAACCGGAGCTTGCTCTCTTTACCCTTCTCGTTGTGGCAGGGCTTGCAGTATCGGCCGTAGCCGCCACGCCCCGACCGGTTACGGGGAAAGTCGTCGAGCGCCTTCGTCTCACCACACGTCGGGCAGCGACGGTGGCCATCCGGAACCATAGGTGGTTGGCGAACCTCCCGGCCATGCTTCTCTCTCGTCCGCTTGGCATAGCTCACCTTGGAACGCAGGTTGAAGCAAGGCTTGCAATAGCTACCCCGGCCATCTGGCCGACGGCTGTTCGCGCAGAACTCATCGAGCGGCTTCCACTCATCGCAGTCCCGGCAACGACGGTATCCCTCTCGATCATCGAGCGGATCAGGCATGTCCGATTTAAACGTTTATGCCCTATTCGCCCCCTTTCTGCACATAACCCCTCACAAATTCCTCGGCGTTCTCCTCCAGGACCGAGTCGATCTCGTCGAGCAGGTCGTCGACGTCCTCGGTGATCTCGGCGTGCCGCTCGGCGACCTCGGGATTGACCTCGGTGGTGACGTCGTCGATCTCCTCGGCCTGGTGCGACTTGCCCGACTGGGTCTGACCGCCCTCTTGTGAAGCCATCTCGCTGCCTCCTCCACGATCGTCTGCGATGAACTTACCTCGCGGAGACGACGAAAAGCCCGTCGCGCGCCGGCATCCGACGCACGACGGGCCGCCGTCACCGCGTCGACTCAGCCGCCGGTCAGCGTCTCCAGCAGATCCTTGGCGGTGTCGCACCTGTCGAACAGCGCTCCGACGTGCTGGCGGGTGCCCCGCTCCGGCTCCATCATCGGCACCCGCACCAGCGACTCCCGACCCACGTCGAAGATCACCGAGTCCCAGCTCGCCGCCACCACCTCGGAGGCGTACTGGGCCAGGCAGCGGCCCCGGAAGTAGGCCCGGGTGTCCTCCGGCGGCTCGGTCATCGCCCGGCGGGTCTGCTCGTCGTCCAGCAGGGTCTTCATCGAGCCCCGGGTCACCAGCCGGTGGTAGAGACCCTTCTCCGGCCGGACGTCGGAATACTGCAGGTCGACCAGCTGAAGCTTGTGCGAGCCCCAGCCCAGCTTCTCCCGCTCCCGGTAACCCTCCAGCAGCCGCAGCTTGGCCACCCAGTCCAGCTCGTCGGCGCAGAGGAACACGTCGCGGCCCAGCCGGTCCAGCACCTGCTCCCAGCGCTCCAGCACGTCCAGGGTCTGCGCGTCGGCGTCCGCGCCGTACCGCTCCTCCACGAAGGAACGCACCCGCTCGTAGTAGGCCCACTGCAGGTCCAGGGCGGTCAGCCGACGGCCGTCGCGCAACCGCATCCGGTGGGTCAGCGACGGGTCGTGGCTGACCGCGCGCAGCTCGGCGACCGGGTCGGCGATGCCCAGGTCGGCACCGAGCGCCTTCTCCTCGATCATGGTCAGGATCAGCGCGGTGGTGCCCACCTTGAGGTAGGTGGAGATCTCCGACAGGTTGGCGTCGCCGATGATGACGTGCAATCGGCGGTACTTGTCGGCGTCGGCGTGCGGCTCGTCGCGGGTGTTGATGATCGGCCGCTTGAGGGTGGTCTCCAACCCCACCTCGACCTCGAAGAAGTCCGCCCGCTGGGAGATCTGGAAGCCGCTCTGGCCGCCGTCCTGCCCGATGCCGACCCGGCCCGCGCCGCAGACGATCTGCCGGGTGACGAAGAACGGCGTCAGGTACGCCACGATGTCGGCGAAGGGGGTCTGCCGCCGCATCAGGTAGTTCTCGTGCGCGCCGTAGCTGGCGCCCTTGTTGTCGGTGTTGTTCTTGTAGAGGTGGATCGGCTGGGTGCCGGGGATGGTGGCCGCCCGCCGGGCCGCCTCGGCCATCACCCGCTCCCCCGCCTTGTCCCACCGCACCACGTCGAGGGGGTTGGTCACCTCGGGGGTGGAGTATTCCGGGTGTGCGTGGTCGACGTAGAGCCGGGCGCCGTTGGTGAGTATCACGTTGGCCAGGCCGAGGTCCTCGTCGGCGAGCGCCTCCGCCGGGTCGTAGGCGGCCCCGGAGTAGGTGAACCCCCGGGCGTCGCGCAGCGGCGACTCCTCCTCGTAGTCCCAGCGGGCCCGGCCGCCACGGTTGAGTTCCGGGCGCGCGCCGTACGCGTTGACCACCTGGGACGAGGTGACCATCGGGTTGGCTCCGGCCTGGCCGGGCACGGAGATCCCGTACTCGACCTCGGTGCCCATGATCCTTCTGACGCTCATCGACCTACCCGCTTCGCTCGCCTCACCCGGTCCGCCGTCATGTCGAGCGTAGTCCGCCTCACCGGGGAAGGGGGCACGCCGCTTCGGCCGGGTCGGGAGTGGCGGTCTCCAGGGTGGGCGGGGGCGGCTCGTCGGAGGGGGCCACGTCGCACTCGGGGACCGTCAACGGCACCCAGCTGAGCCGGTGCCGCAAGGCGGGCTCGTCGCGCAGCATCCGGTGTACCCGACGTTCGCCCTTGGGGTCGGAGGTGATGAACCGGACGGGGCCGGCCACCCGGCGGACGATGATGTCGGTGCGGTCCGGTTCGAGGAACGGCAGGCTGTAGATGCCCGGATCGGTGGCCGCCGTGGTGCCGTGCAGGGCCGACAGGCACAGCGAGATCAGGTAGGACCGCATCGGCCCCCGGTCGATGACCAGGGTGGTGGTGCCCGGCACCTCGGGATAGCGCTGTTGGGCGTCGGCGCACACCCAGGCCACTCTGGACGGCAGGGTGAGGTCCTGGTGGACCCACCGCTGCGCCCAGGTCTGCTCGTCGACCACGAGCAGGCTGCGGTGCCAGCCGGTGACCCCGCAGAGCGCCACCGCGACCGTCATGGTGAGTGCGGCGGCCAGCACCCCCGCCGTGGTGCTGCCGGCCCCCCGCCAACTCAGGGCGGGCCGGGGCACCGGCAGTAACCGGACCACCCCGGCGGTGCCGACGATGAGCAACGCGGTGGCCAGGTGGGTGCCCTTGACGAAGTAGTAGCCCGGGGTCACCCCGGCGTCGGTGTTGATCTGCGCGATGGTCAGCGGCAGGGCCGCGCCGACGACGCAGACCAGCAGCCAGCGCCGCCAGGCCGGATCGGCGCGGGCGACCTGGACGAGCAGGGCCACCCCGACGATGCCGCCGAGCCAGATCAGCGCCCGCCAGCCCTCGACGGCCTGGGACGAGCCGATGACCAGCGCCTCGGTCTGCCCGGCCCGCAGCACGCCGAGCAGCGGGGCGATCAGGGCGAGAGTGGCGCCGGCCAGGCCGACGGTCAGCACGGTGAACCACCGGCGCAGTGCCTCCCGCCAGTGGGTGAGCACCCAGCACAGGACCAGCACGGCGGCGGCGGGCAGGAAGAGGTAGTAGGTGAACCCGACGGCGGCGAGCAGGGCGCACAGCAGCACGACCTGCTCCCGGGTGCCGGGGACGGGCCGGGCGACCAGGGTGGCGATCAGGACGGTCAGGGTCAGCCCGAGCACCTCGGTGGGGTAGCCGGCGTTGAGCAGGCGGGGCAGCTGGGTGCCGAGCACCAGCGCGCCGACGACCACGGTCAGCACCGTGCGGTGCAGCAGGTGGATCGGGCCGGCCAGCCGTTGGGCTGCCCAGATCAGCACGAGGGTGAACAGTCCGAAGCCGGCGATGGTCCAGCCGAAGTAGTGGGCGACGAGGGCGTCGACGCGCGGCCCGGTGGGGGTCAGGAAGCCGTCGAGCAGGGCGGTGACCAGGTGCCAGCCCTGCGGATAGTAGATGAGCTGGGCGGTGATCTGCTCCCGGGCGGCGGCCGGGTCGACGAAGGTGTAGCCGTCGAGGCGGCCCATGGCGTCGAACAGCGCCAGGTGCCGCCAGTTGTCCTCGCCCGCGCCGAGGACGGTGAGCCGGTCGGCGAGGTCGGTGGCTCGCTGCCAGGGTTGCCGCAGGTAGACCACCATGGCGGCGGCGCCGGCCAACGGGAACAGGTCGGCCCAGCCGGGCCGGGGCAACCGGGGGCGGCGGCGTAGCACGGCGGCGGCGAGGACGAGCCCGGTGAGGGCGGTCCCGGTGAGCGGCACCGGCCGCATCCCCCAGGGCCAGACCGGGAAGACCAGGCCACCGATCGCGGTCAGGCCGAGCAGCAGGCCCAGGGCGAGCATCAGCCGGTCGAGCAGGGTACGGCCGCCGCGCAGCAGGCTGGCCGTGGCGATCAGCACGACCGGGGGCAGGAGCCAGTCCCGGTGCAGGGCGTGTCCGGCGAGGGGTACGGCCCATGCGGCGACCAGCGCGGCGAGCAGGAGCGGGATCCACCGCCAGCGGCGGGCCGGCCGGCGCGGCGCGACGGTGGGGGGTGTCTGATCCACCGCCGGGGACAGCGGCGGATCGGCGACGGTGAGCTCGGGCGGCACGCGGTTCCTCGGAGTCGACTACGCGGTCGGGGAAGTCTAGCGACGCGGCCGGCATTCCACCCACCCGACGCGGGGTGGTGCGGTTAACAGTGGGTGACGTACACGAGCGGGCCCGCGACGCGTCGCGTCGCGGGCCCGTCCGGTCGGCCGGTCAGAGGTACTGGCCGGTGTTGCTGGCGGTTTCGATGGAGCGGCCGGCCTCGGTGCCCTTGCCGCCGGAGACGAGCGTGCGGATGTAGACGATCCGCTCGCCCTTCTTGCCGGAGATGCGGGCCCAGTCGTCCGGGTTCGTGGTGTTGGGCAGGTCCTCGTTCTCCCGGAACTCGTCGACGCAGGCGTCGAGCAGGTGCTGCAACCGCAGCCCCTTGCGCCCCGAGGTGAGGAACTCCTTGATCGCCATCTTCTTTCCCCGGTCGACGATGTTCTGGATCATCGCGCCGGAGTTGAAGTCCTTGAAGTAGAGGACTTCCTTGTCACCGTTGGCGTAGGTCACCTCGAGGAAGCGGTTCTCCTCGGTTTCCGAGTACATCCGCAGCACGACCGCGTCGATCATGGCGGCCACGGTGGCCTGGGGCTCGCCGCCGTGCTCGGCCAGGTCGTCGGCGTGCAGGGGCAGGCCGACGAGGATGTACTTGGAGAAGATGTCCTTGGCCGCCTCGGCGTCCGGACGCTCGATCTTGATCTTCACGTCGAGCCGGCCGGGGCGCAGGATGGCCGGATCGATCATGTCCTCCCGGTTGGAGGCGCCGATCACGATGACGTTCTCCAGGCCCTCGACACCGTCGATCTCGCTGAGCAGCTGCGGGACGATGGTGTTCTCCACGTCGGAGGAGACACCGGAGCCACGGGTCCGGAAGATCGAGTCCATCTCGTCGAAGAACACGATGACCGGGGTGCCCTCCCCGGCCTTCTCCCGGGCCCGCTGGAAGATCAGCCGGATGTGCCGCTCGGTCTCACCGACGTACTTGTTGAGCAGCTCCGGACCCTTGATGTTGAGGAAGAAGCTGGTGTGCCGGTCCTTGCCCAGCCGCTCGGCGATCTTTTTGGCCAACGAGTTGGCCACCGCCTTGGCGATGAGCGTCTTGCCACAGCCCGGCGGACCGTAGAGCAGGATGCCCTTCGGCGGCCGGAGCTGGTGCTCGCGGAACAGGTCGGCGTGCAGGAAGGGCAGCTCCACCGCGTCGCGGATCTGCTCGATCTGCGACTGGAGGCCGCCGATGTCGGTGTAGTCGACGTCGGGCACCTCCTCCAGCACCAACTCCTCGACCTCGCTCTTCGGGATCCGCTCGTAGGCGTACGCCGAGCGGGGCTCGATCATGAGCGAGTCGCCGGCCCTGATCGCGGTGCCGATCAGGGTGTCGGCCAGGTGGACGATGCGCTCCTCGTCGGAGTGCGAGACCACCAGCGCCCGGTCGCCCGGGCTGCCCTCGGGACCCGCGAGGATCTCCTTGAGCATCACCACCTCGCCGACCCGCTCGTAGCCGAACGCGTCGACGATGTTGAGCGCGTCGTTGAGCAGGACCTCCTGGCCACGCCGCAATTCCTCGGCGTCCAGTGAGGGTGAGACGGCTACTCGGAGCTTGCGTCCGCCGGTGAAGATGTCCACCGTGCCGTCGTCGTGTCGCGCGAGGAAGACACCGTAGCCGGACGGCGGCTGCGCCAGCCGGTCGATCTCCTCCTTGAGCGTCACGATCTGCGCGCGAGCCTCTTTGAGGGTGCTCACGAGCCGGTCGTTGTTCTCGGTGAGCCGCGCCAACTGTGCCTGGGTGGCCGCCAGCCGCTCTTCGAGCTGCCGGACGTGTCGGGGGCTTTCGGTCAACTTGCGCCGCACCAGAGCGAGTTCCTCTTGAAGGAACGCGACCTGCGTGGAGAGATCGTGGGCCTCCTTCTCCCACCGTGCGGCGCGCGAGTCCGCGTCGTCGCTGCGTGCCACGTCCCACCTCCCCGGGGGGCTTGAACGTTCTGCCCTAACACTAGCCGCTATGAGGCCGATTCGGTCCCACGCAACGCCCTCGTCACTGAACCTTGATCGCCAAGGTACGCCTGAGGGGCAGGTCCGGCCGTTCGGGTACCTTCGTGGGGTGGGACGGGAGAACATGGGGGGTGCCGGGTGAGTGACGTCGCGACCGACCAGTTGCAGGTCTGGGTGGACCAGGATCTCTGCACGGGTGACGGGCTCTGCGTGCAGTACGCGCCGGAGGTCTTCGAGTTCGACGTCGACGGCCTGGCGTACGTCAAGGGCACCGACGGTGAGCTGCGGCTGGCCCCCGGCAGCCGGGTCGACGTGCCGGAACACCTGCGGCTGGAAGTGATCGACTCCGCGAAGGAGTGCCCGGGTGACTGCATCCACGTGGTACGCGGCAGCGACGGCGTCGAGGTGGCCGGCCCCGAGGCCGCGGACGACTGACCACTTCCCGACAGAACGCACCGCCACCCGGCCAGCCGACACCCGGCGGGGCGGGCCGGTCGGCGGAGCGGCCGGGGCGGGCGACCGTCGCCCCGGCCCGGCGGTGGTGTCACAGCAGCGGACGGCCGACCACCGAGGCGACCAGGCGGGCGAACTCCTCCAACCGGGCGATCTGACCGGCACCGCCGTCGTCGAGGGTCTTGCCGAAACGCAGCGCGTCGTGCCGGGGCGCACCGACCATCTCGTCGCCGGGTGGGGCCTCGTCCAGTGAGGTGAGCAGCAGGTAGACGTCGATGCTGTCGACCCGTACCTCACCGTTGTCGGCCCGGGTCAAGCGGCGTCGGCAGCCGACCTCCGTGACGGTGGAGACCGGCACCACCCGCAGCGACGAGGTCATCGACCCGGGGGGACCCTCCCCCGGCGGCACGTCCTCGCCGTGCCAGAGCACCAGCCGGCTGCCGTCGCAGACGACGACCTCCTGCCATACCCCGTTGACCTCGTTGACGAAGCGTTCCAGGGTGAAGCCGAGCACCGAGGCGCCGCGCAGCACCCCGCCGAGCGCCTCCAGGGCGATGTCCGGGTCACGCAGGTAGGCCCGCGCCGCCGACTCCAGGTCCTGGTACGGCGACCAGTCCGGGAACACGGCCGGCAGTTCACCGCCGCCGAACCCCGGCCGACTCATGCCCACTCCCTGCGGTCGCACCGTCGGCCCGCACCGGCCGTCGGGTTCTGCCCGTTCACGCCCAGCTGCTCCGCTCCGCCGTCACGGCCGGTCCACCTCGTCGGCTCCGGCGGCCGACGCGGCTGCGGTGGCCTGCGCCGCCGCCTCCCGGGCCGCCGCTGCCTCGCGCAGCGCCTGCTTGCGCTCGGCGTACGCCTCCGCGCCCTTGCTGGGCTTGCGGCGACGCGGCGGGGCGGTGACACCCGGAGCGAGTTTACGCGCGGAGACCAGGAACGCGGTGTGCGCGATCATCCGGTGGTCGGGGCGGACGGCGAGCCCTTCGGCGTGCCAGTCGCGCACCAGCGACTCCCAGGCCCGCGGCTCGGTCCAGCCGCCCCGCTCGCGCAGCGCCTCGACCAGCTCGGACAGCTGCGGGGTGGTCGCCACGTAGCCGATGAACACGCCGCCGGGCAGCAGCGCCCGCTCGACCATGTCCAGGGTCTCCCACGGGGTGAGCATGTCCAGGATGATCCGGTCGAACCCGGTCTCCGGGCAGTCGGCGACGTCGCCGACGTGCAACCGCCAGGCCGGGTGCGGCGCACCGAAGAACGCCTCCACGTTGCGCCGGGCGATCTGGGCGAAGTCGTCGCGCACCTCGTAGGAGTGCAGCTCGCCGCCGGTGCCGACGGCGCGCAGCAGCGAGCAGCTCAGCGCCCCGGAGCCGGCACCGGCCTCCAGCACCTTGGCACCGGGGAAGACGTCGCCCATGGCGACGATCTGCGCCGAGTCCTTCGGGTAGATCACCTGGGCGCCGCGCGGCATGGACAGCACGTAGTCCGAGAGCAGGGGACGCAGCGCCAGGAACGCCGTCCCGCCGCCGGCGGTGCTGACCACGCTGCCGTCGGGCTGCCCGATCAACGCGTCGTGCGCCAGGATGCCCCGGTGGGTGTGGAACTCCTTGCCGGGCTCCAGGGTGACGGTGTGCATCCTCCCCTTCGGGTCGGTCAGCTGCACCCGGTCACCGGGGCGGAACGGTCCCCGGTGCACCGGGGGCAGCTCCGCTGGGGCGGTGGGCGTCGGTGTGCCGTTGCGGGCCGGGAGGGTGGGGGGATGTGCTGCGGTCACCTGTTCATCTTCCGTGTGGGTTCGAGGACCTGGGCGAGATCCGCGGTGTGCAGAACGCCGACCACATCTTCGCCTGCCGTCACCACGTACCGTGCGCCCGGGTGGGCCTGGACGGCCGCCATCAGCCGCTCGCCGTCGAGACCGAGCGGCAGGGTCGGCAGCGCGGTCAGCGGCCGGGCCACCGCGTCCACCCCCAACCAGGGCCGACGGTCCACCGGTACGGCGTCCGCCGCCGCCGGGTCGACCAGGGCGACGGGCCGGCCCGCGCCGTCGACGACCAGGAGGGCGGACCGGGGCGGGCCCTGCTCGGCGTGCCGACGCTGCGCCTCGGCCAGTGGCGTGCCGGTGGGTACGGCGTGGACCGGGCGGGCCAGCCGGCCCAGGTCGAGCAGCGGCACCCGGCGGCTGATCCGGGCGTACCGGATCGACTGGCCGGCGCCCCGCCAGAGGGTGATCGCGACCAGCAGCATCAGCGGCAACGCCAGCGGCACCAGGATCCGCTGGATGGTGAGCAGCACGACCAGCCCGGCGGTGGCCACCGCGACGGCCCGCCCGACCCAGCCGGCGATCTCGGTGGCCCGGTGCCGGTCCCGGGTGAGCCGCCACAGCACGGCGCGCAGCGCCCGGCCGCCGTCCAGGGGCAGGCCGGGCAGCACGTTGAACACGGCCACGATGACGTTGCTCAGTGCCAGTTGCAGCGCGAGCTGGTGGGCCAGGGTGTGGTCGGGGGCGGCCAGCGTGGCGGCCACGGCGATCCCGCCGAGCAGCGCCGAGACGGCCGGGCCGGCCAGGGCGACCAGCAGCTCCACCCGGGGGTTGGGGGCGTCCCGGTCCATCTCGGTGTAGCCGCCGAGCAGTTCCAGGGTGATCCCGCGCACACCGATGCCGTAGCGGCGGGCGGTCAGCGCGTGCCCCAGTTCGTGCAGCAGGACGGAACCGAGCAGCGACACCACGAAGCCGAGACCGATCAGGTAGCCGCCGAGCGGGGACAGCCCGAGGCGGTCCCGGGCGAACTCGGCATAGGTGACGGTCACCAGCAGGGTGAGCAGCAGCATCGACAGGTTGAGGTGCAGCGGCACCCCGAACACCCGGCCGACGGTCAGGCCGGCACCCCGGCGGGGCCGGCGCGGTGCGCGGGGACGGGACTCCACCGCCCCGATGCTACGCGCCGACTCGATCATGCCCGGTGCGGCGAGCGCGGTGGTGTCACACCGGTGCCCTAACCTTCGGGGCATGACGGCGGAACCGGTGACCGACCAGCAGCATCCTCCGGCGGCGTTGCCCGCCACGGTCCGGGCTTCACTGTCGCCGTCACGGGCCGCCGACTTCAAGACCTGCCCGCTGCTCTACCGGTTCCGCAGCATCGACCGGTTGCCCGAGCGACCCAGCGTCGAGCAGGCCCGGGGCACCCTGGTGCACGCGGTGCTGGAGCGGTTGTTCGACCTGCCGGCGGGCGGGCGCACCCCCGACGCCGCCGGTGACCTGGTCGTCCCGCAGTGGGACCGGCTGGTCACCGAGCAGCCCGAGCTGGCCGGCCTGTTCGACCCGGGCGACGAGGCGGGCACGGCCGAGTTCCTCCGCTCGGCGACGGCGCTGTTGGCGGGTTACTTCGCGGTGGAGGATCCGCGCCGGCTGGAGCCCGCCGAGCGGGAGAGCCTGATCTCCGCGGTGGTCGACGACGAGCTGCTCATCCGTGGTTACGTCGACCGGCTCGACGTGGCCCCCGACGGGGCGCTGCGGGTCGTCGACTACAAGACCGGCGGTGCGCCGAGGGAGGCGTTCGAGGCCCGGGCGCTGTTCCAGCTGAAGTTCTACGCGTTGGTGCTGTGGCGCACCCGGGGCGTGGTGCCCCGCGTGCTGCGCCTGCTCTACCTCAAGGACGCCGAGGTCTGCGACTACTCCCCCGACGCCGAGGAGCTGCTGCGGTTCGAGCGCACCGTGGTGGCGCTCTGGCAGGCCATCGAGCAGGCCACCGTGCGGCAGGATTTCCGGCCCCGACCGAGTCGGCTCTGCGACTGGTGCAACCACCAGGCGCACTGCCCGACCTTCGGCGGCACCCCGCCGCCGTTCCCGCAGCGGGCCGGGGCGGCCGACCCGTTGCGCGACGCCCGGTCCCGACCGGCCACCCCGGGTGCCGACGAGTAACGGGTCGGCGGGTCGGAGACCGGCTCATCCGCGAGGAGGAGACGAGGTTCACCGTCGGCGACGACCGGACGGCCCGCCGGGCGGCTAGCGTCACGGTATGACCGAGGGGGGCGAGCGCTGGTGGGTGCGCCGGCCGTTGGCCGGTGACGCTCTCTTCGCCGTCGCGCTGGTGGTGCTGGAGGTCGCCTTCATCCTGATCACCCCCCGCGAGTTCTGGCCTCGGCAACTGCCGTCCGCGCTGGCCTGGAGCCTGCTGTGCGCCGCGCCGGTGGCGCTGCGGCGGGTCGCCCCGTGGCCTGCGGTGGGGGCCGCGTTGGCCACCCTGGCCGTGCCGGCGGTGCTCGGGCACGCCCCGACCACGCAGAGCCTGACGTTCCTGGTGCTGACCTACACGATGACGGTCAACCGGCCGGCGCTCCCGGCGGTCGCCGCCACGGTGCTGCTGTGGGTGCCGGTGGCGGCGCTCAACGTGCTCACCCCACTGGACACCGGGCTCGACGTCGGCCCGGCGTACCTGGTGCTCAACAACCTGCTGACCGCGCTGCTCGCCTACGCGGTGGGGCGGGCGGTGCGGGCCCGGCGCACCTCGCTGCGGGCGCTGCGGGAACGGGCCCGGGTGGCCGAGGAGAACCAACGGTCGCTGGCCGAGCAGGCGGTGGCCGACGAGCGGCGACGGATCGCCCGGGAGCTGCACGACGTGGTCGCCCACCACGTCAGTGTGATGGGGGTGCTGGCCACCGGGGCCCGGCGGGTGCTGCGGCGGGACCTGGCCGCCGCCGACGAGGCGATCGCCACGATCGAGGACACCAGTCGGGTCACGCTGCGGGAGATGCGGCGACTGCTGGACGTGCTGCGTACCGACGCCGAGCCGGCCGCCGACCTCACCCCGCAGCCCGGCCTGGCCGGCATCGCCGCGCTGGCCGAGCAGGTACGCGAGGCGGGGCTCCCGGTCACCCTGGAGGTCGCGGACCCGGTGCCGACGGTCGAGGAGGGCATCTCGCTGACCGTCTACCGGATCGTGCAGGAGGCGTTGACCAATGCGCTCAAGCACGCCGGACGGGCCACCGCGACGGTCCGGCTGGGGGTGACGGACGGCTGCCTGACGGTGGTGGTCACCGACACCGGGCGGGGTCCCGGGCCGGAACCCGACCGGATCGGGCACGGGTTGGTCGGTATGCGGGAACGGGTCGGCCTCTACGGTGGGATCCTGCACACCGGGCCACGTCCCGGTGGCGGCTTCCGGGTGTACGCCCGGATCCCGGTGGAACCGGTCGGGGCGGTCCCGACGTGACGGCGGCAGAACGGGGAGAGCAGATGGGCAAGACGTACGGCAGCTCCCCTTCCGTCGTGCCGGACGAGGTGCGGGGGCCCGCCCGCGCGCCGGGGCGGCCGGTGCGCATCCTGCTCGCCGACGACCAGCCGTTGCTGCGTACCGGGTTCCGGATGGTGTTGGGCACCGAGGACGACCTGGACATCGTGGCCGAGGCCGGGGACGGTCAGGAGGCGGTGGAGTTGTCCCGCCGGCTGCTGCCCGACGTGGTGCTGATGGACATCCGGATGCCCCGGATGGACGGGGTGGCCGCGACCCGGGCGATCGTGGACGCCCGGTTGCCGGTGCGGGTGCTCATCCTCACCACCTTCGACCTCGACGAGTACGTGGTGGGGGCGTTGCGGGCCGGGGCGAGCGGGTTCCTGGCCAAGGACGTGCCGGCCGACGACCTGGTCACCGCCATCCGGACGGTGGCCGCCGGGGAGGCGGTGGTGGCGCCGCGCATCCTCAAGCGGCTGCTGGACCGGTTCGCCACCGTGCTGCCGGACCCGGCGGCGAGCCCACCGAAGGCGTTGGGCACGTTGACCGAGCGGGAACGCGAGGTGCTCGTCCAGGTGGCCCGGGGGTTGTCCAATGCGGAGATCGCCGCCGCGCTGTCGGTCAGCGAGACGACCATCAAGACCCACGTCGGGCACGTGCTGACCAAGCTACGGCTGCGCGACCGGGTGCAGGCGGTGGTGCTGGCGTACGAGTCGGGGCTGGTCCGCCCCAAGGCGTAGCCGGGTGGTGGCGGGTCCCCCTCGGGGTGTACCCGCAGTGAGGCCGGTGGGCGGACGGCAGCGTTGCCCCGCTCACCTACCGTGACGAAAGACGGCGCGGCGCGGTTGACCATGACACGGCGTCAGGTTCTAGCGTCGGCGTCGGCACCGCCGCAGGCGGCGCGACGAACAGTGACCGGTCGTCGACTCAGGGGCAACCCTGAGTCGGGCTCCGGGCCGACCCGCAGCGGGAAATCCGCCTCGGGTCACCCCGTGGTCGGACGGATCTCCACCGACCGGCACCGAGGATGGGATCGACCCCACCGACCAGCGGGGGCGGTGGGGGCACACACAGCCAGACGGAAGAGGTAGATGACGTGACCGCGACGGTAGGCCGGCATGCGCAGGCCGCGGCCCGGGCGAACGACGTGTGGAAGGTGTACGGCACCGGCGAGGCGCAGGTCGCCGCGCTCCGCGGGGTCAGCGCCGAGTTCGAGCGGGGCAGGTTCACCGCGATCATGGGCCCGTCGGGCTCCGGCAAGTCGACGTTGATGCACTGCCTGGCCGGGTTGGACTCGGTGAGCAAGGGCACCGTGCAGATCGGCGACACGACGGTGACCGGGCTGGGTGACTCGGGCCTGACGAAGCTGCGCCGGGACAAGGTGGGCTTCATCTTCCAGCAGTTCAACCTGCTGCCCACGCTCACCGCCCAGGAGAACATCCTGCTGCCGATGTCGATCGCCGGCCGCAAGCCCGACCCGGCCTGGTACGACACGGTCATCGACACCGTCGGCCTGCGGGACCGGCTGGGGCACCGGCCGTCGCAGCTCTCCGGGGGTCAGCAGCAGCGGGTCGCCTGCGCGCGGGCGCTGGTCGCCCGCCCCGAGGTGATCTTCGCCGACGAGCCCACCGGCAACCTGGACTCCCGCTCCGGCGCGGAGGTGCTCAACTTCCTGCGCAACTCGGTACGTGAGCACGGGCAGACCATCGTGATGGTCACCCACGACCCGACCGCCGCCGCGTACGCCGACCGGGTGGTCTTCCTGGCCGACGGGCAGATCGTCTCGGAGCTGATCGAGCCGACCGCCGACACGGTCCTGGACACCATGAAGAAGCTGGACACCCCGGTCGAGGTGGCCGGCTGATGTTGCGGGCCACCCTCAAGAGTCTGCTGGCGCGCAAGGTGCGCCTGCTGTTGTCCGGCCTGGCCGTGGTGCTGGGCGTCATGTTCGTCTCGGGGGCGTTCGTGCTCACCGACACCCTGGGCCGCTCGTTCGACGCGGTCTTCGCCGACGCGTACGAGGGCATCGACGTCAACGTCGCCGGCAAGCCCAAGGTGGCGCTCAGCGAGATGCAGGGTGAGCAGGTGCCGACCACGGTGCCGGCGGCGACGGTGCAGCGCATCGGCGCGGTCGCCGGGGTCGCCGAGGCCACCGGCGTGGTCGCCACCGACGGGGCCCAGCTGATCGGCAGCAACGGCAAGGTGGTCACCTCGTTCGGGCCGCCGCAGCTCGGGTCGAACTGGCAGGGCGAGAGCGACCTGGTGAAGCTGCGCGAGGGGCACGAGCCCCGGGCGGACGACGAGATCGTCGTCAACGCGGCGCTGGCGCAGGCGGGCAAGGTGAAGGTCGGCGACCGGGTCGGGGTGCTGACCCCGCTGTCGCCGAAGCAGACCTTCACCCTGGTGGGGATCTTCGGGTACAGCGGTGACCGGGATTCGATCGGCGGGGTCAACGAGGTCGCCTTCACCACGCCGGTGGCGCAGCGGTTGCTGTTGGGTGAGCGGGACGTCTTCACCAACGTCACGGTCCGGGCGGCCGACGGGGTCAGCGACTCGGCGTTGCGCGACGACGTGGCCCGGACGCTCGGCGACGGCTTCGAGGTCAAGACCGGCGCGCAGTTGTCGGCGGACGCCTCGGCGAGCCTGAAGGAGGGGCTGTCCTTCTTCAACAAGATCCTGCTCGGCTTCGCCGCCGTCGCGCTGCTGGTGGGCACGTTCCTCATCCTGAACACCTTCTCGATCATCGTGGCGCAGCGGACCCGGGAGCTGGCGTTGATGCGGGCGATCGGGGCCAGCGGTCGGCAGATCATCGGTTCGGTGGTGCTGGAGGCGGTGGCGATCGGCCTGATCGCCTCGGTGCTGGGGTTGGGCGCCGGCATCGGCATCGGCGCGCTGCTGGCGTACGTCTTCGGCAACCTGGCCGGAGGGCTGACGCTGGCGGGCATCGGGGTGCCGGCCTCGGCGGTGATCGGCTCCTTCGCGGTGGGTCTGGTGATCACGGTGGTGGCGGCGCTGCTGCCGGCGCTGCGGGCGTCGCGCATCCCGCCGATCGCGGCGATGCAGGACGTGGCCAACCCGGACCGGCCGCTGACCCGGATCACCGTGACCGGTGGGGTGATCACCGGGATCGGCGCGGTGCTGCTGTTCCTCGGGCTCAGCGGCAACGCCGGGGACAACACGCTGGCGGTCATCCTGGGTGGGGTGCTGTTCGCCTTCATCGGGGTGGCGCTGCTGACTCCGTTGATCAGCCGCCCGGTGGTCTCCCTGCTGGGGGCGATCTTCGCCTGGTCGGTGCCGGGCAAGCTGGGTCGACTCAACTCCGGTCGCAACCCGCGCCGGACGGCGATCACGGCGGCGGCGCTGATGGTCGGCATCGCCCTGGTGACCGGGGTGACGGTGATCCTGGACTCGGCGAAGGGCAGCATCGGCGCGTTGGCCCAGGACACCATCAAGGCCGAGCTGGTGATCTCGGGGGCGTCGACCGGCCCACGGCCGGCGAGCTTCGACCCGGCGGTGCTGACGAAGGTGGCGGCGCTGCCCGGTGTGCAGCTGGCCGACGGCGAGTACGGCGACATGGGCATGGTCGACGGGAAGGTCACCTGGCTGGCCGCGTCCAGCGACGTGACGGCGTTGCAGCGGATCTTCGGGGCGAAGGCGACCGCCGGTGACATCAGCCGGCTCGGCCCGGACCAGATGCTGTTCAGCTCGGACGCCGCGGAGTCCCGCAACATCTCGGTCGGTTCGACGGTGACGGTGCAGGCCTCCCGGGGTGAGCCGCGCACCTACACGGTCAGCGGCATCTACGAGAGTTCCGAGCTGACCAGCCCGGTGCAGTTGCCGCCGCAGGCGGTGAAGGACTTCGCCATCCCGAAGCCCAACCAGGGGTTCATCCAGCTGGCCCCGGGCACCCGGGTGGCGGACGTGCAGCCGCAGGTGGAGGCGCTACTCGTGGACAGCCCCGAGGTGTCGGTGGCCGACCGGGACGCGTTCATCGAGCAGCAGACCGGCTCGCTGGACAGCCTGCTCACGATGATCCAGATCCTGTTGGCGCTGGCCATCGTGATCGCGGTGCTCGGCATCGTCAACACCCTGGCCCTGTCGGTGCTGGAGCGGACCCGCGAGCTGGGCCTGCTGCGGGCGATCGGGCTGCGCCGGGCGCAGACCATGCGCATGATCACCGTGGAGGCGGTGGTGATCTCGGTCTTCGGGGCGCTGCTCGGGATCGTGGTCGGCGTCGGTCTCGGTGCCGCGGTGGTCCGGGCGCTCAAGGACGACGGCATCACCGACCTGATCCTGCCGTGGGGTCAGATGGGGCTGTTCCTGCTGCTGGCGGCGATTATCGGCGTGGTGGCGGCGGTGCTGCCGGCGGTGCGGGCGGCCCGGATCAACGTGCTGGGCGCGATCGCGCACGACTGATCCCGTCCGCCGCGAAGGGGTTCCGCCGGTCGGCGGGACCCCTTCGCCGTGACCGGCCCGCGCCACCCGCCCCGCCGGTCACGGCGGGCCGGCCGCCCCCGTGGGTGACGGCGGCTCAGCCGGGTGGCTCGCCGAGCAGCGCCGCCAGCAGCTCCAGATCAGCGGCGGTCAGGCTCTCCACCTGGTGTACGCCGTCGGCCGGCGGCACCGGCACCTCCGCCGGTACGGCCAGCACCGCCGCGCCGGCGGCGAGCGCGCTGGCCACCCCGGTCGGCGAGTCCTCGATCGCCACGCACCGGCCGATCGGCACGTCGAGCAGCCGGGCAGCGGTCAGGTACGGCTCGGGGTGCGGCTTGGCCGAGTCGACCTCGTCGCCGCAGACCACGGCGTCGAAGCTGTCCCGGCCGAGGGTGTCCAGGGCGACCTCGACCAGGGGCCGGCCGCTGGAGGTGACCAGGGCGGTGGGGATGCCGGCGGCGCGGACCGCCCGCAGCAGGGTCAACGCGCCCGGCCGCCAACGCAGCCCGGTGCGGAACAGTTCCAGGATCCGCGCGTTGATCCACTCGGCGCTGGCCTGGGGGTCCCGCTCGGGTTGACCGAGGTCGTCGTGGAGGATGCGCATCGACGCGGCCATCGCGGTGCCGATCATCGCCCGACGGGCCGGGCCGGTCAGCGTGCCGCCGTAGACGGCGGCCAACTCGTGCAGGGCGACGTCCCAGAGCTTTTCGCTGTCGACCAGGGTGCCGTCCATGTCGAAGAGCACGGCGGCGGGGTGTGGGCTGCTCAGCGGAATCCTCCTGGCGGTCGCGGGTGGTCTCCGGGCGATCCTGCCAGCCCGGCCCGGGACGCGCGCCGCCGTACCACCCGGACGTGACGTGGTCCTCAGCCGAGGTTGCAGGCGTCCAGGGACCGTTCGTAGCCGCGGAAGAACCAGTCGGTGCGCTGTTCGGCGGTGCCGTGCGACCCCTCGGCGAACCACGGCTGGTCGGGGTCGTCGCCGACGGCGAGCAGCCCCTCACGGAACTCGTCCAGGTCGCCGGCGTCGAGCTTGAGGGTGCCGTCGCGTACCGAGTCGCCGAGGTACGCCCCGGCCATGCAGTCGGCCTGCAACTCCTGTTGGATGGTGAAGTTGGCGCGGATGCCGAGCCGGATCTGGATGCCGTGGGCGTACTCGTGGCCCAGCAGGTAGAACACGAACGCGTCACCGACCTGCCGGAACGCCGCCACCGACCAGTTGACGTCGTAGGCGATGAAGTCGCCCTGGGAGCAGTAGACCGCGTTGTTGCGGGGCAGCGCCTGGCCGCCGCAGGAGATCTCACCCTCCCGCTGGTAGGGCAGGACCTGGCGGATCGGCCGGAACTGCTGCCCGGAGGTCCGGAACTGGGCGGCCCAGTAGCGTTCGGCGATGGTGACGGCGTCGTCGATGTCGCTCTTGAACTCGGCCACGCTGGTGGTGCCGTCGGCGCGGGTGGTCTCCGCCTCGGGCGAGGCCGGTGCCGCCGGGCGCGACGACTGTCGTGGGGCCGGTTCCCGGGGTGCCTGCGGGGCGTTCTCCCGCACCCCGCCGGCAGCACAGCCGACCGCCACCACCAGCGCCGTCAACGCGGCGACCAGTGGTCCGTGCGAGCGGCGTCGTGAGCCTGCCGTCACCGTGTGCCTCCCAGGCGTCCCGGTCCTGCGGCCGGTGGTACCCCGACCGTGGAACGATCATGCCCGGCCGACGTCCCGTTGACCATGGGGCACCCGGATCGACCCGACCGGGACGGTCAGTGGTGCTCCTGGCCCCGGTGGATCGTGTCGGCCTGGGCGAGGTGGCGTCCCGCCTCGTACCGGTGCTGTCTGGCCTGGGCGTCCAGCCCGGCGGCCCGGTCCTCGGCCCCGGCGGTGCGGGCCCGGTCGCGCCAGGCGACCCAGCCGAGGGTGCCGACCGTCACCAGCGCCGCCACCCCGAGCGTGACCCACATCGTCGTCATGGGACCACGATAGGTAACCCGTCGCCATCCGGGCGTCTCCCGCCCGGTCGGCGGTTAACCTCGGGGCCGGTGTCCGGATCGGCCCCGCGGCACCGACGTCTCCGGTGTCCGGCCGGGCCACGGCCGGCCGAGAGGAGAGAACATGAAATACATGATCATGTTGTACGGCTCGCAGCGCGACTACGACGCGATGGCCGGCCGGCCCGGCGCGCAGCCGCCGATGACGCCGGAGCAGGTCGCCGCGATGCACGCCCACATGGCGGCGGTACACCAGGAGCTGGCCGAATCCGGTGAGCTGGTCGACGGGCAGGGGTTGACCGCGCCGGTGCACGCCCGCCGGGTGCGGCTGCGGCAGGGCACGCCCGTGGTCACCGACGGGCCGTACCCGGAGACGCAGGAGGTGCTGGCCGGGTTCACCGTCGTCGACTGTGTCAGCTTCGACCGGGCGACCGAGATCGCCGCCCGGTTCGTCGACCCGGACGCCGAGGGCGGGTACGTCGACGTGCGGCCGGTCGCCGACGGCATCGACGACCTGGACGGCTGACCCGTTCCCGTGGGCCCGTCCACCGTCGAGGACCTGCTGCGCGTGCTCGCGCCGCAGGTCCTCGGCGCGGTCGTCCGCCGGTACGGCCACTTCGACACCGCCGAGGACGCCGTCCAGGAGGCGCTGCTGGCCGCCGCGACCCGCTGGCCGGTCGAAGGGCTGCCGGAGCACCCCCGGGGTTGGCTGATCACGGTGGCCGCCCGGCGGCTGACCGACCTGCTGCGCGCCGGGCAGGCCCGGCGTCGGCGGGAGGACGACGAGGGCCGGGCGCAGCGGTGGATCGCCCCGGCGGCCGACCACCGGGAGCCGGTCGACGACAGCCTGATCCTGTTGTTCCTGTGCTGTCATCCGGCGCTGCCGCCGGCCGCCCAGATCGCCTTGACCCTGCGCGCGGTCGGTGGGTTGAGCACCGCCGAGGTGGCGCGGGCGTTCCTGGTGCCCGAGGCCACCATGACCCGGCGGATCACCCGCGCCAAACAGCGCATCCGCGACAGCGGGCTGCCGTTCGCGCTGCCCGACGCCGACGAGCGCCCGGCCCGGCTCGACGCCGTCCGGCAGGTGCTCTACCTGGTCTTCAACGAGGGGTACGCGAGCACCGCCGGCCCGCACCTGCGCCGGGTGGACCTGTCGACCGAGGCGATCCGGCTGGCCCGGCTGCTGCACCGGCTGCTCCCGGACGACCCGGAGGTGACCGGGCTGCTGGCGTTGATGTTGCTCACCGACGCCCGGGGCCCGGCCCGGGTCGGTCCGGAGGGTGAGCTGGTGCCGATGGCGGAGCAGGACCGCCGCCGCTGGCGGAGCGACCAGATCACCGAGGGGGTGGCCCTGATCAGCGCGGTGCTGCCGCGTGGGGACGTCGGGCCGTACCAGCTCCAGGCGGCGATCGCGGCGGTGCACGACGAGGCACCGAGTGCCGACGAGACCGACTGGGCGCAGATCGTGGCCCTCTACGAGGTGCTGATGCGGATCTCGGACAACCCGGTGGTGGCGCTCAACCACGCGGTGGCGGTGGCGATGGCCCGGGGTCCCGTCGACGGGCTGCGCCTGCTCGACGCGCTGGCCGCCGATCCCCGCATCGGCGACGACCCCCGCCGGCACGCCGCCCGCGCCCACTTGCTGGAACGCTGCGGCAGCCTCGCCGAGGCCCGGGCGGCGTACGCGCACGCGGCCCGGCTGTCGACGAACCTCCCCCGCCAGCGCTACCTGTACGGCCGGCTGGCGCGGCTGACCGACGCCGGGGACGGTGAGCACGGCAACGGATGACCGTGCGCGGGCGACGCTGCGATGGTGGATGGGTCGCCTGGCCAGGCCCGTCACCGTCTTCGAAGCTGGAGGGCTCGATGGACCATCCGCGCGATCTACTCGACGCTGCGACGAAACTCCGCCCCGAGATGGTGGACCGGCTGCGCGTCCTGGTGTCCGCCGAGTCGCCCCCCGATGACCTGCCGTGCCTGGAGTCCTGTGCCGACCTGCTCGCGGGTTGGGGCGAGGAGGTGCTCGGCCGGCCCGCCGAACGGGTCGTCGTGGACGGGCTGCCGCACCTGCTGTGGCCGGCGGCCCGGCAACGGGTGCTGCTGCTCGGTCACTTCGACACGGTCTTCCCCGCCGGCACCGTCCGGACCCGGCCCTTCACCGTACGCGGGGACGTCGCCACCGGTCCCGGGGTGTGCGACATGAAGGCCGGCATCGTGCAGATGTTCACCGCACTGGGCCTGCTGGCCGACAGCTCCCGGGTGGGGGTGCTGCTCACCTGCGACGAGGAGAGCGGCTCGGGCACGTCCCGGCCGTTGATCGAACGCGAGGCGCAGCGCTCGGACGCGGTGCTGGTCTGCGAGGCGGCCACCCCGCAGGGGGAGGTGAAGGTGGCCCGCAAGGGGGGCTCGGTGTACCGGGTGACCGTGCGGGGCCGGGCCGCCCATGCCGGGGTGGAGCCCCAGCGGGGGGTGAACGCCACCGTCGAGGTCGCCCACCAGATTCTCACGCTGCGCGCCCTCGGCGCGGGGCACAGCGCCGGCACGTCGGTCACCCCGACGCTGTTGGCGGCCGGCACCACCACCAACACGGTGCCGGAGCTGGCCAGCCTGGCGGTCGACGTACGGGCGTGGACCAGTGCCGAACTCGAACGCGTCGACCGGGCCATCCACGGGTTGGTGCCGTTCCTGCCCGAGGCGACGGTGGCGGTGGAGGGCCGCATCGGCCGCCATCCGATGCCCCCGGAGCTGGCCCGGCCGCTGCTGGAGATCGCCCAGTCGGTCGCCGGTCGACTGGGCCTGTCGACCCTGGGCGGGGCGCACGCGGCGGGCGCGTCGGACGGCAACTTCACCGCCGCGTTGGGGGTGCCGACGCTGGACGGGCTGGGTGCGGTGGGTGGTGGGGCGCACGCCCGGGACGAGTACGTCCAGCTCGACCGGATGCCGGAGCGAACGGCCCTGTTGGCCGGACTGATCGACCGGTTGTCCACGGTGGAGGGGCATTGATGACGACGTGGCCGAACGGGCCGTAGGCTGCTCCCTGTCGGCGAGCGACCGACGGCGAGGGGTCGGACGCGCGCATGACTACGGCACAGTGGTCGGGGTCGACCATTCCCCTGCTCGGCGTCGAGGAGGAGTTCCTCGTCGTCGACGCCGAGCGGGGCGAGGTCAGGCCGGAGGCCGCCACGGTGGTCGACCTGGCCCGCCCGGTGCTCGGCGGTCGGGTGGGTGGCGAGATCACCGAGCTGCAGATCGAGACCCGCACCGATCCCTGCCACGCGGTGGCGGACATCGAGGCGCAACTCGTCGAGGCCCGGGCGGCGTTGCAGGCGGCGGCGGGCCGGGCCGGGCTGCGGGTGGTCGCCACCGGCTCCCCGGTGCTCGGCCGGGCCGTGCCGCCGCCGATCACCCAGGGGCCACGCCAGGACCGGGGCAACGCCACCTACCGGGGGTTGCACGACGACCTGGCGATCTGCGCGGTGCACGTACACGTGGAGCAGCCGGACCGGGACCGGGCGGTGCTGGTCGGCAACCACCTGCGCCCGCACCTGCCGGTGTTGCTGGCGTTGACCGCCAACTCGCCCTACTGGCGTGAGCGCGACACCGGCTATGCGAGCTGGCGCAGCCTGACCTGGCAGCGCTGGCCGGTGGCCGGCCCGCCGCCGTATGTGACCTCCGCGCAGCAGTACGACGCCCACATCGACCTGCTGCTCGACGCGGGCGCGCTGGTCGACTCCGGGACGATCTTCTGGGACATGCGGCTGTCGGCACGCCACCCCACCCTGGAGGTCCGGGTGGCCGACATGCCGATCACCGCCGCCGAGTCCGCCGGGTTCGCCGCCCTGGTCCGGGCCCTGGCGATGGTCGCCGGAGCGGCAGTCGACCGGGGCGACGAGGGCCCCCGCACCGACCCGGACCTGATGCGGCTGGCGTACTGGCGGGCCGCCCGGGACGGGATGGGTGGCCACGGCGTCGAGGTGGGCACCGGGCGGCTGCTGCCCGCCGGGGTGCTCGCCGCGCAGCTGGTCGAGCTGGCCCGGCCGGCGTTGGCGGAAACCGGTGACGGACCCCGGGTCGGGCGGTGGCTGGCCGGGCTGGCCGCCGACGGTGACGGGGCGACCCGGCAGCGGGCGGCGGCGGCCGGGGGGCGACTCACCGACGTGGTCGCCGCCCTGGTCACCGCGACCGCTCCGGACGTGCCCGATCGGCAAGACAGCACGGTGGCGTAACGACGAACCGGCCCGCCTCGGAAATGCTGGGAGCAGCCGACCCACGGGCGTGGCGTCCACTGTGGAACTAGCTGCGTGGTGCCCGGCGGGTCGGTTATCGCAGGGAGGCGACAGATGGCCGACACGGTCCTGCTACCCACCGTCCCGATCCGACACGAGCGCCGGCCGGCGGCGGACATGCTCCGCGCGGCGGAGGCGTTCGCCGACCGGATGGCCGGCCGCCGTTCGGTACGCGACTTCGCGCCCGACCCGATACCCGAGGGGGTGATCGAGGCGGCGGTCCGGGCCGCGTCGACCGCCCCCAGCGGGGCCAACGTGCAGCCGTGGCGGTTCGTCGTGCTGACCGACCCGGCCCGCAAGCGCCGGCTACGTGAGGCGGCCGAGGCCGAGGAACGCGACTTCTACCAGCGCCGCGCGCCACAGGAGTGGCTGGGGGCGATCGCCCAGCTCGGCACCGACTGGGAGAAGCCGTTCCTGGAGACCGCGCCCGCCGTCATCGTCGTGTTCGAGGTGCACCAGGGGCCGCACAGCCCCAAGCCGTACTACGTCAAGGAGTCCGTCGGCATCGCGGTCGGCCTGCTGATCTCCGCGCTGCACCACGCGGGCCTGGTCACACTGACCCACACGCCCAGCCCGATGCGGTTCCTCAACGAGGTGTGCGAGCGCCCGCCGGAGGAACGCCCCAACCTGGTGCTGCCGGTCGGGTACCCGGCCCCGGGCGCCCGGGTCCCCGACCTGGCCCGCAAGCCGCTCGACGAGATCATGATCCGCCAGTGAGGTCCCCGGTCAGGAACTCGACGAGCGGGTCGACGTGCCGGTCCGGCCGCCGCCACTCGGCCAGCAGATCCTCCAACAGGTGCTGCTCGGCCACCAGCTCGCCGTGGCGGTACCGCCGGATCACCGGGTGGATGAAGGCGCTCTCCCGGGCCCGGTCCGGCGTGGGGTGCCGGTCGATGGCGAAGACGTCGCCGTAGTCGTCGCGACCCCAGCGCAGGGCGAGGGTGTAAAGGTGCGACGCGTCGGCGAACCGCTCCACGGCGTAGTCCTCCGGCAGGTCCTCGTAGTGCCGGAAGTCGCCGGTGGCGTCGTCGCGGACGAACACGTCACAGAGGTACTCGAACTGGGTCCACAGCGCCGAACTCCAGTTGACCCGGTCCAGCATCACCTTGGTCAGCGACGCCGGCTCCCCCGGCGTCGTGGCCACCGGCACCGGCACGTCGTCGTAGCGCTCGCGCAGCAGCCGGGTGAAGGTCCGCAGGTTGTACCGGAACCCGTCGATGAACGGCGACGAGGCGTGCTTCACGTCCCGCGCCTGCGCGATGGTGCCGGCGAAGTACAGGTCGTCGACGTTGCTCGACTGCCAGTCGGGGCGCAGGCCGGGCATCCGGCCGTCCCGCACCATGTCCGGGGCACAGGCGGCGTCGAACAGGGAGGTGTCCATCCGGAACCCGGTGCAGCGCAGCACCTCGTGGTAATCCAGCTCGGCGGTCTCCCCCTGGGCGTGGGTGTAGGTGATGGAGACCTGGAACCTTCCGTCGACCGGCCGGATCTCGTCGATGGTGCAGTCGAGCACCGAGTGCAGCGTCTTGAACTGGTAGCTGTCGAGGATCGCGCCGTACTGGCCCCGGACGTCACCGGGGTGCTTGGTGTTCCAGGCCAGCCGCAGCGGCTGCCGGCTGGCCAGGTGCACCATCGACGCCTTGCCCAGGATCGCCGAGGCGGTCTCGAACGCGGAGTTGCCCTTACCGATGATCAGGACCCGCTTGCCGGCGTAGCGGTCGGGGTCGACGTCCATCTCCTCGTAGCCGGTGGCGTACTCGATGCCCTTGATGTCCGGCACGAACGGCCGCCCCCAGCCGGTCGCCACGATCAGGCAGCGCGCCCGCACGACCCCCCGGTCGGTGCGCACGACGAACCCCTCGTCGTCGCGGCTGATCTGCTCGACCGTGGTGCCGTAGCGGACCCGGAGCTGGTGGACCCGTTGGAACTCGGCGAGATAGCTCACCAGGTCGTCCGCCGCCGGCAGGTACTCCTGGCTGAACTTCGGGAACAGCAGCTCCGGGTCGTCGTTGAGCAACGAGTTCCAGTCCCACCGCAACCGGATCTCGGGGTCGGTGCTGTCGGTGTGCACCTTGTTGAGCGAGATCAGCCGACGGTGGCGCGGGAACCGCCGGAAGAAGCCACCGGGCTCGGCGCCGCGCTCGAGCGTCAGGTAGTCGGCACCCTGCTGCTGGAGGTAGTAGCTCAGCTGCAGGCCGGCGGGCCCGGCTCCGACGATGACGTACGTGTGCGTGGTGTCGACCATCAGGTGAACCCTTCGACGCGGAGACGGTTCCCCCGACGATGGAGTGGACCACGAGATGTGTCAATGGTCGACGGTCGGAATCGACGGCGGTGCGCCGGTGGGCACCCGGCGGGGGTCGCCGGGCCGGAGGCTACGACGAGATGGTGAACGCCGCCACCACGCCATTGTGGTCGGAGTTGGTGCCGCTGACGATGTTGTAGTCGGTCATCCACATCTCGCGGTGTTCCTCGACGCGCTTCCAGAAGTAGATGTAGTCGATGTGCCGGTTGCCGTGCGTCCCGTTCCCCTTCTCGCCGTACAGGTTGTAGCAGGAGCGCAGGTTCGGCAGTTCGTTGGCCTCGAACACCTTCCAGGGGAACTTCTGGTACCCGTACGCCCGGTCGGCGCTGAAGTCGACGTTCAGGTCGCCGCTGACGATCACCTGACCGGAGTCTTTCTTGGTAGCCGCCAAGTTCTTCAGGGCCTGGAACTGTTGCTCGGCGCAGGCGGTCCGGGGCAGGTCCTCGGGCCGGCCGTTGTTGTCGATGCTGGAGTTGGCGTGGGCGTTGAGGTGGTAGACGCTGCGCCCGGTCGCCTTGTGCCGGTAGCGCACCCAGTTGTTGTAGCGGGCCGGTGGCACCTCACCGGGCCCGTTGGTGTCGCACACGAAGTTCGACCCCTTGTCGAGCACGTCGAACACGCTCTTTTTGGCCAGCAGCGCCTCGTTGGCCGCCTGCGTCGGCTCGGGCGCATACAGCCACCAGCCGTTGTCCGCCGCCCAGTTCTGCAGGAACGCCTTGCGGTTGCCGACCTCGTTGAGCCCGACCAGGTCCGCCTTCGCGGTGATCAGTTCCAGGTCGTGGACGAAGTCGGCCTGGTTCAGCTCGTTGAGGATGTTCAGGGTCGCCGCCTGGAAGGTGGAGTTCGCGGCGGCGGGGGTCGCCGGCACCAGGCTCACCAGCAGCACCGCCGCGCCGACGAGGGCACCCGCCCCGCGCGCCGACCAGAGTTTTCCGCGTGACATGGTGGTCCTCTCCTGAGTCCCGGCAACCGCCGCAACGCGATCCGGCGATGAAGAATACTGTCTTGCTTTCTTCCGGCACGGTAGCTTAGTTTCACCACCCGGACAACGGAAACACATTGTCCGGAATGAATTGCCGATCTTGCCGACGGAGTGGCGCAGGGGCCCGCTCGACACCGGCCCGGACGCCGTCCTCCACCCGCCTGTCGCACCGGGAGACCCCATGCATCCACGAACGACCTGGCGACCGTCGCTGATCGCCGTCGTGGTCGCGCTCGTCGCCGGCACCGCCGCCGCGCCCGCCGCAGCGGCCACCCCGCAACCGGTGTACGCCCCCTCGGGCGGGATCGCCGACCCCGGCGTGGTGCGGCACAACGACACCTTCGTCGTGTTCGCCACCGGCACCCGGGCCCCGGCCTACCGGGGTGAGACCGCGTCCGGGCCGTGGAGCGCCCTCGGCACGACCCTCGGATCGGTCCCGGACTGGGCCGAGAACGGCGCGGTGTGGGCCCCCGACGCGGTCCGTACCGCCACCGGATGGGTGCTCTACTACTCGGCGCCCGCCAAGGGCAAGAACGGACAGCGGTGCATCGGGGCCGCGACCTCCGACACCGTCGACGGGACGTACACGCCGGTGGGTGTCGCGCCGCTGATCTGCCCGGGTGGCGCGCACGGAGCGGACGACGCGGTGGCGGGACGGCCGGTCGCCGCCGCTGGCGTGATCGACCCGTCCCCGTTCGAGGACGCCGACGGCAAGCGGTTCGTGCTCTACAAGACGCAGCAGACCCCGTCGTCTATCCGGATGCTGCGGCTCGACGACACGGGTACCCGCTGGGTCGGCAACGCCAGTGGTGAGCTGGTCCGCAACGCCGGCATCATCGAGAACCCGGTGCTGCGGCAGCGGGGCTCCACGTACGTGCTGTTCGCCTCCCGGTACGGCTACGACAACTGCAGCTACGCCACCGTCTATCTCACCTCCACCGACCGGTGGGACTTCCACGGCAGGACCGAGCATTCGTTGCTCACCACGTCCGGCACCGGGATCTGCGGCCCGGGAGGCGCGGATCTCGTCCCGGCCCTGGTCGACGACGAGCAGCGGCTCTTCCTGCACGGTTGGGTCTGCGCCGGCACCACCCCGTGCCGGCAACAGGCCGACGGCTCGCTGCCCGCCAACGCCCGCCGCGCGCTGTACGCGGCGATCTTCCGCTGGGACGGCGCCACCCCGCGCGTCGGGGCGTTCCTCTGAGCCGTCCGGCGGCGGCAGCGGTCGCCCTGTCGATGCGGGCCGACCCCCGCCGAGGCCGGCTCAGTCGTCGCGCTGTCGGCCCGACCGGCGGCCGGTCCGGGCGACCACGACGGCGGCGGCGAGGCTGAGCGCCGCAGCACCCAGTTGCAGCAGTCCGTCGACGAGGTCGACGAGGTCGGTGAGAGAGGGGGATTCCACTGTGGCCTCCGGGGGGGGTCGGTCCCCGCCGTCCGCGCGGTGCGGAGGCGCCCCCCGGGCCCGGGTGACATCCACGGGCACCATCACGATTATGGCACCACGAACCGAACGCCGTCACCCGCCCGGTCCCGCTTCCCAGCCGTAGCCGCCGCACCGGGACGGGTCAGAGTTGACCGGGAAAGAAGCCGTAGCGGGCCAACGGCTCGACGATGTTCTGCTCCTCGTAGGACAGGTGCGACAGCAGGGTGTCGGTGAGCACGTCCACCGCCCGCTGAAGCTCGGCCAGCCGCTCCGGGTCCTCGATCAGCGCGACCAGGGCCCGGTCGACGCCCTCCACGACGTCGTGGATGACCACGTGTTCCTGCTCCAGCCGGTCGATCACCGGCACCAGCGCCGGGTCGGCCCGCCGCAGGTGCGGGAAGATCGCGTCGTCCTCCAACCCGTGGTGCTGGGTGACCAGCGTGCAGTAGGCGGCACAGTACGCCCCCAGCGTCCAGTTGTTCTGCCGCATCGTCATCCGGTTGAGCACGCCCCGGGCGTCCCCGGCGGAGACCACCCCCCGGCGGACCTGATCGAGCAGGTCGCGGATCTCGCCCAACTCCCGGCGCAGGTGGTCGTGGACGTCGACCAGGTGCCCGCCGACGGCCTGGGCCTGCGGGGAGTAGACGTGCCCGGTCGGGGCCGGCGGGGCGACCGGCCGGGTCGACTCGTCCCAGAGCCGGTGGTCGCTGTGCCGTACCTGCGGTGCCGGGGTGGGGGTGACCGCCAGCCCGGCGACGCCCCCGGCCCGGACGGCCTCCCCCGGCCGCGCACCGGCCGGACGGCCGGCGCCCGCCGCCGACCCGCCCTCGCCCGGCCCGCCCTGCGCCACCGGACCCGTCCCGGCCGGACCGCCCTCGCCCGCCCCGGCCTGGGCGGCCGGGCCGGAGCCCGCCTGGGCGGCCGGGGCGGGTCCGGTCGAGCCGGGCCCGCCCGACGCGCTCCGCTCGGCGGCGACCAGCTCACGGACGGCGGGGGCGACCTCCTGGGCGAACAGCTGGATGCTGGTGGGATCATCCGTGCCGAGGATGAAGCCGGAGGTGCCGTACGTCAGCACCAGGTCGGCCAGTTCCCGCACCCACTGCTGCGGCGGCCCCTCGAGGAAACCCGCACCGGAACGGGTGAACCGACCGGAGACGTTCAGCAACCGCCGCACCTCGGCGGGGTCACGCCCGACCGCCGCCGCACCCTCGTCGACGAGCGCGTTGAGGTCGGCCAGCTCCGCCGGCCCCTTCGGCAGGTACGACAGCGACGGCAACCAGCCGTCCGCCGCCCGGCCCACCAGCCGCAACAACCTCGGCTTGTACGCCCCGACCCAGATCCCCACCGGGTGCGCCGGGGCGGGACCACGCTTCGCGCCGACCACCCGGTAGTGCTCGCCGTCGACCCGCACCCCGCCGCGCCGGTCGGCGGCCCAGACCTCGCGGATGATCCGGATCGCCTCGTCCAACGCGTCCACCGCCTGCCCCGGGGCGAGCCGTCGGCCACCGTTGGCCTCGATGGCGTCCCAGAACGCACCCGCACCGAGGCCGAGTTCGACCCGGCCGCCGCTGAGCAGATCGAGGCTGGCGACGCTACGGGCCAGCACCACCGGCTGCCGCAGCGGCAGGTTGAGCACGTTGCCGGCCAACCTGATCCGGCTGGTCGCCGCCGCCAGGTAGGACATCAGCGTCCAGGTGTCGAGAAATCCCGGCTGGTAGGGGTGGTCCTGGAAGGTGACCAGGTCCAGGCCGACCTGTTCGCAGAGCCGGGCCCGGGCGACGACCTGCTCCGGCTGCCGGGCGTCGGGGGTCAGGAAGCCGCCGAACAGCAACTCGTGTCCGTAGTCGGTCATGACGCTGCCGTCACCTGATCCCTTCGTCGCGCCCGGCGTCGCCCAGCGGCACGCCCGGCGTCGGGACGCGGCCACGGCGGGTGGCCGGGGCGACCGGCCCACCGTAGCGCCGTCCCACGGTGCTCTGCCGGGCGGTCGCGGAGTTCGGGCCGGTCAGGGCCGCAGTGCCGGGCCGGCCAGAGGTCGAGGGTGAGGTGTACGGCCACCTGCTCCCCCACCTCGATCCCCTCGGCCGTACGCACCCGGGCCCTGCCCGGGACGAGATAGCGCCCGCCCGACGATCACGAGTGGCGGAAGTTGCGGCAGCTTGCAAGGCTAGGTGCCGTGTATGACTACGACCTGTTGGTGCTGGGCTCCGGGCCCAGCGGTCAGAAGGCCGCGATCGCCGCCGCGAAGCTCGGTAGGCGGGTCGGCATCGTGGACCGCCGCGACATGATCGGTGGGGTGTGCATCAACACCGGCACCGTCCCCTCCAAGACGCTGCGGGAGGCCGTGCTCTATCTGACCGGCCTGAGCCAGCGGGACCTCTACGGCAGCAGCTACCGGGTCAAGGAGGAGATCACCGTCGCCGACCTGGCCGCCCGTACCCAGCACGTGATCGAGCGGCAGACCGATGTGATCCGCAACCAACTGGGCCGCAACCGGGTCGCGTTGATCACCGGCACCGGCCGGTTCGCCGACCCGCACTCGATCTGGGTGGACGGCGGCTCCGGGCACGACACCCGGATCACCTTCGACAAGGCCGTCATCGCCGCCGGCACCCGACCGGCCCGCCCGGACAGCGTCGACTTCGACGACCGGACGATCGTCGACTCCGACGGGGTGATCAACCTCCAGGCCGTGCCGCGCAGCATGGTCGTCGTCGGTGCCGGCGTGATCGGCATGGAGTACGCCTCCATGTTCGCCGGGCTGGGCACGAAGGTGACCGTGGTGGAGCGCCGGGACCGGATGCTCGAATTCTGCGACGAGGAGATCATCGAGTCGCTCAAGTACCACCTGCGTGACCTGTCGGTGACGTTCCGCTTCGGCGAGGAGGTCGCCGCGGTGGAGAAGCACCAGAACGCCGCGCTGTGCATCCTCAAGAGCGGCAAGAAGATCGTCGCCGACACGGTGATGTACTCGGCCGGCCGGCAGGGGCAGACCGACGACCTGGCCCTGGACGCGGCGGGCCTGGAGGCCGACAAGCGCGGCCGGATCTCGGTCGACGAGCACTACCGCACCAGCGTGGAGCACATCTACGCGGTGGGCGACGTGATCGGCTTCCCGGCGTTGGCGTCCACCTCGATGGAGCAGGGCCGGATGGCCGCGCAGCACGCCTGCGGCGAGCCGGCCCGGGAACTCCAGGAGTTGCAGCCGATCGGCATCTACACGATTCCGGAGATCAGTTTCGTCGGCAAGACCGAGGAGGAGCTGACCAACAGCTCCACCCCGTTCGAGGTGGGCATCGCCCGCTACCGCGAGCTGGCCCGGGGGCAGATCGTCGGCGACTCGTACGGCATGTTGAAGCTGCTCGTCTCCCCGCAGGACGGCCGGTTGCTCGGGGTGCACGTGTTCGGCACCGGCGCGACCGAGATCGTCCACATCGGGCAGACCGTGATGGGGTGCGGTGGCACGGTCGACTACCTGATCGACACGGTCTTCAACTACCCGACCCTGTCCGAGGCGTACAAGGTCGCCGCCCTGGACGCGGCCAACAAGATCCGCAACATCACCCGGATCGACGGCTGACCCACCGCCCGGTGCGGGCTCCGCGACGCGACACGCGGGGCCCGCACCGGTGGGTGGGGACGGCACCGGCCGGGCGCGCGAGGTGACGCACGGCGGCGGCGGCAACTACGCTCGACGGGTAGTCAGCCGCCGATCGACAGGGTCCGCCTCGTGATGCCGAAGAGTCCGACCGTGGACGGGCAGTCGCCGGGGGACAGCCGCCGCCGGAGCCTGGGCGCGCTGCTGCGCCGGGTGCACCTCGGCGGACCGGTGTCGCGCGCCGGGCTGGCCGCCGGGTTGGGCGTGAATCGCAGCACGGTCCTGGCGCTCACCACCGAACTGGTGGCGGCCGGCCTGGTGCGGGAGGGCTTCCCCGAGCTGACCGGCCGGGCCGGCCGGCCGTCCCTGGTGGTCCGGCCCGCGTCCGACCGGGTCTTCGTGCTCGCCTTCGACATCGCGGTGGACCTGCTGGTGGCCGCCCGGGTCGGGCTGGGCGGGCAGATCCAGGACCGCCGGGAGGCGCCCCGGGCCCGCGCGGGCGTCGACCTGGAGACCGTGGCGGGGGTGCTGGCCGACCTCGGGCGTGACCTGCACCGGGCAGCGGCACCGGGGGCGGTCTGCGTGGGGATCGGCGCGTCGTACTGCGGGATGATCCGGCCCGGCGACGGGATGGTGCGGTTCGGCCCGGACCTGGGCTGGGTGGACCAGGCGTTCGGCGCGGAGCTGGGGCGTCGACTCGATCTCGGCCTGCCGGTCCTGGTCGGCAACGAGGCCCACCTGGGCGCGCTGGCCGAACACCAGCGTGGGGTGGGCGTCGGGGTGCGCAACCTGGTCTACCTGCACGGCGACGTCGGGGTCGGTGGCGGCATCATCGTCGGCGGCGACCTGCTCGGCGGCGACGGCGGGTACGGCTCCGAGGTTGGTCACATGCTCGTCAACCCGTACGACGGGAGGCCGTGCGGGTGTGGTTCGCGCGGCTGTCTGGAGGCGGAGGTCGGCGAGCGGGCGTTGCTCGACGCGGCCGGTCGACCCGCCGACCTGATCGGCCGCGACGCGGTCCGGGAGGTGGTCGAGGCGGCCGGTCGCGGCGAACCGGCAGCCCGCGACGCCCTGCGGACCGTCGGCGACTGGTTGGGCATCGGGGTGGCCAACGTGATCAACCTGTTCAATCCCGGCATGGTGATCTTCGGTGGCGTGCTGCGGGAGGTGTACCGGGGCACGGCGACGCACGTCCAGGAACGGATCACCGCCAACGTGCTGCCGGTCTCACGGTCCCGGGCGCAGTTGCGGGTCTGCGCCCTCGGTGACGACGCCACCCTGGTCGGCGCGGCGGAACTCGGCTTCACGCGGCTGCTCGCCGATCCGCTGGGGATCCCGGTCGGCTGAGCGGCCGGCCGAAAACCCGTTGGCCGCAGCGGTCCGGTGGGCCAGGCTGGTGGGCATGACGTACTGACGGACACCTCCGCATCCCGCCCGCGCCGCGCCACCGCGTGCGCCGCATGCCGCCGTGATACCGCGCGCCATCGCGCGCCGCCGCGCCGTCCGTTCCCGTCACCCGAAACGAGCGTCCGTGTCCCCACAGCATTTCCCGCCGCCGTCGACCACGGCCACCGTCACCGTCTTCGCCTCCCCCGAGAGCTGGATCGAGTCCGACGCCGTCCGGCAGTGCCACCAGGTGGCGGCCCTCGACGGCATGCGCCACGTCGCCGCCATGCCCGACCTGCACCCGGGCAAGGGCGCCCCGATCGGCGCCGCAATGGCCTCGACCGTGCTCTACCCGCATCTGGTGGGCTCCGACATCGGGTGCGGCATCGCCGTGTTCCCGATCGGCCTCAGGCGCGTCGTACCCGAGCGGCTCGCCGCCCGTTTCCCCGACCTGGACCGGGCGCTGGACCCCGGGCGGGACGCCGACGATCCGGCCTGGGCCGCCGCGGCCGGCGATCCGCCCGGCGGCCACGTCGAGGGCCTCGGCACGGTTGGGCGGGGCAACCACTTCGTCGAACTGGCCCGGATCGAGACCGTCTTCGCGGCGGACCACGCGGGCCGGCTCGGGCTCGCCGCCGGTGATCTCGTGCTCATCGTCCACAGCGGATCCCGCGGCCTGGGTGAGCGGATCCTGCGGGCACACACCGAGGCCCACGGCGCGGGTCCGGCCCCCGATCCGGCCGGCTACCTGGCGCGGCACGACGACGCCGTCCGCTGGGGTGCGCTCAACCGTCGGCTGCTGGCCGCCCGGGTCGCCCATGCCCTGGGGGCCGAGCCCACCGCGCCGATCGTCGACCAGTGCCACAACCTGGTCGAGGTCCGTGACGGCAGCTACCTGCACCGTAAGGGCGCGGCCCCGGGTGACGGCCGCGACGTGCTGGTCGCCGGTACCCGGGGCACCCGCTCGTTCCTCGTCGCCGGCCACGCGGGCCCGGCGGCCAATTATTCGGTGGCGCACGGGGCGGGTCGCAAGATGTCCCGCGCCGACGCCCTGCGTCGGGGCCGGGCCAAGCACACGGTCGCCGAGTTGCGGCGGACGCCGGTCGGTTCGCTGGTGGTGTGCGGCGACCGGCAACTGCTCTTCGAGGAGGCCCCGACGGCCTACAAACGTATCGAGCAGGTGATCGCCGATCTGGTCGGCCACGGCCTGGCCACCCCCGTGGCGAGCACCGTCCCACTGGTCACCTACAAGACACCCGACCTCGGGTCCGAGCTCCGACCGGCACGCCGGGACGAGCGTCGGCAGCGGGGGCGGGGATGAGCGTCCACCTGCTCCTGTCGGCCGGTCGCACCGGCGGGCCCGGCGGCCAGCACCGGAACCTCGTCCGGGGTGACGCCGTGCGGGTCGAACGTCCGCACGCACCCGAAGGGTCGGCGGCGACGACCGGGGTACGGGTCAGGAGCCGTCGCGCAGGTCGGCCAGCCGGTCGCGGGTGAAGTGGATGTCGTCGAAGGTGACCCGGCAGCCGTCCCCGATCGGCGACTGCGCCTCGAAACCGATCGTGGCGCCGGTGGCCGCACCGTCGACGGTGAAGTACCGGACCATCCGCCAGGTCCGCCCGTCGACCGAGGCGTGGTACGCGAACGCGTGGTCGATCCGGGACACCCGCAGCCACACCGAACGGCCGTCGACGACGAAGGCGTTGGCGTCGTCGGCGACCCCCCGGCCGACCACCGAGACGATCATGGGCTCGCCGTCGGGAGAGAACTCGAAGCAGAGTTTGCCCCAGTGCCGCTCGTCGACCCAGAGCAGCAGCACCCCGGCGTCGTAGGTCGCCGCGAAGTCGACGCCGACCCGGGCGCTGAACTGGAAGTCGCCGTCCGGGGGCAGACCGAGCAGGGTGGCCGCGGTGATCGTCGGCTCGGCGTGGAGCGGGTCGCCCGACGCCGGGTCGATGAAGATGTCGGTGCGCGGGGCGGCCGACGCGCTCACCACACCGTCCGCCTCGGCGATCGTCCACGCCGCCTCGGGAGACGGGGACAGGGTGAACGGCAGACCCGGGACGTTCCAGGTGGTGGTCATGGCGTCCATTATCTGCCGGGGCGCCGGCACACGTTGTCCCGGTGGGCCGGTACCCGCCGTCGTCGGTCGGGACGCCTAGGGTGAGGGTATGGCTGAGCGAGGTCTGACCCTGATGGCGGTGCACGCGCACCCCGACGACGAGGCGACGAGCACCGGCGGCGTGCTGGCCCGGTATGCGGCGGAGGGCATCACCACGGTGCTGGTGACCTGCACCGACGGGCGGTGCGGCGACGGTCCCGGCGGGGTGAAGCCGGGCGATGCGGGGCACGACCCGGCCGCCGTGGTGGCGATGCGGCAGGAGGAGTTGGAGGCCAGCTGCGCGGCGTTGAAGGTCAGCCACCTGGAGACGCTCGGCTACGCCGACTCCGGGATGATGGGCTGGCCGACCAACGAGTCGCCGGGCGCGTTCTGGACCACTCCGGTGGTGGAGGCGGCGGACCGGCTGGCGGAGCTGATCCGGCACTACCGCCCGGACGTGGTGGTCACCTACGACGAGAACGGCTTCTACGGCCACCCCGACCACATCCAGGCCCACCGGATCACCATGGCCGCCGTGGCGATGACCGACATCCCGGCGAAGGTGTACTGGACCACCGTGCCGCGCACGGCGTTCGCGGAGTTCGGTCGGGTGATGAAGGAGCTGGGCGTCGAGTGGGCCGAGCCGGACGCGGCGGACGCGCCGGGGCCGCAGCTCGGTCTGCCCGACGACGAGATCACCACCTGGGTGGACACCAGCAGTTTCGGCGTGCAGAAGTTCGACGCGCTGGCCGCCCACGCCAGCCAGACCGAGAACATCTTCTTCCTGCGGATGGGCCGGGACCGGTTCGTCGAGCTGATGGGTCGGGAGACCTTCGTCCGGGTCCGCGACACCACCGGGGCGGCGCTGCCGGAGGACGACCTGTTCGCCGGACTGCGCTGACGGCGCGAGCGGGTGTTGCCGGGGTGTTCCGTCCGTAACAGGGATGGAACACCCCCGGCACAACTCGTCGGTCATACCATCGCCCGGATGGGCAACTCGGTATGAATAGCCATCGACAACTGTCTTCCCAGACTCTCCACAGCCGACGATGATCTCGCTATCGAAAGATGCGAGAGCATCTCGGATTGGGGAGGTCAGTTTGAGATCAGCCCTAGCGCTGGCCGGCGTCACCATGCTGGTCGGCAGCGGTCTCGTGGTCACCACCACGAGCGTGTCCGCAGCCCCACCATCCACCCCGGGGCCGGCGCTGGTCGCCGCCGCCGACACCGCCCTCAAGGATCACGCCGGAGCCGTCAGGTCCTCGGCGAAGGACCGCTACGCCGTGCACAGCAGCCGGCGGGACGCCAAGGGCGGCGGCGCGGTCCGCTACACCCGCACCTACGACGGGCTGCGCGTCTACGGCGGCGACTTCGTGATCCGCACCGAGGCCGACGGCGACTACGCGGGCAGTTCGGTCGGCCTGGCCGCTCCGCTGACCCTCGCCACCACCCCGAAGGTCACCGCCGCCAAGGCGCGCAAGGCGGCGACCGCCGAGTTCTCCGGCAAGGTCACCGGCACCGGCGCGGCGGAGCTGTTCGTCGACGCCAGCAGCGGCACCGGGCGGCTCGCCTGGGAGACCGTGGTCACCGGTTGGGCGCCGGACGGGCAGACCCCCTCCAAGCTGCACGTGATCAGCGACGCGCTCACCGGCGCCCGGATCGGCTCGTACGACGAGATCGAGTCCGTCGTCGGCACCGGCAACAGCGTCTACGCCGGCCCGGTCGCGGTCGATACCACGCTGTCCGGTGCGACGTACAGCCTGATCGACCCGACCCGGGGCAACGGTCGGACCTGCGACATGAACAACGGCACGTCGACCTGCACCACGTTCACCGACGCCGACAACGTGTGGGGCACCGGGGCACCCTCGAACCGGCAGTCCGCCGCGGTCGACGCGCACTTCGGCGCGGCGGCGACCTTCGACTACTTCACCAACGTGCACGGCCGCAACGGCATCTTCGGCAACGGCACCGGCGTGCCGAGCCGGGTGCACTACGGCAACGCCTACGTCAACGCCTTCTGGGACGGCGCGCAGATGACCTACGGCGACGGCGCGGGCAACGCCAAGCCGCTGGTCTCGCTCGACGTGGCCGGCCACGAGATGTCCCACGGTGTCACCGAGAACGTGGTGCCCGGCGGCCTGACCTACTCCGGCGAGTCCGGCGGCCTCAACGAGGCCACCAGCGACATCTTCGGCAACATGGTGGAGTTCTACGCCAACACCACCGCCGACCCGGGCGACTACCAGGTCGGCGAAAAGATCAACATCAACGGCAACGGCACCCCGCTGCGCTACATGTACAACCCGACGCTGGACGGCTCCTCGCACGGCTGCTGGTCGAGCAGCACCAACAGCATCGACGTGCACTACTCCTCCGGCGTGGCCAACCACTTCTTCTTCAACCTGGCCGAGGGCTCCGGGGCGACCTCGTACGGCACCTCGCCGCTCTGCGGGTCGGCCCCGCCGGTCACCGGCATCGGCCGGCAGAAGGCGGAGAAGATCTGGTTCCGCGCCCTGGACGCGTACTTCGTGTCGAACACCCGCTACGTGAACACCGCCCAGCCGACCAACACCGCGCGGCTGCACACCCTGTCGGCCGCCACCGACCTGTACGGCCTGTGCTCCACCGAGTACAAGGCGGTGATGGCCGCCTGGACCTCGGTGAACGTGACCGGCACCGAGTCCTGCGCCGCCAACGACTTCTCCGTCTCGGTCGCCCCGACGACGCTCACCCTCAACCCGGGTACCTCGGGCACCGCCACGGTCTCCACCACGGTCGTCCGGGGCACCGCCGAGACGGTCACCTTCTCGACCGGCCCGCTGCCGGCCGGGGTGACCGTCTCGTTCAGCCCGACGTCGGTCACCGCCGGTGGGTCGACCACCGTCACGGTCACCGCCGCCGCCACTGCCGGCAGCGGCACGGTGGCGATCACGGTGGTGGGCACCTCGCCCTCGATCGCCCGCACGGCCACCCTGAACCTGACGGTGAACGGGCTGCCGGGCTGCTCCGGCACCAACGGCACCGACGTGCCGATCGCCGACAACTCGACGGTGGAGAGCACCATCGTGATCAGCGGTTGCGCGGCGACCCCGTCGACCGCGAGCAAGGTCGAGGTGCACATCGTGCACACCTACATCGGTGACCTGGTGGTCAGCCTGGTCGCCCCGGACGGCAGCGTCTACACGTTGCAGAGCCGCTCCGGGGGCAGCACCGACAACATCGACCAGACGTACACCGTGAACCTCTCCTCCGAGGTGGCGAACGGGAGCTGGAAGCTGCGGGTCCAGGACGCGGCGAGCCTCGACACCGGTTACGTCAACAGTTGGAGCCTGAACCTCTGACAGTGGCACGGCGGGCGGGCCATCCGGGCTTCCGGGTGGCCCGCTTCGCGTCGCCGGCACGGAGTCGACCGCCCCACACCCCGCTATAGTCAAGTCTGTCTATTGGTGTCGCCGCCCCGACGCCGGCAGGTCCCCCACCACCACCCCACCACCGAGGAGGTCCGGATGACTCCGTACCGCTCCCGCCTGCGGGCCTGGGCCGTCGCGTTCCTCGCGGCGGTCGCCCTGCCGGCCGCCCTGCTCGGCCCGCCGACGTCGGCGTCGGCCGCGAACACCCTGACCATGCTCGGCGCGGACGTCTCCTCCGTGCAGCGCAGCCTGGACCTCGGCGCGCGATACTACGACGCCGGCGGCACCGCCCGCGACCCGCTCGACATCCTCAAGGGCCTCGGCGTCAACTACGTCCGGCTGCGGGTGTGGAACAACCCGGCCAGCGGCTGGAACAACAAGGCGAAGGTGCTGGCGTACGCGAAGACGGTCAAGGCCAAGGGCCTCAAGTTGATGATCGACTTCCACTACTCCGACACCTGGGCCGACCCGGGCAAGCAGTACAAGCCGGCAGCCTGGGCCAACCACGGCATCGGCCAGCTCCAGACCGACGTCTACAACTACACCTCCGACGTCTGCACCAGCCTGCGCAACCAGGGCACCACCCCGGACAGCGTGCAGATCGGCAACGAGATCAACGTCGGCATGCTCTGGAACGACGGCAAGGTCGTCAACAACGACTTCACCAACCTCAGCCTGCTGCTCAAGGCCGGCTACCAGGCCACCAAGGCGTGCAACGGCGGAACCCAGGTGATCATCCACACCGCGAACGCGGACAGCATGGACCACGCCCGCTGGTTCTACGACGGCATCCGGGCCAAGGGCGTGCAGTGGGACCTGACCGCCCTGTCCTACTACTGCATGTGGCACGGCACGCTGGCCAACCTCTACAACGTCATCACCGACGTCCGCACCCGGTACGGCAAGCCGGTGGTGCTCACCGAGACGGCGTACCCGTTCACCGCCGCGAACGCCGACAACGAGGCGAACGCGATCAACGGCACCGAACCCTGCGCGGGTCACCAGGCGAGTTGGAGCGGCCAGGCCACCGAGTTCTCCTGGGTGCAGGACACCGCCCGCAACGCCGGCGCGGTCGGGGTCTTCTACTGGGAGCCGACCTGGTACGCGGTGCCGGGAAACGGCTGGGACCCGGCGAACATCAACGGCACCGGCAACCAGTGGGACAACATGGCCATCTTCAACTGGACCGGTCAGGTGAACCCGAGCATCCGCTGGCGGCCGTAGGCCGGGCGGAAGGCTTCCGTCCCGGTCGGCGGGCCACCGGCGGTGGCCCGCCGACCGGGCACTACCCTGGCGCGGTGCGATACGACGAGTGCGATGCGGCCATCCGGGGGCTGGTCGACGCGGCCGACGAGGACGCCCTGCACGCCTTCGGGCTGGCGACCGTCACCCGCCTGTTGGCGGCCGACCTGATCGACGAGGCCGGCGCGGACGACCTCGACGAGGACGCGTGGGCGGCGCTGGCCGCCGCGCGGGAGCGGATCGCCACGGCCGACGCGGGCGAGCTGCGTTCCCACCTCGACCGCATCGACGAGGGCATCCTCGCCGACGGCGACATGGACCCCGGCCTGCTGATCGCCCTGTCGGCCCTCGAACACTGGACCACGTACCTGGAGGGGCACCGGCGCGGCGAGCTGCACGAGCTCGCCCTGCGCTCGGTCGAGGAGGTCGACCACCGGGTCTCGGCCGCGCTCGACGACTTCCTGGCCACACCGGAGATGGCCGCCGAGTACGCGCGGATCAGGCAGTCGCTGACCGGCTGACGGGTCACCGGGGCGGCGGGCCGCGCCGACGGCGGGCCGCCACCCCGGTGGGTGGCGGCCCGCCGGTGCGGACCTCAGTCCCGTGCGGTGCGCCCGCGCGCCGGCCCGGCCGTCGCCTGCCGGCCGGCGTCGACGGTCACCGGCCGCAGTTCAGCGTCAGCGGGCCCGGCGCGTTGGTCCAGACGAGCATGCCGAACGTCGTGCTGCCACCCGGGGCCAGCGTGCCGTTCCAGGAGGCGTTGCGCACCGTGACGTCGGGACCGGAGATGGTGAGCACACCGTTCCAGAGGGCCGAGATGCGCTCGTCGCCCAACCACCGCCAGGTGACCTGCCAGCCGTTGAGCGTCTCCTCGGCGGTGTTGCGCACGGTGACCGTGGCGGCGTACCCGCCGGTCCAGCGGTTGTCGAAGGTGATCGTCGCCCGGCACGACGCGGACCCGGCCGGCAGCGTCCGGACCGGACCGTTGATGACGTACGGGTCGTGCTTCTCCCCGGCGCTGAACCGGTACCAGTACTCGCTGTCCGGGGTCAGCCCGGTGACCGTGATCTCACCCTGCCGTTCCGGGCCGGACACCGCCGAGGCCACCGGGTTCAGCCAGGCCGTCGCGTCCTCCCGGCTGGCGAAGAGGACCAGGGTCATCGGCGGGTTGTAGCCGCACGGCGGGGTCATGAGCATCGAGTACCGGACGGTGATGCTCGTGGCGCTGGCCGACATGAACTGCCCGGAGACCGGCAGCGCCGGGGGGCACGCGTAGGTGGGGGTGGGAAGGGGCGTGGCCGAGAGCGCCGGCTGGGCCTGGGCGCCGGTGAGTGTGCCGGCCCAACCGGCCAGGGTCAGGGTCGTGGTCGCCAGCACCACGCCGAGCGTGCGGAGCATCCGTACCTCCGAGGGGTTGCGGGGGCACCGACGGCCGGGACGGGCCCGCGGTGCCGGATCCGGGACTGTCGCCCACCGTGCGGTGGGCGGGTGAGGTGCTGCGCGATCAGCGGCTGTCATGGCCGGGCGGATGCCGGACGGCCCGGTCGACGGGCGCGGAGGACCGACCGGTGGTCACCGTCGCGGACTGCCCGGCGCGGGGTGGCGCGGCCACCTCGCGTGTCCGACGAATCGGCGCACGAGTGGTCACGCTGGCTCCCGAGCGTGACGACGCCAGAACAGTCTGGCATTCGATGACTGTCGATGCAATGCTGTCCGATCGGGCCGCCCGGACCGGCCGACCGGCCGCTACGGACCACCCTCCGGCGTCGATCGGCCGACCGCCGACCCGGCCCGGATCAGCGGATACGCGGCGCGGCGGCGCTGTCCCGCACGACCAGATCGGTGGCGAGCTCCACCCGGGGGCTCTCGATCGTCTCGCCCCGGGCCAGCCGCAGCACGGTCCGGGCGGCCAGCATGCCCATCTCGGCCAGCGGCTGCCGGATCGTGGTCAGCGGCGGCGAGCACCAGCGGACCTCCGGCAGGTCGTCGAAGCCGACCACGCTGACGTCGTCCGGCACCCGTAGGCCACGCTTGCGGACCGCCTCGTAGACCCCGAGGGCCATCTGGTCGCTGGAGGCGAAGATCGCGGTGGGCGGTTCGGGCAGGCCCAGCAGGTGCATGCCGGCGGTGTAACCGGACTCGTGGTAGAAGTTACCCGGCCGGACCAGCCGGTCGTCGACGGCGAGACCGGCGGCGTCGAGCGCGGCCCGGTAGCCGTCCATCCGGGCCCGGCTGCACATCAGCTGCGGCGGGCCGGCGATGAAGCCGATCCGCCGGTGACCCAGGCCGAGCAGGTACTGGTTGGCGCGCAGGCTGCCCGCCCAGTTGGTCGCCCCGATCGTCGGGGCCTCCTGGGGGGCGACGCCGGCCGGGTCGACGATGACCACCGGCAGCCGCAGCCGGCGCAGCTCCGCCTGCAACGGCGGCTCCACCATCGAGGTCACGAAAATGACCCCCTCGGTGGAGCGGGTGCGCATGTTGTCCAGCCACTGCTTGGCCGACGAGGTCCGCCGGTGGATCGCCGACACGACGGTCCCGGCGCCGCTGGCCTGCGCGACGTCCTCCACGCCCCGGATGATCTCCACGGCCCAGGGGCTGTCCAGGTCGTTGAAGACCAGGTCGATCAGGGCGGACTGGGTACGGCGGGCCGCCGAGCGGGGGCGGTAGCCGTGCCGGGTGAGCAACTCCTCCACCCGTTCCCGGGTCTGCGGGGCGACGTCGGACCGGCCGTTGATCACCCGGGAGACCGTGGGCACCGAGACGCCCGCCAACCGCGCGATCATCGCGATGGTGACGTTCCTGCCGTTCTCGGAGCCCACGGTCACCCTTTCGGTCGGGGGAACTACGGTCGCAGAAGGCTATCGCAGCAGGTCGGGGTCACCCCTTGACGCTGCCGGAGAGCCCACCGATGAGCTGACGTTCGGCGATGGCATAGAAGCCCAGCGCCGGGATCATCGACAACACGACGTACGCGAGCACCTTGGCGGTGTCGTCGGAGTACTGCCCCTGGAACGCCTGGACCCCGAGGGGAAGCGTCCACCAACTCTGGTCGGTGAACACCACCAGCGGCAGCATGAAGTTGTTCCAACTGCTCACCAGCGCCAGCACCGAGACCGTGGCCAGGGCGGGCCGGGCCATCGGCAGCAGCACCCGCCAGAAGAACCCGAAGGGACCGCAGCCGTCGAGGGTCGCCGCCTCCTCGACCTCACCGGGAATGCTCCGGAAGAACTGCCGCAGGATGATGATGGTGATCGGCAGGCCGAAGGCGGCCTGGGGCAGGATCACCCCGAGCGGGTTGTCCAACAGCCCCATCCCGCGCAGCAGGATGAACAGCGGCAGGATCGCCACCGCGAAGGGGAACATCAGCCCGATCGCGAAGATGGTGACCAGGAACTCCCGCCCCCGGAAGGCGAACCGCGCGAAGACGTACGCGGCCATCGCCGCCGCCGCGACCACGACGAACGTGCTGGCCACGGCGATCAGGACGCTGTTGCCCACGTTGCGCCAGAACACCCCGGCGGTGAAGATCTCGACGTAGTTGCCCGGCACCCACGGGTCGGGCAGGCCGAGCGGGTTGGTGGAGAGCTGCCCGTTGTCCTTGAACCCACCGATCACCCCGAACCAGACCGGCACGACGATGAGCGCGCCGACGGCGATGCAGACGAGGTGCAACAGGAGGCGGCGGCCCCGCTGGGCCGGGTTCGCCGAGGTGGTCATCGCTGGTCTCCTTGGACGGTGAGGGCGCCCTCGGTGTCCCGACGCAGGACGACGCGCTGGTAGATGAGGGCGAAGACGAGGCTCAGCAGGAACATGATGATGCTGATCGCGCTGGCGTAGCCGACCTCGAAGCGGCGGAAGCCGAACTGGAACATCGTCACGGCCATGGTCTCCGAGGCGTGGATCGGCCCACCGCCGGTGAGCACCCAGACCATGTCGAAGAGCTGGATGGTGCCGATGACCGACAGGAACACGCTGATCCGGATGGTCGGGCCGAGCAGCGGCAGGGTGACGAGCCGGAACGCCTGCCACGCGTTGGCCCCGTCGGTGACCGCCGCCTCGTTGAGCTCCTTGGGGATGTTCTGCCGGGCCGCCAGGAAGAGGATCATGTAGAGGCCGAAGTACTTCCAGGAGACCACCAGGAAGACGGCGTACAGGACGGTGTCCGGGTCGGCGAAGACGGCCCCGGCGTCGGCCCCCAGGAACCGGGAGATGGCGTCACCGAACCCCCGGTTGGGTGAGAACACCAGGTTGAACAGCACCGCGGTGGTGACCTCGGACAGCACGTACGGGGCGAAGAAGATCACCCGGTAGATCGCGCGCCCCCGTAGCGGCTGGTTGAGCAGCATCGCCAGGCCCATCGCGACCGGCAGCTGGACCGCCAGGGAGAGCACGATCAGCACGAGCCCGTGCCACAGGTCGCCCCGGAACACCGGGTCGCCGAAGGCCCGGGTGTAGTTGTCCAGCCCGATGAAGTTCTCGGGCAGACCGAAGCCGTTCCACTTGTAGAGGCTGGCGTAGCCGGCCACCACGATGGGGGCCAGCACCAGCAGCAGGAACAGCACCAGGGACGGGGCCAGGAAGACGGCGAGGGCCCGGCGACGGCCCGGCCGGGGCCGGCGGCCGGTACGGCGTACGCCGCCCGGCCCCGGCCCCGACGGTTCGGTCACTCGGCCGCCGGGTCCCGCATTCGACAGGATCGATGGCGTGGTCATGCCTGCTCCACTCAGTTCTCGCCGGCGGCTGGTGATCGATGGGGTGGGACGGTACTACTGGGTCTTCGCCACCTGGGTGATGTCCTTGAGGATCTGCGCCGGCGACTTGCTGCCGGCGACCAGCGCGGCGACGCTGTCGTTGACCTGCTGGCCGACGGCGGGCGGGTAGGCCTGGTCGAGGTAGAGCTGGAAGCCGGTGGCGGCGGCCAGCGTCTGCGCGACGACCTTGTTGTTCGGGTCGGCGACGGCGTCGGTGGCTTCCTTGACCGTCGGCAGCACCGCGCCGGTCTTGGTGCTGCGACGCTGCACGTCGACGCTGAGCAGGGTCTTGAGGAAGTCCAGGGTGGCCGGCGGGGCGTCCTTGCCGACGGCGAAGCCGTTGCCGCCGCCGAACACCTCGGTGGCCGTGCCCTTGCCGCCGTCGACGGCCGGGAACGGGAAGAAGCCGAGCTTGTCGCCGAGCCCCTTCTTGCTGGTGGAGCTGGACGCCTGCACCGACGGGGCCCACTGCCCCATCAGCTCCAGCGCGGCACGGCCGTTGCCCATCGTGGCGGCCTGGCCGTCCGGGGAGCCGTACTCCGCGCCCAGGAAGCCCTTCTGGAACGGCTGGAGGTCGACCAGTTCCTTGAGCCGCTCACCGGCGGCCACGAAGTCGGGGGTCTCGAAGTTCTTGTCCTTGGCGGCCTGCTGGAGGGCACCGAGCCCGCCGATGCGCATGGACAGGTAGGCCCAGTAGAAGTGGGCGGGCCACTTGTCCTTGCCGGCCAGCGCGACCGGGGTGATCCCGGCGGCCTTGAGCTTGCGGACCACGTCGAGCAGCTCGGCCCAGGTGGCCGGCGGCGCGGTGATCTGCGCCTGGGCGAAGAGGTCCTTGTTGTACCAGAAGCCGACCATCCCGATGTCGAACGGCACCCCGTAGATCTTGCCGTCCACGGTGTACGGCTCCAGGGACAGCGGCAGCAGGCCGTCCTTCCACGGGGCGATGGTCTCGGTGAGGTCCTTGACCAGACCCGCGTCGACCTGCTGCTTGAGCACCCCGCCGCCCCAGGACTGGAACAGGTCGGGCGGGGAGCCGGCCTGGGTGGCGGTGGTCAGCTTGGCCTTGAACGCCTCGTTCTCCAGCGGCTGGATCTCGATCTTCACGTTGCTGTGCGCGCTCTGGTACTCCTGGGCCACCGCCGCCCAGACCGGCAGCATCGGCTCGGTGTTCTGGATGTGCCACCAGTTGATCGTCTGCGGGGCGTCCGGGTCGTCGGAGGCGTCGTCGCTGCAGCCGCTGAGCAGGTACGCGCCGGCACCGGCGCCGACGAGGCCGAGCAGCGATCTGCGGGAGAGGTGGGCGGTCATGATCCATCCCTTCGGGGGACTCACGAGGTGCTCGGGTGCCGGTCGAGCCGGCGATTTCGAAACGTGTATCTCCGGAACTTTCAGAGCGTCGCCGGTATTACCGATCGATGGCGGGCACGCTACGAGCTGTTTCCGCGCGGGTCAAGACCTCTGTCCTATCGCGGCGAAAACGGCTAGCGTGTGCAGGGCCTCACCGACCATGGCCATGATTCCGAAAGTTTCGAGAGCTGCCCGAGGAGTGCCCGTGTCGACCGACACCGCTGAAGTGGCGACCGCTGCCCGGTCGATCCGCAACCCCGTCCTCGCCGGGTTCCACCCGGATCCGTCGATCCTGCGCGTCGGCGACGACTACTACCTGGCCACCTCGACCTTCGAGTGGTACCCCGGGGTCCGGCTGCACCACTCCCGCGACCTCGTGCACTGGCGGGCGCTGGGCGGGGTCGTCACCGACCGCCGCCTGCTCGACCTGCGCGGTTGCGGTGACTCCAACGGGATCTGGGCGCCCGACCTGACCTACCACGACGGCCTGTTCCACCTCGTCTACAGCGACGTGGCCAGCTTCGCCAGCGGCTACTGGGACCCGCAGAACTTCCTGGTCACCGCGCCCGAGATCACCGGACCCTGGTCCGACCCGGTGAAGCTGCACGGGCGTGGCTTCGACGCCGCCCTGTTCCACGACGACGACGGCACCAGCTGGCTGCTCGCCATGAGCGCCGACTGGCGGCCCGGCCGGGACCGCTTCGCCGGCATCGAGATCCAGCAGTACGACCGGGCCGCACGCCGCCTCGTCGGCCGGCCCCGCATCCTGTTCACCGGCACCCCGGTCGGGGTCACCGAGGGCCCGCACCTCTACCGCCACGACGGCTGGTACTGGCTGATCACCGCGGAGGGCGGCACCAGCTGGGAGCACCAGGTCACGGTGGCCCGGTCCCGGGAGCTGTTCGGACCGTACGAGGTGGACCCGGACGGTCCGCTGCTCACCTCCGTCGGCCGGCCCGAGCTGCGGTTGCAGAAGGCCGGCCACGGCAGCCTGGTGCGCACCCCGGACGGCGGGTGGTACCTGGCCCACCTCGTCGGCCGTCCCTACTCTCCGCTGGGCAGCTGCGTGCTGGGCCGGGAGACGGCCATCCAGCGCGTCGAGTGGCCCACCGACGGTTGGCCGCGGATCCCCGGCGGCGTGCCGGCGGACGAGGTCGCCGCGCCGGACCTGCCGGCGCACCCGTGGCCGGCGGAGCCCGCCACCGACGACTTCGACGCCGCCGAGCTGGGCCCGGCGTGGTCGACGTTGCGCCGGCCGGCCACCCCGGACTGGATCGACCTGCGGTCGCGCCCGTCGCACCTGCGGGTGCACGGTGGGCAGTCCCCGGTGGGCCGGCAGGCCCCCAGTCTGGTGGCCCGGCGGGTCGGCGCGACCCGGTGCACCCTCGACACGGTGGTCGAGTTCGACCCGGTCGACCACCGTCAGCTGGCCGGCATCACCGCCTACTACAACACCCTCAACTGGCACCACCTCTACCTGACCCGGGCCGACGACGGTCGGACGGTGCTGGAGCTGCTCAGCTCGGACAACGGCCGGCGTACCGCCTATCCGGAGCTGACCGTCGACACCGACGGGGCCACCCGGGTGGGTCTGCGGGCGGAGTTCGACGGCCCGGTGGTGCGCTTCGGCTACGACCTGGGCGCGGGCTGGCAGCAGCTACCGATCGACCTGGACGCGACCATCCTGTCCGACGAGCACGCCGCCCTGATCATCGACGGCGAGCCGGCAGCCTGGGGGTTCACCGGGGCGTTCCTGGGTCTCTGGGTCCAGGACCTCGGTGGCGACGGCGGCCACGCCGACTTCGACCGGGCCACCTACCGGGAGCACTGACCGCTCCCACACCCGTCACGACCGGCTCCGGGTGGGGCCGGTCGTGGCCGTGCCCGGGATACCGGGGGGCCGGATCTCGAAACTGTTGCGACGACCGGTCGACGGCCTGACCAGGAGTTCCGGAAGTTTCGATGGTTGACCCGGTGGGCTCGCGCTCGTAACGTTCCAGTCGGCTTCCGGAAATCGATGCACAACTATCGGTTGGCTCCGGTGCGGCCCGCCACACGTCCCGCCGTGGCGGTGCCGCGCCCCTCCCCCGCCCTCGCCGCCGTCGACCCGTCGACGCGCCTCGGGAAAGGACCGCAGATGATACTCAGACGGTGGATGGCTGCCGGGTTGGTCGCCGTCGCGACCGCCGGCGTGTTGAACGCCGTACCGGCCACCGCACAGCGGCCGTACGACCCGACCGCGCAGAGCCTGCGCGCCCTGGGCCAGCGCCACGGCCTGTACGTCGGCACCGCAGTCGACATGGCGGCCCTCGACGACCCCGCCGAGCCCCGCTACCGGGAGATCGTGCGCGACGAGTTCTCCACGGTCACCGCCGAGAACGTGATGAAGTGGGAGTCCCTGGAGCCGACCCGGGGCAACTACGACTGGTCGGCGGCCGACGAACTCGTCGCCACCGCCCGACGCAACGGCCAGAAGGTCCGGGGCCACGTGCTGGTCTGGCACAGCCAACTGCCCAAGTGGCTCACCGACGGGGTCGCCGACGGCTCCATCGACACCACCGAGTTGCGGTCGATCCTGCGCCGGCACATCACCACCGTCGCCAGCCGCTACCGGGGCAAGATCTGGCAGTGGGACGTGGTCAACGAGGCCGTCAGCGACCCCTGGGACACCCCGTCCACCCTGCACTACAAGGGTTTCTGGGCCGAGCACCTCGGCCCGGGTTACGTGGCCGACGCGTTCCGCTGGGCCCGCGCCGCCGACCCGACCGCCCTGCTGTTCTACAACGACTACAACATCGAGGCGTTCGGCTCCGGCGACCCGACCAACGACAAGACCCAGTTCGTGTACGACATGGTCAAGGGCCTGCTGGCCCGGGGCGTGCCGATCGACGGGGTCGGCAGCCAGGGTCACCTGGGCACCCAGTACGGCAACTACGACACCCTTCAGGTCGCCGACGCGCTGCACCGCTTCGCCGGGTTGGGGCTGTCCACCGCGTTCACCGAGGTCGACGTGCGCAGCCGGTTGACCGACGGGGTGCAGGCCGGCGACTCCGAGGAGATCAACCCACGGCTCCAGGCGTCCGCCGCGAACTTCCACGTGCTGTTGCAGGCCTGCCTGGCCGAGCCGCGTTGCCTGTCGTTCACCGTCTGGGGGTTCACCGACCGGCACTCCTGGGTTCCCGGCACCTTCGACGACCCGCCGCAGGGCCTGGCCACCATCTACGACGAGAACTACCAGCCCAAGCGGGCGTACCAGGTGATGAAGGCCGACCTGATCTACGCCGGCCCACCGTACGTGCGGATGCGGGCCACGCCGAAGCCGCGCCGGTAGGCCGGCCGGTGGGCGCCGACATCCTCGACACGGCCCGGGGCGGCGGACGGACGGTCAGCCTCAGCTTCGACGACGGCCCGAACCCCACCGACACGCTGCGCCTGCTCGGCGTCCTGCGGCGGCACCGGATCACGGCCGTGTTCCTCCTCTGCGGTGGGCAGGTCGAGGCCCACCCCGAGGTGGTCCGCAGGATCGTGGCCGACGGTCACCGGCTGGGAAACCACAGCATGCACCACGACGACATGACCACCTGGTCGCCCGGCCGGATCGAGGCGGATCTGCGGGAGACCAACGAGGCCATCCGGCGGGCCGTACCGGATGCCCGGATCCGCTACTTCCGTGCGCCCTACGGGGCCTGGGGGGCGAGTCCCGGCGTCGCCGCCGCGTTGGGCATGCGACCGCTCGGCTGGCGGCTGGCCGTCGGTGACTGGGAACCGCCGGGCACCGACGAGCTCGTCCGCCGACTCCTCGACGGGGTCACCCCCGGCGCGGTGGTGCTGCTGCACGACGGCGGTGGGGACCGCAGCCAGAGCGTCGCCGCCGTCGACCGGGTCGCGCCCGTGCTGCGCGCACGACGCTGGCGGTTCACCCTGCCGGCCGACTGATCCGCTGCCGGCCCGCCCCGGCGGATCGGGCCGGCAGCAGGCGAAACGTACCGGCCGACCGGTTACGGCCGGTGCGGGTGGTGGGTGGAGGGGTCGGGGTGTACCCGCCCACCCACCACGCCGTCGGGGTGCCGCCGGTCCACGTCCCTGGACGCGGCGGCACCCCGACCTGGACGGTCACGGCAGGCGTGACCTACCGGACGACACCCCCGCCACCACCGCTGTTGCCACCGCCGCCGCGCCGGTGCTGGTCACGGGTGCGGTCGGACCCGTTGCGCCGGCTCACCGGCTCGTGCGACGAGCCGCTGTCGCGGCCGCTGGTCCGCGAGGTGTGGGTACGGGAGGTGTGGTTACGCGAGGTGGCCCCGCCCCTGCGGTGCGAACTCGCGGTGTCGGCGACGTCCCCCCGGGCCTCCGTGTCCTGCCGGGGACGCCCCGGCTGTTCCCGGGGGCCCCGGGTGACCATGAACGCGGAGCCCGCGCCGTGCACGATCGCCCCGGCGTTGCCGGCCGTGGTGTCCTGACCCGGCGCGTAACCGACGCCCCAGGTGAGCGCGCCCGCGGCGGCCACCGCGCCGTAGGCGGCCCGCACCATGTCACCCTGCCGGCCGTTGCGCAACGAGTTGACCACCTCCTTGCCCACCACGTACATGCCGGGGCCGGCGGCCAGGGCCAGGCCCACGCTGTTGGCCACCGCGTTGCCGCGCAGGCCGGCGCTGCCCTGCACCCCGGGCGACGCGACCAACGACACGAAGTTGACGATCCGCTCGTCGTTCTCCACGACCCACCGGCCGGCCCGCTGCGCCCAGGTCTCCACCCGGTTCTGACCCAGCCGGTGCTCGCTGGTCTCCCCCGCGCCCCACTCGACGCTGATCGAGTCCCCCGGGCCGGGGCTGCTGCGGCCCGAGGAGGTCGACGAACTGTACGGCTGGCCCACCTCGGCCCGGTAGTCGTCGGCGGTGTACTGGCCGTAGCCCGACTGCACCGACGAGGTGCTCGGGGCGCCCTGGCTGTAGTTGCTCGGCGTGTAGGCGCCCGGGGTGTAACTGACCTGGCTGTAGTTGCTGGGCGTGTACGTGCCCGGGGCGTAGCTGACCTGGCTGTAGACGCTCGGCGAGTAGACGACCTGCGGCTCGGACTCGGTCGGGGTGGGCGGGTAGTGGACGCTGTAGTTCTCGCTGCCGGTGGGACTTCCGCTCCCGCCCGGTGGTGGCTGATGGGGTGAGGACACCTGGGCTCCTTGATGCTCGACCAGCGGTTGACACGCTCATTACGACCGGCCCGGCGTCCCGGTTCAGCCGGCGGTCGGGGTTTCTCGCCAGTTCGCCTGCCACGGCGTCGCGGTGGCCTTGCCGGCGGCCCGCTCGGTGATCGCCGCGACCTCCTGCCGGGCCTGCGCCGAGATCCGCCCCGCGTCCGGCTCCTTGTACCAGGGCCGCAACGTGATCACCGCCGGCCGGATGCCGGTGGCGAGCAGCAGCGCGGTCCCCTTCGGCAGGGCCCGGATCCGGTCCGGCGGCAGCACGTGTTCCTGCCGGTACGAGGTGGACCGCGACGAACCGTCCCGGCTGCGGGAGACGCTCACCGTGCTGACGTCGTGCTGACCGACCAGCTTGGAGACCTTCTCCACGAAGTCGGCGTCGTCGAGGCCCGCGCCGAGCAGCTTGATGGTGGCGGCGCCCCACAGCGCGTCCATCCCGGCCTCACCCCAGACCCGGGACCCCTGCCGGTAGCTCTGCAACAGGGTGACCACGTTGATCCCCCGCGATCCCAGGTGCGAGTAGAGGTCCGGCAGGTCGGAGATCCGGCACACGTTCGCCGCCTCGTCCAGCACCGCCGTCATCGGCGGGTCGAGCCGGCCACCCATCCGTTCGGCGGCGACCACCCCCGCCCGCAGGGTCGCGTCGGCCAGGCCGGCGATCACCCCGGCGGCGGAACCGCCGCCGTCCTTGGACAGCAGGAAGAGGGTGTCCCGGCCGAGCACGTGCCGGTCCGGGCGGAACTGCGGCAGGTACGGGTCCGGGGAGACCCAGGCGAGGATCTCCGGGTCGAGCAGGCACGCCACGCACTGCCGGGCCGTCTCGTAGATGCCGTCGCGGGTCTCCACCGCCCCGCGTACGGTGCCCTGCAACTGCTCGGCCATCGCCGCCATACCCGCGTCGCGGAGCAGGTCGATCGGGGTACGGTCGGCCGGGTCGGCCAGCCAGCCGAGCAGTTCGGCGACGGGGGCCCGGCCCCGGGCGGCGGCCAGGAAGAGCGCGGTCAGGGTGTTCTGCGCCGCCGAGATCCAGAAATCCTTCTTGGCGGTGTCGTCGTTGACCGACGCCACGAAGTGACCGGCCAACCGGCGGGCCCCCTCGATGGTGACGCAGTCGGCGAGGATGTCCCACCACATCTGGCGGGGAACGTGCGCGATGCCCTGCGGGTCGAAGGTCCACACCGTACCGACACGTTCCCGCTCGGCCCGGGTCACCGCGTACACGTCGGACTTGTTGGAGGTGAGCAGCACCGCGCCCCGGGCCCGCAGCACCCGGGGCACCGCGATGCCGGTGGACTTGCCGGCCCGGGGGGCCATCAGGTCCAGCTCCACGTCCTCGAAGGAGGAGCGCAGCTCCGGGCCGTTGGGTGACAGGTCACCGAGCAGGTTGCCGGTGTCGTCCGGGGCGAGTTGCCGTACCCCGGCCAGCGAGGGACGCAGCTCCCGGGCCCGGGCCGCGATCCCGGCGGGCGTCAGCGGGGCCAGGTCACGCACCCGGGCCAGCCCGACGCCGCGCCCGCGCAGGTCGAGCAGCCGGCGACCGACTAGCACCGCCGGCACCACCACCAGCAGCGCCACCACGAGCATCCCGGAGTAGAGCGCGTACGGTGACGCCCCGGGCCAGAGCGCGCCGGCCGCACCGGAGATCACCATGAAGTACGCGCCGAGCGTGAACGGCGGCGTCTGCCAGCCGTGTCCGGTCACCCCGGCACCCAGGGTGCCGCCCAGCCAGGCGACCGTGAACAGTGCCGCGTTGGCGAGGACCACCAGGCAGAACGCCCAGAAGAACAGGTCCGCGCCCCGGGGCGAGCCCGACGACATCCGGCTCACGCGTGCCACCCCCGCTCACCGGCGGCGACCTGGTCGGCGAGGTGGGCCAGCTCCGGCCGGGTGGCCAGGTTGCCCAGTTCCGCCTCGACCTCGAAGGCCGCCTGCCGGGCCGCCGCCCGCTCGGCGGCCTGCTGGGCGGCGTACCCGTTCTGCACCCAGCGCTGGTTGGTGTCGTGCAGCCGGCGCTCGGTGTCGGTGATGGAGACCCGGATCGGGATGCCGGGTCGGCCACCCACCTTGATCAGGAACCGGCCCCGCCCCGGTGGCTCCTCGTTGCTGCCGGTGCTCGCCCAGCCCGGCGGCGACGACCAGGAGGAGACCAGCTCGATCTCCCGTTTGGACAGGCCGATCACCCGACCCAGGTCGGTCATCTCCGCCGCCGGCAGCCCGGCGCAGGCCACGATCCCGGCCCGTTCCACGAAGCCGCGCGCCTTGGCCCGGTCGGCGTCGGAGCCCAACGCCTCGGCGTCCTTGAGGGTGTGGGTGATCTTGGCATCGCCGAGGCCGAGCGACCGGTTGAGCCGGGTCAGCGCGTCGATCCGGTCGACGATGCCGGACGCCGCCCGCAGCGGCCGCCACAACTCGTCGAGGATGGTGAAGAACCAGCGGCGCGGGGCCAGCCCGGCGTCGGCCATCGCGTGCGACGCGGCGACCGTGCCCAGGCCCTCGGACCAGGCCGCCAGCATCGCCGCCGCGGTGAGCTGGGTGTCGGACTCCCCGATCCGGGAGATGTCGATGCACACGGCGGGGGCGTCCGGGTCGATCCGGGTGGAGGTGGACGAGCCGAAGGTGTCACCCAACGCACCGTCGAGGATGCCCAGCAACGACCGGTGCAGCGGGTCCACCGCGTCCCGGTAGCGGCTCTCCTGCCCCCGGTCCAGGGTCACCGCCCGGACCCGGTCGGGCCCCTCCTCCAACACCCGCAGCAGGTCCGGCAGGAGCGGGGCCCGGCCCTGCGGGGTGCGTTCCCGCAGGTGCCGCAGACAGGCGGAGAGCACCGACTGCTCGTGGTCGTCCAGCGCCCGGCCGCGCACGATGGTCAGCAGCGCCGCCACCATGTTCAGCACCCGACCGTGCGTCTCGGCGGCCAGCGCCCGGCCGGCCCGGCCGCCGATGCGTTCGGCGGCCAACCCCATCGCCCCCGGGTCCAGCACGTTGATCCCGCCGACGCCACGCCCGATCGGGATCACCTGACCGCCGAGGGCGCGGACCGTGTCGGCGTAGTCCGGCTTGAGGTCGCCGAGCACCAGCGGCACCACCCCGGTCGCGGCCAGGCCCACCGCCATCCGGTTGATCAGGGTCGACTTGCCCAGGCCGGGCATGCCCAGCATGAACAGCGACGGATTGGAGATGTAGCGGGCCCGGGTGAACCAGGAGATCGGATCACCGCAGACCGTGGCGCCGGTGAACAGGTGCTGACCGAGCGGCACCCCGGACATCGGCGCCCCCGAGCCGGCCGAGAACGGCCACAGCCCGCACGCCTGCACGGTGGTGGCCCGCCACATGGTGGGCGCGTCCAGGTAGCCGACCCGGCCACCGCCGGGCCCCTCCCAGCCCCGGGCCGAGGGGGGCAGCTCACGGCGGGGCCGGGCCGGTCGGGTCTTCTTCGGCGCAACGGGGGCCTCGTCGTCCGGGTCGCCGACCACCCCGGCCAGCGCGGTCCGCGCCCCCGAGGTCCCGACCGGCCAACCCGCCCCGAGCCCACCCGCGCGCAGTGCCGGTGCGCCGGTCACATCGCCTCCTGAAGTTCGTGTGGCAGCACGGTCTGCTCCCACGGAAGGATTCCGGTCGGCAGGGTGCAGGTGAACGCCGCCGCCTGCATCCGGTGGGCCGGCCGCATCGCGATCCGGGTGGCCCCGGTCATGTTGCGCACCAGCACCGACGCGTCGTCGAGCTGGGAGCGGTCGTCGACCGTGACGGTCAGCATCAGCGAGAACTCCACCAACCCCGCCCCGGTGGCCTCCTCGGCGGCGGCCTGCTCGGCGGCGCGTACCTCGGCGGCGGCCCGCGCCTGCACCATGCCCCGCCCGGAGGTGGCCATGAACTGCGCGGTCCGCCGATCCGCCTCGACGATCCGGGCCGAGGTCGCCGGGTCGATCGGCCGGTAGAGCAACGCCACCCGCTTGCGGCGGGTCCCGGCGGAGGCGTCGAGCATGGTGCGCAGCACACTGGAGCGCACCGTGCCCCGGGGGGCCAGGGTGAGCAGCCAGGTCCGGGACACCCCGGAGTCGTGCTGGTAGGCGTCCACCGACTCGACCGCGGCGACCGGCCCGCAGTCGGCCCACTCCAGGCCGGTCCGCCCGTGCTCGGCCCGGACGCTGAGCACCTCGGCGGCGCAGGCCGGGTCGTACGCCACCCGGACCACCTCGGCGATCTGCTCGGCGGTCAGCGGCTCGGCGACACCCCCACCGGCACCGATCAGCCCGGTCAGCAGGCTCGGCACCCGGATGGCCAGGTCGGTGACCACGTCCTCCGGGTCCCGCCGTGGCCCACCCACCGGGGCGTAGGTGAGGGTGATGTACGAGTTCATCTCCGACGACGCCGACGGGTAGTCCTCGACCACCTCCTCCAGCACCGCACGGGCGGCGGCGGGGGCGGCGGCGTCCAGCCGGGGCAGCACCTCCGCCGCGAGCCGGGTCCCCGGGTCCGGGGCGGTCTCCACCACCACCGACGCCCCACGCAGCCCCGGTTCGTGGGCGAGCCGGGACAGCCACTCGCCCCACAGCGACACCCACGTGTCGACCTGCTCCGGGTCGACCAGCGAACCGCCGTCGGGCTCACACCGCAGCACGATCGTGTAGAGGTTGCGGCTCTTGTGGTGCAGCACCCCGAACGGTCGGTCGTAGGCGTCCCGGCCTTCCCGGGCGAGCACCCCGCTGAGCAGGCCGGGCGGGGGGAAGCGGCCACCCGGTCGGGCCGAGAGCGGCCCCGAGACGTACAGGTGCTCCCGGCGGGACACCCGACGCGACCAGCCGATCCGCAACGCCAGGAGCTGGTACAGGTTACGGCCGTCCTGGGTGCGTACGGCCATCGGCAGCAGGGCCACCACGAGCGGCACGCCGACCACGAACGCCGCCTGCAGCGACGCCAGCGAGGCCAGCAGCACCAGCACCAGCCCGCCGAACACCCCGACGGTGCCGACCAGGCCGAGTGGGCCCAGCCCGGCCCGGCGGGGCCGACGCCAGTTGCCGTACGTCGGTTCGATGACGGCTTCGGTCGTCATTGCCTCTCCCTCGTCTCACCGGACCGCCGCCCGACCGGGTCGTCCGGTCGGCGGCGGTCCGCGCTGTCAGTTGTGGCCGGCGTCGCCGTCCGCGCCCGACACCGTGCCGGCCGCCATGTTCCGACCGGTCCGGGCCGCCCGTTGCGCCCCGTCGATCGCCACCCCGACCGGTCCGGCCAGCCGGGCCGCGGAACCCGCGGCGGCTGCGCTGCCGCCACCGGTGCCGCCGGTACGGCCGGTGCGTCCCTCGCTGCCAGCCGGGCCCTGCCCGCCGGTGTCGCCCCGACGGCCCTGCGGTCCGCGCGCCCCGGACGGGGCGCCGCCACCCCCGCCGCCCGAGGACAGGGCGGACCCCGCGACCCGCTTCGCGCCGGAGGCGACCATGCCGCCCGCGGCCGAGACGGCGGTCCCGGTCGGGTCACCGGTGCCCAGCGCCGCCGTGGCCGGCACCACGATCTTGAGCAGCGCCGGCAGGGCGACCGCCGACAGCAGCAGGACGCCGATGCCGGCGATGCGGATGTGCGAGGAGTTCTGGGTACGGCTGCCGACGGCGAGCATCTCCGCCCCGGAGAACATGATCAGACCGACGGAGGGCTTGTAGAGCAGCCAGGCGATCGTCCAGCCGATGTGCTTGCGCCACCAGCCGGCCCCCCAGTTCGTCATCGACGCGGCGGCGGCCAGCGGCAGGGTGCCGAGCATGATGGTCATCACGCCCAGCCGCAGGTAGAGCATCAGCACGTGCACGATGGCGGCGATCAGCAGCAGGAAGGCCAGCACCAGCAGCAGGAACGACTCGATGGAGGAGCCGTTGTCCACACAGGGCACCCCCATGATCACTTCCATCGCCGCGGACCTGAGCAGGTGGTCGGAGAAACCGTCGGAGAGGCTGGCCGCCCGGCCCACCACCCACGAGCCGGCCCCGGCGACCAGGATGACCCGCAGGAAGCCCTGCAACGCGGTCCGCCCGGCGGTGCCCTTGCGTTCCATCGCCATCCGGGCGGCGGCGAACAGCACCGACCCGATCGCGAGATAGGTCACGACCCACTCGATCTGGTCGCTGATCAGGCTCGGCACGTCGTCCGGGCCGCCCTCGGTCGTGGTGCCCAGCGTCGGCACCGAGACGCTCAACTCGGCGAAGATGGAGATCGCGGCGGCCAGCATCAGGTTGGCGATCATCCGGACCAGGGTGCCGATCGGGTCACCGAGGAACGAGAAGAAGCCGGTGATGATGTCCAGGGGATTGGGAGGCGAACACCCGCCCATCTACTTCCTCCAGAGTGTGTAGCCGGCGCTGCCGGTGACCGTGCCCAGCGAGGCGTGCACCACCCCGGCCCGCGACGGCGCCACCTTCCAGTCCCCGGCGTCCCAACGCAGCTCGACCAGGGTCGCCACGTAGCCGCCGGCACCGGTCTTGACCAGTAGTTGCACCCGGGCCGTGTCGGCCGCGTACCGGGCGAGGGCGAAGCCGGCGTAGCTGCCCCCGCCACGACTGGTGACGACCCCGGCGGCGGCCTCCAGCCGGGCCACCAGCACGTCCCGGCCCGGTCCCGGCACCACCTGCCGGTCGGCCACCGTCCGCCAGGTGGCCCCGGCCAGTTGTGTGGGCACGGCGTGTGCCGCCAGCACCGCACCGATCGGGGTGTGCGCGAAACAGCCCAACACCCCGTCGGCGGTACGCGACGGTCCCTGGGTCGCGGAGACCGGCACCCGGTCCCCACCGTCGAGGGTCCGCCACGCCACGTCGTCCGGCGGCACCGCCGGCCCCGCCGCGACCACCGTCCGGGGCGGACACTGCGCCACCTGCGCGGCGGCGTTACGGGCCACCGGGTCGGCCGGGGTCTCCCGGGCCGCCCCGGACATCCAGGCCCCCGCCGCCAGCAGCGCCATGCCGGCGAGGAACGCCACCGAGAGGATCCAGCCGCGCTCGGTCCAGAACGGCGGGTCCGCCGGGGACCGGCCGCGCCCGCCGGTCACTGTGGCTGGCCTGCGGTGGTGCCGGCACCGCCGAGGAAGAAGTTCGCCAGCGGGCCCGCGACGGCGACCAGGATGCAGCCACCGAGCACCAGACCGAGCCGGGACATGTGCTCGGAACTCTCGCCCCGCTTCACCGAGATCGCCATCATCGTGCCGGTGATCAGCACCCCGGCCACCCCGGCGGCGGTGCCGGCCCAGGCGATCAGGCCCAGCAGCTTGTTCACCAGGGTGGTCAGCTGCCCCGGCGCGTTGGGGGTCGGGTTGATCCCCCCACCCCCGGCGGGTTCCGGGTCGAGGGCCATCGGGAAGCGGGCGACCAGGTAGGCGGCGGCGTACTGGGACAGGCTCGTGAACGACATCGGAACAGCTCCTTCGGGCAGGTGGCAGCACCGGAGGCGTCGACGACGCTCCGGCGGTGACGGGGTGGAACGGGCCGGCAGTGCGGGGTGCGCTGTCCGGCCGGCGGTGATCCGGCTCAGAGTCCGAGGTCACCGAAGAACATGACGAGTGGTCCGGCGGTCGCGCCGAGCACGCAGCCCATCGCGACGAACACCGCCCCACGGAAGTGGTCGCTCATCTCCCCGGGAACGCCCCGGTTGAGTTGGATGGCCATCGAGATGCCGAGGATGAGCAGCCCGGCGACACCGGCCGCGCTGACCCCCCAGGCGAGCAGGTTCAGCAGGTCGTCGGCCGCACCACCCGCCGGGTTGTACGGCGGCGGGGGTTTGAGGCTCGGCAACGGGGAGGGCGCCGCCCCCGGGCCGAACGCCAGGAGGTGGCCGGCGAGCCGGTCCACGCCGTACCCGACGGTCATGACGGACTCCCGTCCCTGGCCAGGCCGGTCGCCGCCCGGAGCCGTTCCAGGGGCTTGGGCATCCGGGCGGGCTGCTGGCCCAGCCGCCAGGCGGGTATCCACGGCACCCGGTGCACCGGCGCGACCGACCGCAACACCCGGATCCGGCGGGCCAGCACCGGCGGCAACCGGCCCGGGGCGTCGGCCAGCAGCACCAGGCCGGCCAGCCGCATCCCGGGCGGGTGACGGCCCTCCCGCAGGGCGTTGAGCGCCCGGGACACCGCCCGCATCCCCTCGGCGTCGGTCCGGCCGACCAGCATCACCGTGGCCGGCTCCGCCCGCGCCGCGTCCGGCCACCGGCAGCCCAGGTCGGTGCCGCCGAAGAGCCGGGTGAGCGTCGTCGCGCCGGCACCACCGTGCGCCGCGATCCAGCCCAGCCCCACCTCGGACAGCGACCGCCGGGGCGACGCGACCGGCCCGGGACCGGTCCGGGCGGACAACGGCCCCGGTGACATCCGCGATGCCGGGTCGCTCATCGTCGCGGACCCCATGCACCCACCTCCTCGCCAAATGTCGCTCCAGTTCGTCGGCGTCCCGGTTGAACCACCCCGGGTCCGGTCCCGTCATCACGGCGGGCCGGGCAGTCGACGGACGCCTCTACGGGGGCTCCCGCCCCCCGGTTCACGCCGGGGACCAACTTTTTCCACCGCGATGGTGAGCAGCCTGGGAGGCGACATGGCAACGTCCGACAACGACGGCGCGGAGCCGACGCAAGGGTCCAACCGCAGCAGCGCGGCCCTGATCGGCGCGGCCGTCGCGGCCGGGCTGAGCTGCCTGGCCACGCCGGTGGTCGGGGTCGTCGGCGCGGCCGCCGTCTTCGTGATCGGCGCGCTGGGCGTGCTGCTGGCCCCGCTGGTCGCGTTGATCCTGTTCTTCGGGGGCGGCGGTGGGTCGGCCGACCCGGTCAGCGTCGCCGACGACTCGTTGGCCGCCGCGCAGGGCGACGGCAAGGGGACCCTCGACCCCGACCAGGTGCCCGAGGGCCTGGTGGACAGCATCGAGGGCGCCGGGAAGACCTGCACCCAGATCGGGCCCGTGGTGATCGCCGCGCAGATCGAGGTGGCCTCCGGATGGGACCCGGCGAAGGTCGGCGCGAACGGGGAGAAGGGCATCTCCCAGCTCCCGCCCGCGGTCTTCGCCCAGTACGGCGAGGACACCGACGACGACGGCGACACCGACGCGACCGACGAAGAGGACTCGATCGCGGCACAGGCCAAGCACGTCTGCGCCCTGGCCGGGCAGGCTCAGGCCCTCATCGACGACGGCCAGGCGATCGGTGAGGTGCTCGACCTGACGCTCGCCGCGTACGCCGTCGGCATCGACGAGGTACGCCGGTCCGGTGGTGTGCCCTCGACCAACGCGGCGCAGCTCTACCTGGCGCAGGTCCGCTCCCTGTTCGCGAAGTACCAGGGGCTCGGCGGTCCACCGCCGTCGTTCCCGCCGACCGCCTCCCCCAGCGCGTCGCCGACCGGCGACTGACCCCGACCGACCCGCTGACCGACCGATGAGGAGTTCCGATGACGGTGACCCCGCAGGACCAACGCCCCGCCGGGCGGCAACAGCGCCCCGACGACGGCCCACCGCCGAGCGACGCGCCGCCGACCTCGCCGTTCATCCTCTACCTGCGCGACGAGGAGTACGCCGAGGAGCTGGAGCTGCTCAGCAACTGGGTCCGGCTGTTGCTCGTGCCGATCTACGCGCGGGAGGCGTCCTCGACCGCGCCGTGGTGCGGGCGGTGGTGGCAGCACCCCGAGGCGGTGGCGCAGTTGCACGGCCTGTGGCTCGCCTGGCAGGAACTCACCGGGCCCGACGCCGGGCTGTGCGGCCCGGCGAACTGGCACCGCGACTATCTGGAACCGGTGCTGAACAGTCTGCGTAGCCCGACCGGGCCGTTCGCCGGGTGCAAGGCGGGAGCACACCGGGCCAAGGAGGTCCCGCACACCGACCCGTACTGACCGACGGTGGCCCGACGACGGGGGCGGGGTCTCGTCCGCGATCCACCCGCGACGTCGCCGCATCCGGTCTACCCGGCCGGCCGGGGAGACCGGCCGGCTCAGCGGGAGACCGGCCGGCTCAGCGGGAGATCGGTGCGGTGACGACGGCGGTGCCGTCCACCAGGCCCACCGTGACGAAGGCCAGGTCGGCGACCGGCAGCGACAACTCGCCGGTCACCTCCTGCGGCCCGGTCGAGGCGGTCCAGTCCCGCACCACGTGCGTGACGCCGTCGCGGGTCACCGCGAACAGCCGGTACCGCAGGCCCTGACGCAGCCCGGTGGCGGTGATCCGGATGGTGGAGCCGCGCCCCTCGTCGGTGGTGATCGCCACCGAGAGGCTCACCCCCTGGGCCGGGGCCTCGCCGGTCGCGGTGAGCACCACTGCGCTATGGCCACCGAACCCGGTGACGGCCGCGACGCCACCGGCCAGGACGACGGCCACCAGGGCGGCGGCCACCCCACCCCAGAACAGCATCCGACGACGGCGGGCCGAATCCGGCCGGGTGCCACCCGTTGCGGACGCCGACCCCGGTCGGTCCCCGCCGGGGCGGCTCCCCGACGGCCGATTCCGGACCGGACGGCCGGCGTCGGCACGCGGACCGGTGCCCCGGCGAGCGCCACGCCGGGCCGTCCCGGCCGGTTCATCCGCTGCCCTCGGCGGGGTCACCCCGGCGCTCGGGTCCGCACCGGTGACGGTGGCGACCGGCTCAGCCGCGCGGGGTGCGTCGGTGGTGCGGGGTGCTGGGTCGGAGGTGCGGGGTGGGTCGGAGGCGCGGGTCGGTGGGTCGGGCACCGGCTGCCTCGGCACCACTACCGGGGCGGACGCCGCCGGCACGTCGGGGCCGACAGCCGGCGGCGGCCCGGCCGGTGGGGCGAGGCCCGGGGCGGGTGTGTGGCCGGCCGGCGGGAGGAACTCCGCCGGTGGCGCGAACTCCGGCAGGCCACCCAGGTCGTCCCAGTCGGCGGCGGCCAACCCGCCGAGGGCGCTGGTCACGCTGCCCATCTCACCGGCTGCGGACAGGCACTCCCCGCACCCGGCCAGGTGGGCCTCGAAGGCGACCCGGTCGGTGTCGTCGAGCGCGCCGAGCAGATAGAGGGCCAGGGCGGAGTGCTCAGCGGTGGGGTGTTCGCCGCCGGTGCGCATCACGCCCTCCTTTTCGACCCGGAGACACCGATGACGGTGTGACGACCCCCGGGACGGTGAGCGTCCGGGGGGTCGAACGGGAGATCGACACGTCGCGTCATCAGGAGGACTCGGTCGGGCCGATCGCTGCGTGCAGCGCGCGCACCGCATAGTACGTCCTGGACTTTACCGTACCCTCCGGGATGCCCAGTCGCTGCGCGGCTTCGGCGACCGACGAACCCTTGTAGTACATCTCGACCAGCACCTCGCGGTGCTCCGGTTTGATCTGTTGCAGCGCCAGCCGGACCGTGTGGGTGCTGACCACCCGGTCCATCTCGTCCTCGGCCGAGGCGAGCCGGTTGAGGTCGGGGATGGCCACCTCGGGCGGGCGGGACTGCCGGGCGCGCATCGCGTCGATGGCCACGTGCCGGGCGACCGTGTAGAGCCACGGCGCGATCCGACGCGGGTCCTCGGCCAGGGTCTCCAGGTTGCGCCAGGTGCGTAGGAACGTCTCCTGGACCAGGTCCTCGGCGAGTTCCTGCCGGCCGAGGACCAACCGGGTGAGGAACCGCAGCAGCGGCCCCCGGTACTGCTCGTGGATCGCCCGCATCAGGGCCTCGGGGGAGGCCCGTTCGGTCGCCGCGTCGCCGGTCACCCCGGGCGCTTCGTTGGGCACCGCCGACACAGAACGCCTCCCCCTGACGTACGGGTCGTGCCCGTACGGCCGCGCCGTCGTCTCGACGTCGAGCCCGCCTAGGAAGAGAGCATAACCGTGCTCATCGGACGGTCCACCAGGCCATCGTGTGGCCGGTCGGAACCGTCGGTGCAGGGTGGTGGACGCCGTGGCCCCGACGCACCGGTCGGGATGCTCCACGGGGGCGAGGAGGGTGGCCGGGCTCATCGGGTGAAACGCAGCCAGCGGACGTTGACGAACTCCTCGGGTTGCCCACTGGCGAAGGTCAGGTAGACGTCGTGCACACCGGTCACCGGGGCGAGGTTGCCCGGCACGGTGACCCAGCTCTGCCAACCGCCGGTGCCGGCCACCGCGATGCTGCCCACCGGTGGCAGGCCCGGGGCGTCGAGGCGTACCTCGATCAGGCCCGACACCCCCTGCGGGGCGCCGGAGGCCACCCGCAGCTGGAACTGCGTCGCCGGCTCGCGGCCGAAGTCGACCCCCCGGTAGCCGGCCCAGTCGCCGTGGGCGAGGAACCCCAGATGCTCGCCGCCCTCGCTGGACGGTTCCGTCCGGACGCCCTGCTGCCGGTCGAAGCCCGCCGCCGCGATCTCCTGGCCCACGCCCCGCTGCCCGGCGACGACGACCGGGGCCGGCTCGACGACCACCGGTGCCCGCTCGACGACCACCGGCCCGCCGGCCTGCTGTGGCGGTGCCTCCCCCGGACCGGCGCCGAACGGGGTCAGGGTGACCGTCACCTCGTGCGCCGCGGTGTCCTGGATGTACGACGCGTCGTCGGCCACGTCGTCGAAGGGGAAACCGTACGCCCGGCCGTCGGCGCTGTGCCGGTGCAGCACCCGGGCGTAGTGGTTGGTCACCGGGTGCTGGTAGTAGGCGTCCCGGTTGGTGGTCGGCTGGTCGGGCTGGTCGAGCACCGACCGGTTCAACCCGGCCCCGATGATCGCCGCCACCGGCCCGTAGTGCCCGTCGTTGGGCGCGGCGAGCGCCCCGTCGCAGTGGAACACGTTCAACGTCGAGGGCCGGTCGAACGACCGCGCCCCGTCGTCGAAGGTCAACCGCCCGTCGACCACCCGCCCCCGGTAGCTGCCCAACGGACCTCTGACGCGCAGCTCGGAGCGGCTGTAGCGGTCCCAGGTCTCGGCGATGTAGCCGTCGAAGTATCCCGGGTCGAAGCGGCCCGTCTCGATGCCCTTGCCGGGGGCGATGACGCGCAGTCCGTCGCCGACCACCAGCCGCTCGAACCCAGGCTGGCGGGCCAGCTCGGCGAAGATCGCGTCCCGGCCGCCGTCGACCAGCTTGCCGGTGGCCTGCTCCACGTCGCCGTGCAACCGGATCGACATCGGGATGCTGAACATGTCCACCATGGTGGTGTTGCAGAACATCCCGCTCGCGTTGTACGTGAACTCGCAGCAGTCGTGCAGCACCCCGAAGCTCGGGTCGTCCGCCACCCAGCCGACCGGGTACTGCAACGCCGGCCGCCCGTTGCCGTCGGTGACGACCGTGAACCTCAGGTGACCGTCGATGGCGAAGTAGATCCGACCCGACATCATCGGCAGGACGAACCGGGTCACACCGGAGCCGGCCAGCGGCACCCCGATGTCGGCGACGCCGTCCGGTCCGTTGTGCGCCGGGTCGGCCGGCGTGAAGATCCCGCTCTCCCGGACGTAGCCCATCGCGCCGGTCTCCGCGTGGGTGCCGACGACGTACATCCGGATCGCCGAGTTGGCGAACCGGCCTGTGCTGTTCACCACGTTCAACGGCAGGCCGCCCGAGGCCCGCGCCCGGGAGATCAACGGGGCCGCCACCAGCGGCACACCGACCACGGCGGCACCCGCGAGTCCCATCCCGAGTATCCTGCGGCGAGTCAGCATCACAGCTCCGATCGACGACGGCCATCGCCGCCGGCACCCGGTGTGACATCGGCCGGGCCCGGCGGTAGCCACGTTGACGGCCCGGTACCCCCCTCGGTTCAATGTCGACCGGACCAAAATCATCCGATCCGATCCGAGCCCGGTGAACCAAGGACATCGCGCGTCCGTCACCACAGCGATGCCGTCACGCCGGAAGGGACGCCTCCCCGTGAAATCCGATCACCCCTCCTTACGCTCCCGACTGGGGTCGATCCCCCGTCGGACCGTTGCCGGCCTGGTCGCCGGCCTGGCCGTACTGTCCACGGTGGTGGCCGCTGTCGGCTGGGGCGCGGCCTCGGCCCGGGACGACGACCTGACCGGTCGACCCGTCTCCACGGAACACCTGACGACCATCCAGGCCGCCGCCCGGTCCTGCCCGACGCTCACCCCGGCCCGGCTGGCCGGTCAGCTGATGGCCGAATCAGGGTTGGACGGCCGGGCCACCCGGACCGCCTCCGGTGGTCAGGGCATCGCCGGTCTCGACGCCGCTGCGTGGAAGTCGTGGGCGCCGTGGCCCGGTGCGGAACGCTCCGATCCCGCCGCCAACATCCTCGCCCTGGCGCACCTCATGTGTGACCTCAACGGGCAGGTCCGGCTGGCGAACGTGCCCGGTGAGGCCTGGCGGCTGTCCCTGGCCGCGTTCCACACCGGCCTCGACGAGGTACGTGACGCCAAGGGGGTGCCCGCCGACGCCGTCGAGTACGTCGACCAGGCCAGCGGGTACGCCGCCTACTACGGCAAGCTGACCGCGTTCGGCGGTTCCGGTCAGCCCCGCCCGTCGAGCGGTGTCCAGCAGCCCAAGGCGGTGCCCGGCGGTTACACCGCGCTCGTGGTCCGGGCCGGCTCGGTCTGCCCGGAGGTCACGCCCCCGCTGGTCGCCGCGCAGCTGATGGCGTTGTCCGGCTTCGACGTCAACCTGCTCGGCCCCGAGGGTCAGCGGGGCGTCGCGCAGTTCCGCCCCGAGGTCTGGCAGGCGTACGGCCCGACCGACACCTCGGCCTGGGACCCGCAGGCGGCGATCCCGGCGGCCGGCGCCGCCCTGTGCGGGCTGCACCGGGAACTGTCGGGGCTGGAGGGCGACCCGTCGCTGTTGGCGCTGGCCGCGTACCGCAACGGTCCCGCCGCCGTCCGGCAGTCCGGCGGGGACCTCGACGCCGGGACGCAGGCGTTCCTGCGGACCGTACGGGAACACACCGACTACTACGCCCTCGACAGCCGGCTCCGGGCGGCGGCGTCGCCGTCGCCCAGTCCGTCGCCCACGCCGAGCCCGACGCCGTCGCCCACCCCGAGCGGCAGCCCGGCCGCCCCGACGACGCCCCCCGCGAGCCCGCCGGGCAAGAAGCCCACGCCGGCACCGACCCGGCCGGCCGGCACGAAGCAACTGGTGGGCAAGGAGACCGGGCTGTGCGTCACCGCCGGCACCAGCGACGGGGTACGCGCCGTGCTGAGCAAGTGTCGGGAGGAGAAGTCGCAGTGGTGGGACTTCCGATCCGACGGCACCGTCCGGGCCAACGGACTCTGCCTCGACGTGGCCTGGGGTGAGAAGAAGGACGGCACCCCCGTGCAGGTCGCCGTGTGCAGCGGCAATCCGGCCCAGAAGTGGGAGTGGACCGAGTACAACGGCCGCACGTCCCTGCTCAACCGGGAGACCGACCGGTGCCTGGACGTCGACGGCCACGGGGTGGGCGCCCCGATGATGTCCTGGGTCTGCGTGTTCAACCCCAAGCAGACCTTCACCCGGCGCTGACCGGCCCCGACACGACCGGATGCCCGGTGGCCCACCCGAGGGGGTCGGCCACCGGGCATCCGGCTACCGGCGGTGCCCGCCCGACCGGGACACCCGGCCGTCCGACGTCGGACCGGACCCGGGGTCGGCTCAGCCGGCGAACCGGCGGCGACGCAGGCGCAGCCCGAAGACCACGCCGGCACCGCAGAGCAACGCGATGCCGAGGATGACGGCCAGCGCCGCGCCGGTGCTGCCCTGCTGCTGGCTGGCCACCTGGTTGCGGTCGTCCACCGGCACCGACACCGAGGCAGCCGGGTTGATCATGCCGGAGCCGTACTTGGCGTCGGGGGCCGTGCCGATCGCGTCGGCGGTGCCGCGGATCCGCTCCTTGACCTGCGCGGCGGTCAGGTCGGGCTGGGCCGCCCGGATCAGCGCCGCCTGCCCGGCCACGAACGCCACGGCGAACTCGGTACCGGTGTTGCTGACCGCCCGGCCGCCGCCGACGCCGAGGCTCGCCACGTCCACCCCGGGCGCGACCACCTCGACCGCGCCCGCCACGTACTGCTCGGCGAGCTGGTCACCGGCCCCGACCCCGCCGGTGAACAGCAGCGCCCCACCTCCGGACCGGCCGGCCGGGGACGGCGGCGTCACCGCCTTGGTCGGCGCACCGGCCACCAGCAGGACGTCGTGGTCGAGGGCGGTGGCCACGGAGGACGCCACCGCCGGGTCACCGAGGTCGACGTGCGAGCCGACCGCGACGACCGAAGCACCGGCGCTGACCGCCACCTCGATGGCGTTCGCCGCGTCGGCCGGCCGGGCGGCACCCGACCCGCGTACCACCCGCACGGGCAGGATGGTGGCGTCCGGGGCGATGCCGACCGGGCTGCCGTCGACACTGCTGTCACCGGCGATGATGCCCGCCATCGCGGTGCCGCTGCCCAGGCAGTCGGTGTCCCCACGCCCGTTGCCGACCGTGACGTCCGCGCCGACCGCGACCCGGCCGCTGAGCTGCTGCACGCTCGCGTCGACACCGCTGTCGACCACCGCCACCTTGACCCCGTTGCCCCGGGTCAGGGTCCAGGCGCTGTCGGCGGCCATCCGCAGCTGCGCCCAGTCCGAACGGCTGCTCGACCCGGTCGTGGCGGTGCACTTCGGGCCGGTACCCCCGGGGCGGGGGCTGGCGCCCGTGCGGCTCGGGCTCGGCGTCGGGGGCGGGGTCGGGCTGGCGGCGCCGGGTGTGGGACCGGCCGTGCCGGCGGGCCGGGCACTCGGGGTGGGCCGCTTCCCCGCCGGGAGCTGGCCGTACGTCACCCCCTCACCGGCCGCGTCCCACGGCAGCACCAACTGCCAGCCGGCCTTCAACCGCCCCGGGTCGGTCAACCGGGACCCGTCCGGCTGCACCCGTCCCGTGTTCAGGTGGTAGATCTCCGCGGACCGCTCACCGCTGCCGAGGAACCGCCGTGCGATCGCCGTCAGGCTCTCCGGCTGGCCCTGGTACTGCGCCGCGACCACGTAGAACTTCACGTAGGGCTGCGGATCGTTGGTGGCCTTCGCCACAGCCGGCCCGGTCAGCGCCATGAGCACGCAGCCAGCCGTCGCCACCGCGAGCAGGCGGGCAAGGATCGAGCGCTTCGCCAGCACTGGGTGTCCCCCTTCAGTCACCATGGCCGAGCGTCACCGGCCTTCACCGTCTATTGCGGATCAGCGGCGAGTTCGTTCAAATCAATCTGAACCAGATTTCCATGATCCTCGTCATGAGGTCTGCCGAGAGTACCGGCCGACGATGACGGGAAGATCTCCTCGGGCCGTCCCCCCGATGGGAGCGGATGACCGGTAGGCAGCCGACGGTCCACCGCCGACGGTGGCGACGACGACCGAGGAGACCGGGCCGTCAGGCCCGGTGGAGACGAAGGTGGGGCGGCGGTGAACGGGCTTGGGCGTACGGCAGGGCCGACGGGCGGCAACGGCTTCGACCGGGTGCCGGCAACCCGTCGCTTCGACCCCCGCCGACACCGCCGCATCGCCGGGCTGTTCGACCTGTGGTTGGCACCCGGGCCGGGCGGACGGCTGGTGGTGCCCACCGACCCCGGTCGACCGCTCGACGCCCGGGCCGTGGCCACCCTGGTCCGGCACGGCGCGGACGCGGCACAGGACGTGCGGATCCTCGCCGACGACGGAGCCCGGCACGTCGAACTGTTCACCGAGGTGGCCGGCCTGCTCGGCCACGACGTGCTGGTCAGCCCGGACGGGTCCGACATCCGGCACGCCACGGACCGCACGACCGGCCCGGCAACCCGGTCGACCAGCGACGGCGGGCCGCTGGACGCGGTGCCGCTGGACCGGGTGACCCGCCAGCCGATGGACTGGCTCGTGCTCCAACCACCGGATCTCGCCACCTCGCTGCCCGGCTGGTTCGCGGTGGACGACGGTCTGGTCCGCCCCCGTACCGGGGTGGTGGGCCTGCCGCTGCCGGACGGTCTCGCCCTTGCCACCCGGGCCGACTTCGTCACCAGACGGGCCACCGCGCACCGGCTGGGCGCGTCGACCGGGGTGGTCACCGTGGCCGTCACGGCCCGGTCCGGGGGTTTCCTGGTCGGCAACTACAGCGGCACCCAGGACGTGCACAGCGGCGGGCAGCTCGCCGCGGTCCTCGGCGACCTCCCGCTCTACGGCGCGGACCTGCGGCTCTGGCTGACCTGGCCGTCCGACGCCGACGAACAGGCCCGGCTCGTCACCCAGGTCGTCGAGCTGGCCGAGACGACCGGTGCCACCGTCTGGACCCCACCCCCCGGTGGTCGGGCCGAGCTGATCGACGACCGCCGTGACCTGCGCTCCTTCGACCCGGCCGGCGCGATCGCCGCCTGGCAGGCCCACCGGCCGAGGTACGCCGACGGGCCGGCCACCCTCGACGCGACCCCCGAAGGGCTGCTGGTGTCCCGGCTGGACCGGCAGCGGATCGTGGTGGCGTCGGCCACCGGCGGGACCGTCGACACCACCCCGGTGTCCGACCGTCCCCCGGCGGACCGGACCGGCGAACCCGACGGCGTCGACACCGGGAGCCCGACGGCGGACCGTCCCGCGCCCTCGACCCCCGCCACCGCACCCGCCCCGACACCGGCCGGCACCACCGTCGGGTCCGCGGCGGAGCAGCCGGCCGTGGCCCTGGCCCGCCCCGCACTCGTCACCGACAACCGCCGGGCCGCGGACTACGGTCCACCCTGGTTGCGGCGGGGCCAGCAGGTCAACGCCGAGGCGTTCGAGGCGTTCGTCCTCGCCGAGGGTGATCCGGCCCGCGCAGTCACCGACGGTGTGCCGAGCGTCGAGTTGTTCCTGGCCGCCTTCCTCGATCCCCGGTCGGCCCCGGCCGGCAGCGACCTGCTGCGGGTCCGGATCGGACCCGGCGGTGCCGTCGCCATGGCGGTGCTGCGTACCCACGTCCCGGCGCGGTTCAAGTACGTCCTGGGCAGCCCCGACACCTACCTGCTGCCGGCCGCCCGGCTGGACCGGGTCCGGCTGGTGGGCGGGTTCCGGTCCGACGGCCACGGCCGGCTGCTGCCCACCGTGGACGCCGACGGCGAACCACTGCGGATCCGGCCCGCGCCCACCAGCCGCTCGGTCGCCGGGCTACCCCACGACGTCCGCCGCTGGCCCGGATTCGGCACCCGGACGGCGTACGCCCTGCTGCCGGCCAGGTCACGGGGGCTGCCCCGGGGCTGGTTGCCGTTGCACCAACAGCGGCCCGTGGCCCGCCCGGGCCGGTTGCTGGTGGAGGTCCGGGTGCCGGCGGGCCGCACCGTCGACGTCAACGCCACCCACACCGCGCTGACCGGGTTGCCCCTGGCCCGGACCAGGGTCGCGCGGCTGCACCACGCGGGGGTGGCGCTGGTCCTCGGCAGCCGGTCGTACGACCGGATCGTGGTGCAGCGCGCCTACCGTGCGCAGGGCGGCGGGTGGCAACGGATCGGGGATCTCACCCCCGGCCCGCTGCCGTCCGTCGTCGCCGACCTTCAGTCCGCCGTACCGGCCCGGGTGGTCGACCCGCCGCCGGTCGACGCCACCTGAACCGACCACCGGCCGGCGGGCACCGGCCCGATCACCACAGGTACGCACCGTCCCCCGCTCTCCGTGGCGAGTCGACGCGCCCCGGCCAGTTCCGCACCCGCCAGACCGGGCGTGAACACCACGTACGGCGGGGCGGGGTCCACGTCGGGAGCGGGGGCCGCCGGTAACCCGGGCAGCGGACGGCAGCCCTCCGGGGCCTGCGCACCGAGCACCCCACCCACCGTGGCCACCCCGATCCCGGCGGACCGTAGCCGGCGGGCGAAGAGGGCGGCGGTGTCTCGGCAGTCGTCGGTCCCGCCGACGAGGGTGAGCACATCGGGTGCCCGGCCCAGGTCGACGTGCAGCCGCCAGGGTCCCCGGTGCCCCAGCACCAGCGGCAGGGTCGCCGGCGGCGCGGCCTCGTCCGGGCCGAGCCAGGCGTAGGGGGGCGCACCCCGGCCCGCCGCCACCCCGACCAACCGGACCTGGATCGGCCCGAGTTCGGTTTCCAGCTCGGTGCTGAGGTAGGGGACCTCGTTGCCGCCCGGCACCGTCGGCCGGGGCAGCTCGGGTACGGCAGGCGGGACGACCGGCGTGCCGGTGACCGGACGGGCCGGGGCCGGCGCACCCGACGGCTCCGGAAGCCCTGATGGCTCCGACGCACCCGACGGCCCCGACGGCTCGACCGTCGCCAGGTCCACCGGGGTCGGCCGGGGCGGTGCCGACTGCGGTGACCGGGGCGGCCAGACCGGCTTCGCCGGGAGCGCCGGAACCGGGAGCGCCGGTGCGGCGGGGGGTGTGGCCCCTTCGGGCTCCGCAGCGCCGGTGCCGGGCGCACGCCGCTCTGTCGGCTCCGATGGCACCGGCGGAGCCGTGGCCAGTGACGCCGGGATTGGGAGCCGCGGGGGCGACGTCCGGGCCGGTGACGCCACGGCTGATGACGCCGAAGCCGGTGACGCCGGTGACGCCGGGGCCGGTGACGCCGGGGCCGGTGACGCCGGGATCGGTGACGTCGGTGACGCCGGGATCGGTGGCTGGATCGGCAGCGACGGTGTCGGTGACGCGGTGGCCGGTGACGGTGCCGGGACCGCCAGGGTCGGTGGGGACGCTGGTGACGGTGCCGCCGGGGCCGGGGATGACGGTGCCGGTGGGAGCGGTGACGGCTGGGGGGCGGGGGGCGGCTGGGGGGCGGGGGGCGGCTGGGGGGCGGGGGGCGGCTGGGGAGCGAAGGACGGTGCCGGTGGGAGCGGCCCGGCGACCGGGGATGGCGTGGCCAGCCGGGTGACGGGCGGCGGTGGGATCGGCCGGGTGACCGGCGGTGGCAGCGGCGGGGTCGGTCGGGGCGCCACGGCCACCGGAGCCGGCCGGGGCGCTGCGGCCACCGGAGCCGCTCGGGGTGCCGTAGCCGGGGCCGGTCCACTGGTCGGAGGCGGTGGTGGGATGTCCACGTCGCCGACCGCCGGGCCGGCGGTGAGTTCGGCGGGGGTCGGGGTGTGGTGCCGCTGCGGCGGCCACGGCCCGTCGTCCTCCAGCACCACCCGGCGGTTCCCACCCCGCCGCAGCAGCATCACCGCCACCGCCGCGAAGAAGACCGCCAGCAGCCCGGCGGTACCCCGGATCAGCAGCGGGCTCAGCGGGCCGGCCGCCACCGGGCCGTCGGGGGGTCGGGCGACCGCCCGGGTGCCCGCCTGCGCCGGGGTGGTGGCGGGCCGGGGCGCAGCGGACGTCGTCGTCCGGGGGGTCGGGCTGGGACGCACCGGGGTCGAGGGCGGGGCGCTCGGACCCGGTGGCCGCGGGGCGGGCGGGCCGAGCTGCGGCAGTCGTCCGATCCGTACCCCCTGGCCCTTCGCGTCCCGGGGCAACACGAGCTGCCAGCCGGGGCGCAGGACCACACCGTCGGTGAACGTCTCGCCGTCCGGTTGGGCCCGCCCCGCGTTCAGCTCGACGATCTCCCGGAACCGGTTACCGTTGCCGAGGGTACGCAGCGCGATGGCGTAGAGGTACTCCCGCTGACCGTCGACGGGTGGCCCGACCACGTAGTACCGGCCGGTCTCGGCGGGCACCGCACGTACCGGCCCCGCCGCAACGACCAGCACGATCCCGACCAGCAGCACCGTGACAAAGGCTCGCCGCATCCCCACCATTGCTCTCCACACCCTCGGTCCCACCGACATCCTCCCGTCCCGGTCCCCTTCTACGAACCGGGGTGCCGACGGTTCAACCGGAGGGCGATCGGCCTGCGCGCCGGGACGGACGGGCCGCCGGACCATCCCACTTCCACCGGTGGTACGCCGCCCGGGCGGACGTGGTCCGGGGGCCGTGCCAGGATGTGGCGGTGTCGTATCCCCCTCAGCCGTCGTACCCGGCCGCGCCCGGCGGCGTCACGCCGATGATCGCCTACCCCCACCCGATCCCGCCGCCCCCGGGGCACGCGGTGCTGACCGTCTCGGTCAACCGGGGGCCGTACCTGGTGCCCGCCCCCTCCACGAGCCGGTTCAAGGTCGACGGCCGGTTGGTGGCGATCCCGGGCGAGGGCACCTGGTACGTGGCCGTCCCGGCCGGGCCGCACGACGTCCGCTACACCGACTTCATGGGCATCCCCGTCATCACCACCGCGCTGGTCACCCAGCCGGGGGTGGTGTACCCGTTGTCGTTCCGCTTCGGCGGCTGGCGCAACCGGGTCCACGACGGGCAGGGCACCGACGTGACGAAGTTCGGCATGTGGTCGAACTACAGCATCCTGCTCGTCACGCTGGCCGTGCTGGGGGTGCTCTGCTGCGGTGGCTTCGGCCTCGTCGCGGCGTTCTCCACGTCGCCCTGACCGTCGCGCCGGCCGGGGCGAGTACGGGGTCGCAGCCCGTACCGGGGTCAGCGCAGCCGGCGCGCGACGAACCTGGTCGGCGGGTCGGCGATGGCGTCCTGGGCCGCGACCAGCTGGATCTCCCGGGTGCCCGCCGCGAGGGTGCGCTCCAGCACGGTGAAGACCGAGGCGATGGTCCGTTCCAGGGCGATCGCCGGTGAGCCCGTGGTGCGCAGGTGGGCCAGGTAGAGCGCGGCGGTGACGTCGCCGCCGCCGTTGGGGCTGATCGGCAGCAGGGGCGTGGTCACCGCCCAGGCACCCTCGTCCGAGACCGCCACCACCTCCAGCGAGCCGGCCGGCACGTCGTCGTGCAGCACGCTGGTGACCAGGACGTCGCGGGGGCCGGTGGCGCGGACCACGTCGACGGCGTCCAGCACGGCGGTCAGCGAGGTGGTCGTCCGGCCGGCGAGGAAGTCCAACTCGAAGTGGTTCGGGGTGATGATGTCGGCCCGCGGGACCACCACGTCGCGCAGGTACTCCGGGATGCCCGGCCGGACGAACATCCCGCGGCCGGTGTCGCCCATCACCGGGTCGCAGCAGTACACCGCGTCCGGGTTGGCGGCCCGGACCCGGTCGGCCGCGTCGAGGATCACCGCACCCATCGCCGGGTCGCCCTGGTAGCCCGACAGCACCGCGTCGGCGGTGCCGAGCACCCCACGGTCGGCGATGCCCTCGATCACCTCCGCCACGTCGGCCGGGGCCAGCAGCGGCCCGCGCCACGCACCGTAGCCGGTGTGGTTGGAGAAGTGCACGGTGAGCACCGGCCAGACCTCGTGCCCGAGGCGCTGGAGGGGGAACACGGCCGCCGAGTTGCCGACGTGACCGTAGGCGACCGAGGACTGGATGGACAGGATCTTCACCGGCCCATCATGGCCGCTGCCACCGACACCCCGGGTACGGGCCCTCCGATTCGTCCCGGCCGGGCCCACCGGTTCACCCCCGCCGGGCTGCCGGCCCCCGCCGGACGGCCCGGCCGGCTGACGCCTGTGGGCCCGGCGGCCGGGACCACCCGCCGGGTCGGCAATCCGGGGACCGGTCGCCGGGGCCGGCGCTCAGCCCAGGTCTAGGGTGTACTGCGCGGTGTGCACCTGCCCGTCGACCTGGAAGTCGAAGAACGCGCGGTACCGCCCGGTGCTCGGGGCGGTCAGCCAGAACCGGACCGTCCCGTCCACCAGCTCCGGCTCGGGGTGGACGTGCACGTAGCCCAGGTCACCCTCCCGCACCACGACCAGGTGCCCGTACGCCCCCAGGTAGCGCTCCAGCCGGGACGGCTCGACCCCGTCGGGCCGGAAGGACAGCGGCACCGTCACGCCCACTGTCGGCGTACCGGTCATCGTCACCGTGAACGGGCCGGCCGTCGACTGCTGCGCGGCGGGCGGCAGCGGGGCCGGAGTGTGCGCGCCGGGCACCTGGTGGTCGACGCCCAGCACCAGCGGCACCGTTTTGCCGTCGACGCCGGTCACCGAGAAGTCGGCGTAGATGCGGTAGCCGCCGGGCCGGGCCAGCGTCAGCGGGACCGTCCAGGTGCCGTCCGCCGCCATGGTGGGATGCAGGTGCTGGTAGCCACTCAGGTCGCGACCCACCACGACCAGGTGCAGTTGCTTGTCGTGGACGACCGCGAAGCGGGTCGCCGGCTGACCGTCGGCACCGACGATCCGGAACCGGTAGTCCGTGCGTACCCCCGCTGGTTGGGTCCTGGCCTGCGGCTGCACGGTGTAGCCGCCGGAGTTCACCGACAACCCGGTCACCTGCGCCTGTGTCGCGCCGTCACCGGGATGGGTGTGCGCGCCGGTGCCGGGTCCGTGCTGGTGCCCGTCCCCCGCCGACAGCGCCGCCCCGGTGACCGGCGGCGCTGTCGCGCTGCGGTCGGCGGGCCGGGTGCCGGAGCCGAGCCGGCCGAGCCCGAACCCGGCCAGCAGGGCGACCACCAGCCCCCCGACGAGCAGCGCGAGGCCGGTGTTGCCCAGCCGGGTGCCCCGTTCCGCTGCCGGCCCGGCCACGGCGGGTCCCTCCTCGGCCGTGGTGGGTACCGCCTCGGTGGCGGGCGCGACCGTGCTGGCTGCGGCTCCCCTGGTGCCTGCTGCCGCCTTGACGCCTGATGCCGCCTTGGCGGCGGGGGCGGCCTTGGCGGGTACCACCTCGGTGGCGGGGGGTGCCGGCACCGGCTCGGCGGCCCCCGCGCGCGGGGCAGCGGGACGGTTCGCCCCCCGGCGACCGCGCGCCGTCGTCGACCGGGTCGGGCGGGCCCCGGCGGCGGACCGGGCGACCGACCCCCGGCTGCGGGGCCGGCCACCGGCGCGGCCGGCGGCCCGGGCAGCCGGGACCGGGCGACGCCGCCAGGCTGCGAAGCCGACCGCCGCCACGACCAGCACCGCACCGCCGGCCCAGGCCAGCCACCCGAGGTCGTTCCCGTCGCTGCCGGGGGTGGCGGCGGCCGGCGGGGCCGCGGCGGTGGCGGCCGTCGAGGGGGCCGGTGGGACCGCGGAGGCCGGCCCGCCCGGAGCTGCGCCGCCGGTGTGGCCGGAGGTGGCGTGCTGCTCGGCGGCGGCCACCAACGCCGGGTCCGGCTGGTCGACCGGTGGCCGCCAGCCCTGCGGGGCGGCCGTCGCCCGCCCGGTGTACCGGAAACTCATGGTGCCCCGCACCGGCTCGCCGTCCGAGGCCACCGACAGGTAGCTCACCGCGTACTGCCCCGCCGCCGGCAGGTGGGCCAGGGTCACCACCGCCGGGAAACCCGTGCTGTACTCCTTCGGCTCGAACTTGCCGTCGACCAGCAGGTACTCGCGGACCGGCTTGTCCAGGGGCCGGGGTGAGCCCTGCCGCCAGCCGTTGTCGACCCGACCACCCCCGGGGCCGGTGACGGTGAAGTAGGCGTTGGCGGCGACCTGCTCGGTGAAGTACAGCTCCACCTCCGTCAGCGCCTCGGTCACCGTGGCGTCGGCCGCCGGGGTGGACATCGCCAGCGTGCCGTGTGCCTGGGCCGGCCGGGCGGTGGGGAGCAGGACGACCGCCGAGGCGAGCACGAACGCGAGGAGGCCCGCGAGGGCACGCCCGGTGGGCCCGGTGGCTGGAGGGGGACAGCGCATCGGATCATCCTCACGAAGAGTGGACTTCGATCAATAGTTCACCAACTTTTTACGCAGATGGCAAAAGTTTTGGCCAGGACGCCCCGATCCCGACCCCGGATGATCAAAACTCGCCGCGGCGACGGCACCGCCCGACGCAGGACCGCGGCCACCGGGTAAGGACGAGGTGATCCGTTGCCGGCTTCCGTCCGTACCAGTGGGCGAGGGTGACGCCGGGTGTGCCGTACGCTCACCCGAGACCTACTACACCCCGTCGTTACGGTTGGCGGGCGTGCGCGACCGGACACGGAGGTAGCAGGTGAGCGACGACGACGCGGAGGTCACCGCGTGGGCGCTGGCCGCGGGTCGGGGTGACCGGGAGGCAGCAGCCCGGTTCATCCGGGCCACCCAGCAGCACGTACGACGGTTCGTCGCCCACCTGATCAGTCCGGCCGAGGCCGACGACCTCACCCAGGAGACGTACCTGCGGGCGATGCGGTCGCTGCCGTCGTTCGCCGCCCGGTCGTCGGCCCGGACCTGGCTGCTCGGCATCGCCCGGCGCACCGCCGTCGACCACGTACGGGCCGCCACGTCGCGCCCGCGCACCGTGCCGTTGTCCGAGTGGCACGACACCCCGGACACTCGGGGCAGCGGCTTCGACGGCGAGGTGGTCCTCAACGACCTGCTGTTGGCCCTGCCCGCCGACCGTCGGGAGGCGTTCGTCGCCACCCAGGTCCTCGGCCTGTCCTACGCCGAGGCGGCCGAGGTGTGCGGCTGTCCGGTCGGCACCATCCGGTCCCGGGTCGCCCGGGCCCGGGAGGATCTCGTCGTGCTGGTCGAGGGCAACCCCCGCTCGATCCGCCGCCGGCCCGGAAGCGCCGCCGGCTGACCGCTGACCTGGGTCGCGACCACGGTCCACGGGAACCAACGGGCACCCCGGTCCGACTACCGGTACATGGGGTGTGAGCAGTGGCGTGAGATCCTGTCGGCGCAGCTGGACGGCGAGGAGACCCCCGCCGAGCGGATCGCGGTCGACGCCCACCTGGACGGGTGCACGGGCTGCCGGGACTGGTGTGACCAGGCCGCGACGGTGACCAGACGGTCCCGACTGGCCCTCTCCGCCCCCGCCCCCGTCCGGCGGCGTCAGGCGGTGCCCGGCCCCGATCTCACCGACGCCGTCCTGGCCGCGCTCCCCGCACCCCGCCGGCTCCGCGACCGGCTCGTGTTCGCCCTGCGCACCGGGCTGGCCCTCATCGGCGCACTGCAACTGGTGCTGGGACTGGCCCAGGTCGGGCGGGGCCCGGCTGCCGGTCACGCCCACGGCGCGCTCGACACGCTGACCTCCGGGCACCTGTGGCACGAGTCCGCCGCCTGGAACATCGCCGTCGGCGCGGGTTTCCTGTTCGTCGCGGCCCGGCGCACCCCGACCAGCGGGCTCCTGCCGACCCTGAGCGCCTTCGTCGGGGCCCTGGTGCTGCTCTCGGCCAACGACCTGGTCACCGGGCGGGTGGAACCGCCCCGGCTGGTCAGTCACGGTTTCCTGCTCACCGGTTACCTGATCGTGGTCGCCCTGTCCCGACCCCGACTGCGACCCGACGGGCCGGCGGGCCGCGACCAGCGCGACCGTCCCGCGTGGCGGCTGGCCGCGCACGACGTACCGACCGCCACGCCGCCCCTGCGCCTGGTGCCGCCGCACGTCGGTTCGGCGCGGATCCGCGACCGGTCGGCGGCCTGACCGACCACGAAACGTCGATGCCGACCGGCCGGAACTTCCAGGGCCCGGTGACCGACCAACGGGACAGAGCACCAGCACAACGGAGGAAGAACCCATGCGCCCCACCCGTCCACTCGGCTCGTATCGACGCCCGTCGGTCGTCCTCGCCACCACCGCCGCAGCGCTGCTGGCGCTCGGCACCGCCGGCTGCGGCCCGGCCGATCCGGCCGCAGCTCCGCAGTCGAGCGCCTCGGCCCCGGCGAGCGCGGTCACGGGGGTGGTCGACATTCGCGACCCGTGGGTGAAGGCGGCCGACAAGGGCATGACGGCGGCCTTCGCGACCCTGGTCAACAGCGGCGACGCCGACGTGACGCTCACCGGTGCCACGACGTCGGTGTCGCCGATGGAGCTGCACGAGATGACCATGAAGGACGGAAAGATGGTCATGCGACAGAAGGAGGGCGGCATCGTGATCAAGGCGAAGGGCACCCATGTCCTGGAGCCCGGCGGTGATCACCTGATGCTGATGGACCTGCGTCAGCCGGTGCGGGCCGGTGACGCCCTCACCGTGACCCTCACCTTCGGCGATGGTCGGACCCAGCAGTTCACCGCCGTGGCGAAGCCGTTCACCGGCGCGCAGGAGAGCTACGCCCCCGACCACGGCGCCCCCATGCCGAGCATGAGCGGGCAGCCGACGACGAGTCCGGCGTCGTGACCACGACCCCGCCCGCCCGGGCGGTGAGCCGGCGGGGTCTGCTCGCCGGTGGGGCGTTGGCTGCGGGTGGCGCGGTGGCCGGCGCGGCGGTGGTCGCCGCCGCTACCGGTGACCAGGCCGGTGGCCCGCCTGCGACGGCTGCGCCGAGCCCGGTGGCGGCCGTCGGTGCGCTGGTCGAGCCGTTCCACGGTCCCCGGCAGGCCGGGGTCACCACCGAGCCACAGGCGCACGGTGCCTTCGTCGCGTTCACCCTGCGACCGGGCACCGACCGGGCGGCGCTGGGCCGGTTGCTGCGGCTGCTCAGCGACGACGCCGCCCGGCTCACCCAGGGCCGGCCGGCGCTGGCCGACACCGAGGCGGAACTCGGGTTGCTGCCCGCCCGGCTCACCGTGACCTTCGGTTTCGGCCCCGGCCTCTACCGGGCCGCAGGCGTCGACGACCGCCGGCCGCCGTCCGTGGTGGACCTGCCGGCGTTCCGTGTCGACCGGCTCCAGCCGGCCTGGTCCGGTGGGGACCTACTGGTGCAGATCTGCGCCGACGACGCGGTCACCGTCGCCCACGCCCAACGGGTACTGATCAAGGACAGCCGGCCCTTCGCCACCGTCCGTTGGGTGCAGCAGGGCTTCCGGCGCAGCCCCGGCGTCGAGCCGGCCGGCCACACCCAACGCAACCTGTTCGGTCAGCTCGACGGCACCGCCAACCCTCGCCCCGGCCCACCGTCGGACACCGCCGTGTGGGTGCCCGACGGCCCGGCCTGGCTCAAGGACAGCACCACCCTCGTGGTCCGCAGGATCAGCATGAACCTGGAGACCTGGGACCTGCTCGGCCGCACCGACCGGGAACTCGCCATCGGCCGCCGCCTCGACACCGGCGCCCCGCTCACCGGCACCGCCGAACACGACGAACCCAACTTCGCCGCCACCGGCGACGACGGCCTCACCGTCATCCCGGACTTCTCCCACCTCACCCGGGCACACGTCACCGACGACCGGCTGAAGATCCTGCGCCGGCCCTACAACTACGACGGCACACCCACCCCGCAGGGGCACGCCGACAGTGGACTGATCTTCGCCGCCTACCAGGCCGACATCACCACCCAGTTCCTGCCGATCCAACGACGACTCGCCGACCGGGACCTGCTCAACGAATGGACCACCCCGATCGGCTCCGCCGTGTTCGCCGTCCCGCCCGGCTGCCCACCCGACGGCTGGATCGGTCAGCAGGTGCTCGGATGAGCCGGCCCGGTAGAGCGTCATGATCACCTCGACCTGCCGGCTCGCCGCCGCGCTGCTGGCCGCCGCGCTGGCGCTCCTCGTCGCCGCAACGCCGGCCTGGGCACACAACAGCCTCACCTCGGCCTCACCGGCTCGGGAGGCGACCCTGTCCCGCGCGCCCACCGAGATCACGCTCGAGTTCCTGGCCCGGCTGGACCCGGCCTTCACCACCATCGTGCTCACCGACGGGACGAAACGACGCGTCCCCACCGGCGATCCGGTGGTCGACGGGACGAAGAGCACCGTCCAGGTGACGGACACCCTGCCCAACGGGACGTACACCGTCGCGTACCGGGTGGTGTCCGCCGACGGGCACCCGGTGCAGGGGTCGTACCCGTTCACCGTGGCCGACCCCGCCGCGCCGACCGTCGCCCCCAGCACCGCGTCGGCCCCCCCGGCCGCCGCCACCGCCGCGGCCCCGGCCGGGGACGACGACGGCGGCCGGGGCACGGTCCTGGGCGTGGCCGGCGGCGCGGTGGCCGCGCTGGCGGTGGCGGCGGGCGCGCTCCGGTGGCGACGCCGGTCGGCACGCCGCTGAGGGCGGGCCGGCGCGACGCCGGCACCACGAACGCGGGCTGATCCGCCCGTAGGCACGGGACGACCATCGGGTACCTCCCGACGATCTCGATCGGATGAGTATGTCTGTCACTGAGTTGCCCGGCCCGTCGAGGCCGGAACCCGCCCCACCCGCCGACCCGCCCGTCCGGTCCACCCGGGGTGGTTCCCCGTTCGGCGCGTTGCTGCTGCGGTTGCACTTCTACGCGGGTGTGCTGGTCGCGCCGTTCCTGGTGGTCGCCGCGCTGACCGGGTTGGCGTACACGGTCGCGCCGCAGGTGGACGGGGTGCTCTACGGCGACCGGATGACGGTGGCCGAGGTGGGTGAGCGGCCACTACCGGTGGCCGACCAGGTCGGGGCGGCCCGCAACGCCCACCCCGAAGGCGGTGTCGCCTCGGTGCAGCCGGGAACGGGTGACCAGGCCACGAGGGTGGTGTTCGCGGCCCCGGAGTACGGGGAGAAGCAGCACACCGTGTACGTCGACCCGTACACGGCACGGGTGCAGGGGCAGCTGACCACCTGGTTCGGGTCCACCCCGGCCACCACCTGGCTGGACGACCTGCACCGCAACCTGCACCTCGGGGAGGTCGGCCGGCACTACTCGGAGCTGGCCGCGAGTTGGCTGTGGATCATCGCGCTGGGAGGGGTCGTGCTGTGGTGGCGACGCCGCCGGGCCTCCCGGGCCACCGTGCGGCACCTGCTCGTGCCGGACCTGTCCGCCGCCCGGGGGGTCCGCCGGACCCGGGGCTGGCATGCCACCCTCGGGGTCTGGCTCACCGTCGGCCTGTTGTTCCTCTCGGCGACTGGGTTGACCTGGTCCCGGTACGCCGGAGCGAACTTCGGCGCCGGCCTCGACTCCCTCGACGCCCGCGCCCCGCTGCTGTCCACCGCCCTCACCGCGACGCCGAGCGACCCGGCCGATGCCGACGGCGGTGGTCACCACGGTGCGTCCGGGGCGGGCGGGGTGGTCGAGTCGGCCGCCTTCGACCGGGTGCTGACCGCCGCCCGGACGGCCGGGCTGGTCGGCCCGGTCGAGATCGCCCCGGCTGCGGAGCCGGGCTCAGCCTGGACGGTCACCCAGGTCGACAACACCTGGCCGGTCGCGAAGGACCGGGTCGCCGTCGACCCCGCCACGACCACGGTCACCGCCCGCAGCGACTTCGCCGACTGGCCGCTGCTGGCCAAGCTCAGTGGTCTCGGCATCCAGGCCCACATGGGCGTGCTCTTCGGCCCGGTCAACCAACTCCTGCTCGCCGCGCTGGCTCTCGGGCTGCTCTGCGTCATCGTGTGGGGCTACCGCATGTGGTGGCAACGGCGACCCACCCGCACCGACCGGCGCGCGCTCGTCGGCACCCCACCGGCCCGGGGCGGCGTGCGGGCCGTACCGCGGTGGGTCCTGCTCGTCGGCGTGCCGTCGACGGTGGCGATCGGCTGGGCGCTGCCCCTGTTCGGGCTCACCCTCCTGGCCTTCCTCACCATCGACGTCGTCCTGGGCGCGACCTCGCGACGGCGTCGGCGCACCACCACCCCCACGTCACCCGCACCCGCCGGTCGATGACCGGTCCCGGCCGGTTGTCGCGCGACGGCCGGCCGGGACCGTCGACCCGTCAAAGGCGTCGGGCTTCCGCCCGGGGTGGCTCACATTCGTCAGGGTGACGATTGACCAGTCGGGGGTCGCGCCGTTACGGTCGACCTACTATCTGCGGCGTCGCGAGGTAAGCCGGTGAGATTCCGGCGCGGTCGCGCCACTGTGAGCGGTCCCGTCGTCGACGGTGCCACGAGCCAGGACGCTCGGTCGTCCGCAGCCTTGCGATGGGGACGCGTCATCCCCGGGAAGGTTCGTGTCCCATGTCGAGTTCCACTCCCACCCAGTCGCTGGTGCAACCCGTCGGGTCGGCCCGCGTGTGGGGGACGGCCCTGGTCGTCGTCGGCGTACTCCTCCTGCTCACCTACCTGGTCGCCTTCGATCAGGGCGCGATCTCGCGCAGCGGCATGTACCTGCACGAACTCATGCACGACGGGCGGCACCTGCTCGGTGTCCCGTGCCACTGACCACACCCCACAGTCCACCCACGTTCGCGACCGTCCTGCTCCGCGGTCTACTCGCCGGTCTCGTCGCCGGCCTGCTCGCGGGGGCGTTCGGCTATCTCGTCGGTGAGCCGCGCATCGAGGCGGCCATCGCGATCGAGGAGTCGGCCACCCACACCGGGCCGGTGGCCGACGACCACCACGCGGACGACCTGGTCGGTCGGGGCGGGCAGCGGGCCGGCCTGTTCCTGGCCACCGGGCTGTTCGGGACCGCGATGGGCGGCCTGTTGGCGACGGCGTACGTGCTGCTGCGCCGTCGCCTGCGCAGCACGGACGACGGCCGGTCGGTGCTGCTGCTCGCCGGTGGCACCCTGGTCGGCGCGGTGCTCGTGCCGTTCGGGAAGTACCCGGCCAATCCACCGGCGGTCGGTGATCCCGACACCATCGACCAGCGCACCGTCGCCTACCTGGCGCTGGTGGTCCTCGGCCTGGTGGCGGTCTGGGCGGGCACCCTCGGCTACCGGTCGGTGCGCGCCGACGCGCCGGTCTGGCAACGGTTCGGGGCGGGCGTCGGCGGATTCCTCCTGGTCGCCGTCGTCGGCTATGTGGTCCTGCCGTCGTTCCAGGAGGTTCCGGACGACTTCCCGGCGACCCTGCTGTGGAACTTCCGGTTGGCCTCGCTCGGCACCCAGGTGGTGCTCTGGACCGCGATCGGCCTGCTGTTCAGCGCCCTGATGAGTCGGGGCGGCGGACGGCCGAAGAGCGAGCGGCACGCAGGCGACCGCCCCGGTGAGCCGGCGATCGGTCAGGGCACACCGGCTCACCCGTGAGCACGACCAGCCTGCGGCTGGTCGCCCACGCGCACACCGCCGCCCTGCGGCAGGCGGTGTTCGGCGCGGGTGACGACGACCTGGACGAGGGCGGCCGGCAGGCCGCTCTCGCCCTCGTCGGCCCTGACCGGCGCACCCCTCTGGGCCGGGTGGACGTCTGTCTGACCAGCCCGGCGGCGGCAGCGGCGCAGACCGCGTACGCCCTCGGGTTGCATCCCACCGTCGAGGCCGCGTTGGCGGACTGCGACTACGCCGCCTGGGCCGGGCGGAGCCTGGCGGACGTGGGGGCGCGGGAGCCCGAGGCGTTGCGGCAGTGGTGGGAGCACCCCGGGGCGGCACCGCACGGCGGGGAGTCCCTCGCCGCACTGCGCGACCGGGTCGGGGGCTGGCTCGACGGTCGGCTCGCCCCGGGTGTCCGGATCGCCGCGGTGACCCATCCGATGGTGGTCCGGGTGGCGATCGTGCACGCGTTGCGACTTCCGACGGCCGTGTTGCCCCGACTGGACGTCGCCCCGCTGGCGGTGGTGCGGCTCAGCCGGCACGGCTCCCGGTGGCGGCTCCAGTTCACCGCGCCGCGGGTCGGACCAGGTTCGCAGCGCCGGCCGCAAGGGTGATCATCCGGGCCGCCGACCGCCGCCGAATCCCGGTGGCAGTCCCGGCCGGTGGTTGCGAGACTGCCACCGTGCGAGAGCCCGACCGTTTCCGCGCCGCCGTCGGCGCCTGGGCGGCCGGTGGCGCGGACGCGGCGGCGGCGGCGGTGACCGCCCGCCGCCTGGCCGGTGACGTGGTGGCCACGGTCGTGCTCGTCGAGGGGGTCAGTGACCGGAGCGCGGTCGAGGCGTTGGCCGTGCGGCGTGGCCGCGACCTCACCGACGAGGGCGTCTGCGTGCTGGCGATGGGGGGCGCGATGAGCGCCGGCCGGTTCCTGCGGCTGCTCGGCCCGCCGGGTCTCGGCCTGGCCGTCCGGGGTCTCTGCGACGAGGCCGAGGAGGGGTGGTTCCGGCGCGCTCTGGAGCAGGTCGGCCTCGGCGTCGACCTGAACCGCCCCGCGATGGAGGCGCTCGGCTTCCCGGTGTGCGTCGCCGACCTGGAGGACGAGCTGATCCGCGCGCTGGGTCCCGCCGGTGTCGAGGACGTCCTGGACACCGAGGGCGACCTGCCCAGATTCCGGGTCTTCCAGAACCAGCCCGCCCAGCGCGGTCGGTCCGTGCAGCGGCAGCTACGCCGGTTCCTGGGCACCACCAGCGGCCGTAAGGCGAGGTACGCCGCCGCACTGGTGCACGCCCTCGATCTGGAGCACGTCCCCCGGCCGTTGGACCGGCTGCTCCCCGGCGGCAGGTAGGGTCGCCAAGGTGACGGGTGACCTCCTGCTGCTCGCGGTCGACGACCCGCTGGCGGTCACGGCGAGCGGGGCGATCCGCAGCGGCGACCTCACCACGCTGCGCCGGCTGCTCACCGCACATCCGGGGCTGGCCACCGCGCACCTCGTCGACCACGTCGGTGGGGCCTCCGGTGCGACGTCCCGCACGCTGCTGCACGTCGTCACCGACTGGCCGGGCCGGTTTCCGCACGGGGCGGCCACCGTGGCCGCCCTGGTCGCCGCCGGCAGCGACGTCGACGCCCGGTTCGTCGGACCGCACCGGGAGACCCCGCTGCACTGGGCGGCCAGCTGCGACGACGTGGACGTCGTCGACGCCCTGCTGGACGCGGGTGCCGACATCGAGGCTGCCGGGGGCGTGATCGCCGGCGGCACGCCGCTCGCCGACGCGCGGGCCTTCGCCCAGTGGCGGGCGGCGTACCGGCTCGTCGTCCGGGGGGCCCGCACCACCCTCACCGACGCGGCCACCCTCGGCCTGCTCGACCGGGTGGAGCGGGCCTGCACCGACGTCGTCCCGCCGTCGGCCGACGAGATCGACGCGGCGTTCTGGGGCGCCTGCCACGGCGGCCGGCAGTCCTGCGCCGGGTACCTGTGGGAGCGGGGCGCCCGGCTCAACTGGATACCGCCGTGGGAGCACCGCACCGCCCTGGACGCGGCCGTCCGGCGCGGCGCCACCGAGCTGGTCGTCTGGCTGCGGGCGCGGGGCGGCGTCACCGCCGCCGAGCGGGACCGGCAACCGCCCGGACCAACCCCCTAGCCGGTACGCCGACCGCGTCGCCGCGCGGACCACCGGCCGGACGGGCACCACGCGACGATGGTGGCGCGGTGTGCCACCTGCGGGTGACGACGGCCGAGGCGGCCCGCGCGGGGCGCGGCTACTCCCCTGCGGGCAGTTGCTCCTTGGCCTCGTCGTAGCCGGCCGGGGCGGGCGTCTCGACCGGCGCGTAGACCACCCGGATCACCCCGGTCGGGAACACCTCCGTCGTCGTCACCCGCAGGTGGTAGGGCGCGTCACCGTCGTCGAACAGTCTGCGGCCCTTCCGCGCCGCCACCGGGTGCACCAGCAGCCGCAGCTCGTCGACCAGCCCGGCGGCGAGCAGCTGCTGCACCACGGAGATCGACCCGGGGATGAGGACGCCACCGATGCCGGCGTCGTTCCGGAGCGCGGCGACGACCTCGAGGAGATCGCCGTCGAGCAGCTCGGAGTTGCGCCAGGGAAACTCCCGGGACTGCCGCGAGACGACCACCTTGCGCAGGTCACCGAGCTGCTTGGCAAACGGCGCGTCGTCGCCGCCCGCCGTCTCCCGGCCGGGCCACGCCCCGGCGAAGCTGTCGTAGGTCTCCCGGCCGATGAGGAGCACGTCGGCGGCGTCGTAGTCCTCGCTGACGGCCCGACCCATGTTGTCGTCGAAGTACGGGAAGTGCCAGTCGGGGTCGATCTCGGCCACGCCGTCGGCCGAGATGAAAAGCGTGGAGATGACCTTTGCCATCGGAAAGGTCCCTTCGAGTCGGATGGATCACTTGCTGGACCGTCACAGCATCCCAAAGTCGCCGGCCGGGCACCGCCCGTCGGCCGGCACCGCGTGTCGCGCCGCACGCCGCCGGCCCTACCCGTGCAGCGTGATCCGGTAGCGTCGGGTGGGACCGAACCGGGTCTCCCCGATGCCCTCGAAGACTCCGCCGCACCGCTCGATCGTCCGCGCCGAGGCGACGTTGCCGGTTGCGCAGACGACCAGCAACCGTTCCCGCCCGAGCGCGCGCGCCTCGTCGAGCATCCGGCCCAGCGCCCAACTTGCCAGCCCACGGCCCCGGGCGGACGGGCGGATGCCGAACCCGAGGTGGCCGGCCCACTGCGCGTGTTCGTCGCGGTCGTGGCGCAGGGCGATCCCGCCGAGCACCCGCTCGTGTGCGACGATCCAGCGGTACGTGCAGCGGTCGACCTCGGCTGGCCCGGCCGGACCAGGCTGTCGCGTCAACCGCGCCACCCAGGCGGCGAACCCGTCCGGCGAGTCCACCTCGTCGCACGGGCGCAGCCCGAAGCCGTCCTCGTGCCGCCCCGGCCCCCACTCCAGGTGCGCCTCCCGCCAGGCGTCGTACCGCTCGACGGCAGGTGCGATCAGTTCGGGCACCCGACGACGATACCCGCGACCGGGCGACCGGGCGACCGGGCGACCGGGCGGGCATGCGGGCATGCGGGCCTGACGCCCCGGTCCCGCCGCCAGGACGATGTCGGCGGTGCCGAAAAGATCGTGGGGTGGGGCTGAAACCTGGCGGCCACGCCGAACGTCCTGAGAGGTGAGTCGGGCAACGACGTCGGCACCGGGCCGGTGCGACGACGGACCTGCCGACCACGTCCCCAGGTGAAGGAGCGGACAATGGCGATGAGACGATGGCTCGCGGGTGCCGGGTTGCTGGCGCTGACCGGGGCGCTGGCGGCCTGTGCGGTGGACACCCGACCCGGGGCCGACGGTGGGCAGGCGGCCCCGGCGCAACGGGACACCACGGCCGTGGCGGACAGCGTACCGGTGGGGTTGTCGGCCACGCCGCCGACGGCGACCAGGGCCCCACGCGGGTTCACCGGCACCCGGCAGTACACGATCGTCCGGGTCGGCGCGTTCGAGAGCGGCCTGTCGCTGACCGACTCCGGGCGGCTGGCCGAGGTCGACGACGACCAGGGCCGGCAGCTGTTCGTGCCGACCCCGCTGGGTGGGCAGAAGTACCTCGTCAAGTCGTACTCCCGGGCCAGTGCCGGCCCGCTCTGCTGGCGGGTGCATAATCCCGGCAACAGCAAACCGTTGGAGGTTCGGGCCGCCACGTGCAACGCCGATGATCCCCGCCAGCAGTTCGAGATCTTCGCCGCGACCGGCACCACGCCGTCCTACCTGATCAGCAACGCCGGGGCGTTCCTGCGGGACTCCGCACGCTCCGGCCTCATCCTCGAGGAGCTGGGTGACGCCCCGCCGACGAGCAGCTTCCGGTTCAACGACAACGGACCGGCGCCCGCCAACCGCTGACGGCAGGCCGGTCGGATCGGACTGGACCGACGTCCCGTCCGATCCGACCGGGCCCGCGCGGGGCGGGGCGGCCCCCGGGCCGGGCGCTGCGGGTGCAGAGGCGACCGGTCAGGTGGAGAGCGTGATCGATGCGTGACGCCGAGGAGTTCGACGCCTTCTACGCCTCGTCGGCGCAACGGGTGCTGGGGCAGGTGTACGCGATGCTCGGCAGCCGTACCGAGGCCGAGGACGCGGTGGCCGAGGCGTACGCCCGGGCCTGGAGCCGGTGGGCGACGGTGCGGGAGTGCGACAGCCCGGAGGCGTGGGTACGCAAGGTCGCCTACCGGGTGGCGGTGAGCGCGTGGCGCAAGGCGGTGAACCGGGTCACGGCGCACCGGCGGGAGGCGACCGGACAGCAGGTGGAACCGGTCTCCGTCGACCACGTGGTGCTGGTCGACGCGTTACGGCACATCCCCTCCGAGCAGCGCCGGGCCATCGTGCTGCATCATCTGGTCGGCCTCAGCGTGGCCGAGATCGCCGCGGAGACCCGGGCGAATCCGAACACCGTCAAGACCCGGTTGGCCCGGGGCCGCCAGGCCCTGGCCAGGTACCTGAGCGATGACGGACATCAGACGGCGGCCGGGAGGAGCCATGGGGCCTGACGACATGCTCGACGAGGCCCTGCGCGGGCTGGCCCGACAGGCCGGGCAGACCGGTCGGCTCGCCACCGTCGCCGAGGTCCGTCGACGCGGTGACAGCCGGCGTCGGCGTCGGCACGTCGCGACCGCCGCGCTGGGCATCGCCCTGCTGGGGGCGGTGGGTGCCGGTGCCACCGTGGTGCACCTCGCCGGCACTGCGCGCACCACCCTGCCCGCCGGCCCGAGCGGTACGACGTCGGGCCCGACACCGGGGGCCACCCCGTCCACCGGGCCGACCCCGGACACCTCGACCACCGGGGATCCGACGTCCGGGTCGCCCCGGGCCACCCCCAGGGGCACGCCCAGCGGGTCGAAGAGTTCGGCGTCCACCGACCCGCTACGGCTCGGACAGCGCCGCTACGTCGTCCTGCGGTCCGCCGCGATGGAGTCCGTGGTGTCCCTGCTCGACGACGGCAGTCTCGGCGAGGTCGACGGCGACGAGGGGCGCAGCCTGTTCGTGTTCGTGCCCCAGGGGTCCGGCACCTATCTGGTCCGTACCGCCGAACCGAACGCTGACGGTAACCGGGACTGCTGGCAGGTCCGGTCGGCGGGTTCCGACCCGCTCACCGTCGTCGCGGCGGCCTGCTCGCCGGACGAGCCGAGGCAACTGTTCTCGATCGTGGTGCACAGCTCGGAGGGGGGCCAGCGGACCTACGCCCTCAGCAACAACTCCGCCTATCTCCAGTACTCCGACCAGCGCGGGTTGATCCTGGAGGAGCTCGGCGACGCTCCCCTGGAAACGGTGTTCCGGTTCGTGGACAACGGGCCCGCGCCCAAGTGACGACGGTCCGGGGCGCGGCGGCGTCCCGGCCACTCACCTGTCCCGGCCGCTCACCGTCGGGGCAGTGTGGCAAGCCAGCGGTCCAGCTCGGTCGGGGAGCGGAACAGCAGCACCGGTGGTCCCGACGGGTCGGCCTGCCAGGCCCGCATCCGCCGCCGGGCACGACCGAACGCGCTGACGTGCCACACCAGGATCGAGTCCCGGGACAGCACACTGCCCAGTGACTCGCGGTTACCGTTGCAGATCTCCTCCCCCGTGGCCAGCCGGCGGAGGGTACGCCGCAGCAGCCGCCCGAACGAACGCCAGCGGGGGTAGTCCAGGGCGACGACCAGGTCGGCGCGGTCCAGGGGCACGTCCCGCCACCCGTGGTAGGCCCCGTCGAGGATCCACCGGTCGCCCCGGCAGACCTCAATGATCCGGCTGCGCTGCTCGGCGACCGGCACCTCGACCCAGCCGGGTTGCCACAGCAGGTCGTCGACCGGGTGCCACGGCAACCGCAACCGGTCGGCCAGCACCGCCGCGAGGGTCGACTTTCCCGCGCCGTACACCCCGTAGACCAGGATCCGGGACGGTGCGCTCATCCGGGCAGCCTACGTAGCGGGTGCGGGGGCCGCTCGTCGTCTCCGGGTGGGGTTCGGCCCGGCGGGCACGCCGACGTCACGGCGACCCGACGCGCCGCCGGTACCGGTACGGCGACCGTCGATGCCTCTTGTCGGAATCTCCCGCCGTCCATTAGTTTGTTTAACATCCAGACCAACTAGCTTTACCCCAACCTGCGAACCCACTACCTAGCCCTTCTCGAAGGGGGACCGATGACACCCCAGCAACCCGGCTCGACAGGCTCGCGCCGACACTTCCTCGGCCTGGTCGGCCTCGGCACGGCAGCCATCGCCGGCGGCCCGCTGCTCGCCGGGTGCTCCGAGAAGCCGGCCGGCTCCGGTGCCGCGCAGAACCTGGACGCGTACGCCAACCTGCTGCCGACGCAGAAGGACCTCGCCCAGAGCATCAAGCCCGACATCATCGGCACCCGGCCGGTGCCCGACGGCTACACGAAGTACCCGACCTCGCTGGTCGACGCGATCACCGAGCGGCCCGGCACCAGCGGCAAGGAGATCACCGCGATGACCCCGGCCTGGGGCCCGGCCCCACCCGGGGTCGCCCAGAACGCCTACCTCCAGGCGGTCAACGCCGAGCTGGGCACGCCGGTGAACTTCACCATCCAGGACGGCAACACCTACGCCGACAAGCTCAACGCGATGCTCGGCGCGCGGGACGTCCCGGAGCTGCTCTGCGTGCCGGGTTGGGAGGTGCAGAAGATCCCGCGCTTCTCCGAGGCGATCAAGGTGCTCTTCGAGGACCTCACCGACTACCTCAAGGGCGACGCGGCCAACGCGTACCCGATGCTGGCCTCGTTCCCCACCGGCGCCTGGCGCAACTCGCTGTGGAACGAGCGGCTGATGGCCGTGCCCAACCCGACCGACGGGCCGTTCCCCTGGGCGTTGTTCACCCGCAAGGACCTGCTCGACGCGCGCGGGCTGGCGGTGCCGGCGTCACTCGACGACCTGCTCACCGTGGCCAGGCAGGTCACCGACCCGGCCAAGAAGGTGTGGGCGTTCGACAACGTCTTCGAGATGATCCAGATGTACCACAAGGTGCCGGCCTCCAAGCAGGGCTGGCGGCTGAAGGCCGACGGGACCCCGGAGTTCAAGTACGAGACCCCGGAGTACCGGCAGGCCGTCGAGGTGATGGCCAAGATCTACAAGGACGGTCTGGTCCACCCCGAGATCGTCGCCAGCAAGGGCGCGGACAACGTCCAACTGTTCGCCAAGAACGGCGCGATCGTCTTCTCCCGCAACGGGGTGGGCTTCTGGCAGGGCGCCCAGGCCGAGCACCAGAAGGTCAACCCCAAGCTGAACATCCAGCCGGTGCCGGTCTTCTCGGCCACCGGCGGTGACCCGCTGGTCTGGGGTGACGACGAGCCGATCTCCTTCACCTTCGTCAAGAAGGGACTCGGCAAGGAGCGGGTCGAGGAGCTGCTGCGGATCATGAACTGGTGCTCCGCGCCGCTGGGCTCGCAGGAGGCGCAGCTGCGCGACTACGGGTTGGCGGGCAAGCACCACAACAGCACCCCGAACGGGCCGGTCAAGACCGACCTGGCGTTCAAGGAGATCGCCAACCAGTACTTCTTCATCAGCGGACGCAACCCCACCATCGGCCCGTACCCGGAGACCCCGAACTACGTGCCGGACCTCCTGAACTACTCCAACGCCATGGTGAAGTTCCTGGAGAAGGACCCCTGGGACGGGGTGAAGCTGGAGATGCCGGCCGCGTACAAGGCCAACCAGGTGCCCACCGAGGACAAGTTCACCGACCTCCTGCGCGGCCGCCGGCCGCTCTCCGACGTCGACGCCATCGTGCAGGAGTGGAAGGCCAACGGGGGCGAGGAAGCGCGGGAACTGCTCGCCAAGTCCCTGCCCAAGGCCGGGCGATGACCACTCGCGACACCACCGTCGCGGCCGGGTCCGACCGGACCCGGCCCGACGGGCCCACCGGGACGCCACGCGGGCGCCGTCCCGCCCGCCGTCGCCGGGTGCCGCTGCGCACCCGGCTCGCCCGGGACTGGCAGCTGCTGGTCATGGTGACGCCCGGCTTCCTCGTCCTGCTGGTCTTCAGCTACCTGCCGATCCTGGGCAACATCATCGCCTTCCAGGACTACAACCCCTACCTGGGCGACAACCCGTTGCAGGCGTTCGCGCGCAGCAACTGGATCGGGTTCGGCCAGTTCCAACTGCTCTTCGAGGACTCGGCCTTCTGGGAAGCGCTGCGCAACACCCTGGCGATCACCGCGTTCCAGCTGGTCTTCTTCTTCCCGCTGCCGATCTTCCTGGCGATCATGCTGCACAACCTGCTCTCCAGCCGGTGGCGCGGCTTCGTGCAGACCGTCGTCTATCTGCCGCACTTCTTCAGCTGGGTGCTGGTGGTCAGCTTCTTCGTCGCCATGCTCGGCGGCGCCGGCCTGCTCGCACAGACCATGCGCGACGCCGGCATGCAGCCGTGGAACGTGATGACCAACCCGGACACCTTCATCATCCTGGTCACCGCCGAGGCGGTCTGGAAGGACGTCGGGTGGGGGACCATCGTCTTCCTCGCCGCGCTGTCCACCATCGACACCAGCCTCTACGAGGCGGCGGCGGCCGACGGCGCCGGCCGGTGGCGGCGGCTGTGGCACATCACCCTGCCCGGCCTGCGCCCGGTGATCGTGCTGCTGCTCATCCTGCGGCTGGGCGACGCGCTCTCGGTCGGGTTCGAACAGTTCCTGCTGCAACGTGACGCGGTGGGCCGGCAGGCCGCCGAGGTGCTCGACACCTTCGTCTACCACTTCTCCATCGCCACCGGCAACTACGGCTACGGCGCGGCGGCCGGGCTGTTCAAGGCCGCGATCGGGCTGGGCCTGATCCTGGCCGCCAACCGGGTCGCCCACCTGCTCGGCGAACGAGGGATCTATTCGAAATGACCGAGACCGTCGCACTGCGGGCCCGCTCCGGGCGCGACCGCCGGCCGGTGTGGGAGGAGCCACCGACCCGGATCGGCCAGGGGTTCAAGGCCGCCTTCCTGGGTCTGCTCGTGCTCAGTGTGCTCTTCCCGCTCTGGGTGATCCTGGTGACCAGCCTGTCCTCCCGGGAGACCCTCGCCGAGGCCGGCGGCATCGTCGTCATCCCCCGGGGCATCGACACCGCGGCCTACGAGACGATCTTCGCCGGTGGGGCGGTCACCCGGGCGCTGTGGATCAGCACGCTGGTCACCGTCATCGGCAGCACGCTGGCGTTGACCGTGACCGTCCTCGCCGCGTACGGGTTGTCCCAGCCGCGTTCGGTGGGCTACCGCTGGCTGCTGATCTACTTCCTGGTCCCGTTCCTGGTGTACCCGCCGTTGGTGCCGAAATACCTGGTGGTGACCGGGCTGGGCCTCAAGGACACCATCTGGGCGCTGATCCTGCCGCCGGCGATCAGCGTGTTCAACCTGGTGGTGGTGCGCGGCTTCTTCCAGGCCATCCCGCAGGAACTGCTGGACAGCGCCCGGGTCGACGGGGCGAGCCACTTCCGTACCCTGGTGCGGATCGTGCTGCCGCTGTCCCGGGCGGTCATCGCCGTGGTGGGGCTGTTCTACGCGGTGAGCTACTGGAACGTCTGGTTCGACGCGCTGCTGTTCATCGACCGCAACGACATGTACCCGATCCAGCGGGTGTTGCAGAGCTACCTGCTGGCCGGCCAGGCCCCGCACACCTCCGGCGGCAGCACCGGCGTGTCCATGCCACCGACCGAGGCGATCAAGATGGCGGTGGTCGTGCTCACCGTCGCCCCGATCGTCGCGGTCTATCCGTTCATCCAGCGGCATTTCATCAAGGGTGTGCTGATCGGCGCCGTCAAGGGCTGACCGCTGCGGCGGGACCGGGTCGACGGCCACACCGGCCCGCGTGCGACAGTGCCTGGTTGTGAGCACACTTGCCGTACGCGGGCTGACCCGCCGGTTCGGCGCGCTGGTCGTCCTCGACGACGTGCGCTTCCAGCTCGACGCGGGGCAGGTCGCCGTCGTCGTCGGGCCCAACGGCTCCGGCAAGACCACCCTGCTGCGCTGCGTCGTCGGGGCGGACCGCCCCGACGAGGGCGAGGTCCTGCTCGACGGCCGACGCTGCGACGAGACCGACCCCCGGGTCCGCGCGGCGGTCGCCGCCGCCCTCGACGACATCGACTTCTTTCCCGACCTGTCCGTCGTCGAACACCTCGAACTGCTCGCCTACGCCCACGGCGGCACCGCCGACCCGGTCGAGGAGGTGCTCACCGAGCTGGGTCTCGAACCGGCCCGCGACCAGCTTCCGGCGACCCTGTCCAGCGGCCAGCGCCGCCGCCTCGCCCTCGCCTCCTGCTTCGTACGCCCGCGCCGGTTGCTCGTCCTCGACGAACCGGAGCAGCGCCTCGACGTCCGGGGCCGGGCCTGGCTGGCGCAGCGGCTGCTGCGGGAGAAGGCAGCCGGCACGGCGGTGCTGATGGCGTCGCACGACACCGAACTGATCGACGCGGTCGCCGACCGGCGGATCGAGATCGGCGGCTGAGGTGACGTCGACCAGGACCTCCCCACCACCGGTGGTCGGGCCCACGCCCCGGCAACTGCGGGCCGGGCTGCGACGGGCCCGCCGCCGCCACCATCCCGGCTCGCTCGGCGAGGTGCTCACCGACGCCTACGTCGTGGTCCTGTTCGTCGCCCTGTACGGCTGGTTCGCGGTCGCCGCGATCCGCGACCACCTGGCGGCCCCGCAGGTGACCCGGACCGACCCGGGCGACAGGTACTGGATCGCCGTCGCCGCGGTGACGGCAGGGGCCGGGCTCGCCTGGTGGGGCCTGCGGCTGACCGGGCCGCTGCTGGTCACCCCGGCCGCGCAGACCTGGTTGGTCAGCTCACCGGTGGACCGCCGGGCGTGGCTGCTCCCCCGGTTCGGTGGCCTGGTCGGCGGCGGCACCATCGGTGTCGGGCTGCTGGCGGTGGCAGCCGCGTACGCCGGTGGCCTCGACCGCCCCGTCGACCTGGGCTGGGCGGCGTTGGCCGGCCTCACCTGCGGGGCCACCGCGACCGGGTGGGCCGTCGTCGCCCAGAGCGTCCGCCCCACACCCCGCTGGGCGGGACGGCTCGGCGTCGGTCTGTCCGCCGCCGGGGCGACGATCGCGGTGCTGGTGGTGCTCGGGCACGCCGCCGGGTGGTCCCTCCCGCTGCCGCCGGTGCCGCTCACCGCCGGCGTCGGCCTGGTGCTGCTGCCGGTCGCGGTGGCGTCCACCGTCCGCGCGCACCGGCGGCTCGCCCGGGTGGACCGGGCGGCGCTGACCACGGGCGCGCAGTTCGCCAACGCCGCCACCACCGCCGCCGTGCTGCTGGATCCGTCGCTGCTCGCCGCGCTGGTGGAGAGCCGCCGGTGGCGCGGGATCGGCCTGGTGCGCGGGCGGCCCTTCCGTGCCGGTGGTCGGTTGCGGGTGCTGCTCCAGGCAGAGGTACGCCGGTTGTCGCGCCGCCGGGGTGCCCTCGTCGGCTGGGTCGGGGCGCTGCTGACCATGTACGCCGTCGCGGTGGCGCTGCCGTCGATCGCGGGTCCCGCGCACCTGGTGCTGGCGTACCTGGCGACGGGCGGGCTCACCGGCGGGCTCCGCGCGGTCAGTCGCGCACCGGGCCTGCGGCGGTCCCTCGGCGGCAACGACGCCCTGTTGCGGCTGACGCATCTCGTCGTGCCGGGCGTCGGCGCCACCCTCTGGTATCTGGCCACCCTGCCCGCCCTGCGGCCGGTGCCCGTCCCGCTCGACGCGGTGCTGCTGCTCGGGGTCGTGGCGGCGGCCTTCTGGGCCGGCACCCGCCCACCCATGCGGTACGGCGGGGCGATGGTGAACACGCCGTTCGCGATGGTGCCCGTGGACCTGGTCCGTCAGGTGCTGCGCGGCCCGGACCTGGTCGCCGTGCTGGTGGTCGTCCAACTGCTCGCGGGGTGACGGTGGCGGCCTGGCGCTCAGCGGGCCGGCAGGCAGACCTTCCCGGTGAACGCCGGGTCGGGTTGCCGGTTGCCCGCCCAGGCCGGGTTCGCCGCGATCGGCAGCGGCGGCGCCTGCCAGGCGGCGGCGAAGCTCTGCATCAGCGGGTACTCGGCCCGGGTGTGGGCGATCGGCTTGCCGGTCAGGAAGTCGATCAGCCGGTCCTGGAGCAGCCTGCGGTCCAGCAGGCCACCGTGCACGCCGGGGATCTGGTAGACCGGAATCCGGCTGTACTCCCCCGGTGGCGCTTCGGTGGCCGTCGCGGTGGGCAGGAAGGCGACCATCCGGACCCCGGGCACGGGACACATCAACTGGTTGCGGTAGAACGGCGCGTCGTCGAGCAACGACCGGATGAACGGCTCGTCGGGGCCGCCGCCGACGTCGGCGAGCCCGAAGATGGCCCGCAGTTGCCAGCCGGTGACCACCCCCCAGCCCTCGTCGTGGTGCGGGGGCGGGTAGTAGGCCCGGCCGGCATAGATCAACGGGCTGAACATGACGAGGATGTCGACCGTCGCGTCGTGCCGCCGGGCCAGATAGGTGCGGGCCACCATCGCCCCCTCGCTCTCCCCGATCAGCGCCACCCGCCGTCCGGTGCGCCGGTGCAGCAGCTCCACCTGCCGGGCGAGCAGCGCCACGCTGTCCGCCATCGACCGGGTGGTGTCCGCCGACCGGTACGCGAGCGGCTTCCCGTCGGAGTCGAGCCCCCGGTAGGAGAAGCGCTGCACCCGGGGGTCGGACGGCTGCTCACCGCCGTAGTCCGAGCCGTAGCCGGTGAGCACGATCACCGCATGGGTGACCGCGGCGGGCAGCGGTCGTTCCAGCACCGCCGTCCTGATCCACTGCTCGTTTCCCGGGACCAGCTCGGTCACCGGCGGGATGACCAGCGGCACGGCGACGGCCAGCAGCGCCGCCAGCGGGGTCACCGGCACCCGGGCCCAACGCACCCGTGAGGGCAGCAGCGCCGCCCGTACGGTCCGGTTCCACAGCACCCCGTTGAGCGCCCCCGCCGCCCCGGCCACGGGCACCGTCCACCAGCCGGGCACCACCCAGCACAGCGCGCCGGCCACGGTGAGCACCACGAAGTTCAGCAGTGACCAGCCGACCAGCGAGATCGACGGCAGCCCCCGCCACCAGTGCTCCACCACGGCCACCCGTTGCAGGAACGGCGCGAGCAGGAACATCGGCAGCAGCGACGCCAGCAGCACCCAGGACAGGGCGACCACCGACGCCGCCACCGAGATCGCCGCCCAGGGCGCGACGAACCCGCCGACCAGCACGCCGAGCACGACGTTGCGGCGCAGCAGCCAGCCCAGTGGCGGCCGGGGCACCCCGGCCGGCCAGGCCAGCAGCACCAGGCCGGTGGTGAACAGGCCCCGGGCGACCAGCACGTAGGTCAGCCAGAGCGCGAACTCCCACCACGACCGGTGGTAGACGTAGAGCCACCGCAGGTCGTGGTAGGTGTCGTACGGCCACAGGGCGGTGAGCTGCGGGGGGATGCCCTGGGCGGCCCGGAATCCGAGGGCGACCAGCACGGTGGCCTCGATCATCGGCACCAGGCTGGTCACCAGCAGCAGCCCGACGAACCTTCGGTTCAAGACCACCCCGTTCCGCCGCACCGTGCGCGATAGCGTCCCTCGCAGGCTCCACCGGAACGACGGCCGGCGTCGGCGAATCCGGCACATTGCCCCGGTTCGACCGACGCCGGGGTGTCGGCGACGACGCGACCGCGTCGCCCGGACGGGCCGGGTGGCACGGCGGACGGCGGCCGGTCCGGGGTGCCCCGGACCGGCCCCGTCGTGGATCACTGGACCAGGCAGACTCCCCCGTTGAACTGGAACGCGGCCGGGCGTGGGTTGCTCGCGCCGGAGGTGCCCTGGACGCCGAAGCTGACCGTGCCGCTCTGCGGCACGCTGCCGTTCCAGGCGGCGTTACGCGCGGTGACCGCGGACCCGGACTGGGTGACCTGTGCGTTCCAGGCGTTGGTGATCCGCTGGTCGGCGGCGAAGGACCAGGTCAACGTCCAACTGGTGACCGGGAAACCCAGGTTGGTGATGGACACCTCGGCGGTGAACCCGCCGTTCCACTGGTTGGGCTGCCAGACGACCCGGCAGGAGACGGGCGGCGGGGTGCCCGGCGTCGTGGGCGGAGGCGGCGTCGTCGTGGGCGGGGGCGTGGTCGGCGGAGGCGTGGTGGGCGGAGGCGTCGTCGGGGGCGGGGTGGTGGGTGGCTGGCTGGTGGGGGGCGGGGTGGTGTCCTTCGGCGGGAAGCGCAGGATGCGGTCGTCGGTCGACGCCGGGGTGCCACGCCCGTCCCGGTTGCTGGTGGTGACCCAGAGCCAGCCGTCCGGCCCGTACTCCACGGTACGCAGGCGACCGTACGCGCCGGTCAGCTCGGCGGCCGGGGTGCCGACCCCGCCGGTGCCGGTGAGCGGCACGGTCCACAGCCGGGTGCCGCGCAGGGCGGCGACGAAGAGCCGGTTGCCGGCGACCGCCGCGCCACTCGGGGACGCCTCGGCGGTCGTCCAGACCAGCAGCGGGTCCCGGAACCGTGGGTCGTTGGCCCGCCCCTCGACCGTGGGCCAGCCGTAGTTGCCGCCGGCCACGATGAGGTTGACCTCGTCCCAGGTGTTCTGCCCGAACTCGGCGGCGTAGAGCCGCCCCTGAGCGTCCCAGGTCAGGCCCTGCACGTTGCGGTGCCCGAGGCTGTAGACCAGGGAGCCGGCCGTCGGGTTGTCCGACGGCGCGGACCCGTCCGGACGCATCCGGAGGATCTTGCCGTTGCGGCTCTGCGGGTTCTGCGCGTTGGCCGTCTGCCCCGCGTCACCGACCCCGGCGTAGAGCATCCCGTCCGGGCCGAAGGCGATCCGCCCGCCGTTGTGGATGGTGGAGCGGGCCAGTCCGGTGAGGACCGGCTCCTGGTTCTGCGGGGCGCTGAGCCGGAACCGGACGATCCGGTTGTCGGTGGTGGTGGTGAGGTAGACGTAGACGTAGCCGTCCTGGGCGTACCCCGGGGAGACCGCGAGGCCGAGCAGGCCGCCCTCGCCGCTGGCGTTCACGCCGGAGATCTGGGCCACCTGTTCCGGGGCCTGACCGGGTCGGACCCGTACCACCTGGCCGGAGTTGCGCAGCGCGGTCAGGGCGCTGCCGTCGGGCAGGAAGTCCATCCCCCAGGGCACCGTCAGGCCGGTGGCGACCACCTGGGGGCGGGTGAAGTCGAAGTCGCCGACGGCCAGGGTCGGGGCGGCCGGGGCCGGGTCGGCCGGCGCGGCCCCGGCGAGCGTGGCGGTGCCGACGCCGGTGGCCGCCAGCCCCGCCGCGACCGCTGCCGCCACCATCGAACGGACTCTCACGTCGGGCACCTCCAGAGCAGTAGTGACTTGCGTCAATATAGCCCGACCTCGGTGAAAGCCGCAGCGGTGGACGAAACCGACGCTCGTCGACGACCCTGCCGCTGGCCCCGGGTCCGGCGGGCGAGCCTGTCGGGGTCGGCGGTTAGCATCCGCCGGTGACCCTCACCCCTGACGATCTGACCGGCTACGTCGAGCGGGACCTCGACGCCGATCTCGCCCGGTGGTTCGCCGACCGGCCGCCCGTCACCGTTCCCGCCGGGACCCGCCCGGTGACGTCGCTGCTCGACCGTCTCCCCTCCCCGGCCGCCACGGCGCTGGCGGCCTTCGACCACCGCGTCCGGTCCGGGCGGATGCCCCAGTTCCTCGACATCTACGACTGGTCCTACGGGTTCGACTTCGCCGGCAACGACTGCCAACTCCTCGACGCCGACTACCAACCGACGCTCGCCGACGACGACGTCTACTCCGTCGGTGCCGACGGCGGCGGCAACCTGCACGTGGTCCTCGCCGACGGGCAGGTCGGCCTCTGGTTCCACGAGGAGGAGGTCGTCGAGGGCGGCACCCGCTTCGACACCCTCGACGTCTTCCTCTGGTCGGTCGTGCGCTACCACGCGGTGCGGGCGGGCCGGCTGGAGCGGGCCGCCGTCGAGGCCGACTTCCGGTCGCTGGGCCAGGACGGCGTCCTGCATCCGGAGGTCGGGCTGCTCAGCACGATGACCTGACGCGACACCCCGACCCGGACACCCCCAAATCCGTGGTCCCCGTCCGGGCCGGGGTGAGCGCACCGTCGTGTCTATCGGGCCCGGCCGGTGTCGCCGGACTGGGCCCACTCCTTGGCCAGCAGCTGGTAGGACCGCACCCGGTCGGCGTGGTCGTGGGTGATCGTAGTGATGAGCAGTTCGTCGGCGTCGGTGACGTCCCGCAGGGTGCGCAACCGGGCGGCGACCGTCTCCGGCGCGCCGACGAACCGGGTGTCCACCCGGTCGGCGACGAGCTGCCGGTCGGCGTCGCGCCACGGCAGCGTGGCGGCCTGCTCGGGGCTCGGGTACGGGATCGCGCCGTCGCCGCCACGGATGCTGCGCACCCAGTGCCCGTACGGGCTGCCCAGCCGACGCGCCTCGGCGTCGGTGTCGGCGACCAGCACGTCGGCCGAGACCACCAGGTAGGGCTCGGCCAGCGCCGCCGACGGCCGGAACGCGGCCCGGTACGCCTCGGCCGCGTCGAGCACCGTCGCGGGGCTGACGTGGTAGTTGGCGGCGAAGGGCAGGCCCCACGCCCCGGCCAGCCGGGCGCTCTCCCCACCGCTGCTGCCCAACAGCCACACCTGCAGATCCGCCCCCTCCCCCGGCACGGCGTGCGCGTCGAGGCCGTCGGCGTCCCGGTAGTCGCCACGCAGCAACGCGAGGATGTCGTCGAGCTGTCCGGCGAACGCGGGTGGTTGCGCACCGGCCTGGTGCAGCAGCGCGGTGGCGAGGGCGTACCGGGGTGCGCCGACGAGGTGGGCGTAGGAGAACGGGGCGGGGATCAGCAGCCCGTCGACCACCCGGGCCCCGGTCGGTGGCGGGACGGGTTCCCGGGTGGCGTCGGCGCGGGGCGGTCCGGACCGGCCGATGCCGAGGTCGATGCGGCCCGGGTGCAGGGCGGCGAGGGTGCCGAACTCCTCCACCACCGACAGGGCGGTACGGTGCCCCACCAGCAGCGCGCCGGAGCCGACCCGCAGCACGCTGGTGGCCGCGGCGACCTGCCCGATGAGCACGGTCGGGGCGGAGCTGGCCACCCCGGCGGCCAGATGGTGCTCGGCCAGCCAGTAGCGGCGGTAGCCGAACTGCTCGACCCGGCGGGCCAGGTCCACGGTGTGCCGCAGGGCGTCGGTGACGGTGCCGCCGGCAGGCACCGGCGACAGGTCGAGCACGGACAGCGCGGTCGATGACATGGGGGTCCCGTTTCTGGTCAGCGCGACGCGACGGCGGTCGCCGGCGGGCGGAAGGGGCGGCTGGGGATCTCCCGACGCAGCACCGGCGCCACCTCGGCCTGGAACAGCTCCAGGCTCTGCCGGTGGGCCTTGTCGGTCAGCCCGTCGGGGTCGGCCTGGAGGTGGATCACCTCGTGCCCGAGCTGCTCGTGGTGGCGCAGCACCTTGTCGACGATCTGCTGCGGGCTGCCCACCAGCAGGGAGCTGCGGGCGACGGCGTCGGCGATGGTGGGGAAGACCGGCTCCACGCCGAGCCGGCGGAACGCAGCGAGCCGGGCGTCGAAGATCGGCCGGTACGTCTCGACCGCCTCCTGCGAGGTGCGGGCGGCGTAGAACCCGGCGGTGCCGGCCCCGACGAGGGCGTCCGCCGGATCGTGGCCGTGGTGCACCCACCGCTGCCGGTAGTACCGGACCAGCTCGGCGTACGGCTCGACCGGGTTGGTGACGTTGGCGGAGAAGATCGGGTCGCCATGGCGGGCGGCCAGGTCGACCGATTCCCGGCTGGTGGCGCTGCCGTGCCAGACCCGGATCGCCGGTTGCAGCGGACGGGGCCAGGTCTCGGCCTCGGTCAGCGCCGGGCGGTACCGGCCCGACCAGGTGACCCGGTCCTCCCGCCAGAGCCGGCGGAACAGCTCGTAGCTCTCCCGGTTGCGGTCCCACTGGTCCTCGGCGGTGACGTGGAACAGCTGGGCCTGGGCGGCGCCGTTGCCCTTGCCGATGATCAGCTCCAGCCGACCGTCGGAGAGGTGGTCGAGGGTGGCGTAGTCCTCGTAGGCGCGGACCGGGTCGAGCAGGCTCAGCGTGGTGACGGCGGTGAAGAGCCGGATGGTGCTGGTCCGCGCCGCGATGTGGCTGAGCACCACCGGCGGCGAGGAGGAGATGAAGGGGCGTTCGTGCCGTTCGCCGACGCCGTAGCCGTCGAAGCCCAACTCCTCGGCCAGCACGGCGGTGTCGACCACCTCCCGGAACCGTTCGGTGGTGCTGCGGCGTCGCCCGGTGACGGGGTCGGGCAGGTGGGTGATCAGGGTGATCAGCAGGAACTTCATGCCGGGACCGGGGCCTTCCGGGGAGGGATGGGGTGGACCACCAGGGCGTAGCAACGGGAGTAGGGCAACGCGTCGTACGGCGGGAAGACCGGGACCGGTCGGTAGCCGGCCCGAAGGTAGCGGCGGACCGCGTCGGGCTGCCGGTCGCCGGTCTGGAGCACTATCCGGCCGGCACCGAACCGCCCGGCCGCCTCCCGGGCGGCGTCCAGGAGTTGGTCGGCGATGCCCCGCCCCCGGTGGGCGGGCGCCACGTACATCCGTTTCAGTTCCAGGTCGGGGCCGCACCAGCGCAGCGCGGCGTGCCCGACCGGGGTGGCGTCGGCGGTGTACGCCACCCCGGTCCAGGCCACCGAGCCCGGCAGGAGCACCCGTGCCGGGGGCAGGTGGATCGGGTCGTGCGGACGGTCGGCGTAGCGCTGGCGCAGCTCCCCGGTCATCGCCGCGCGCAGCGCCACGGCGTCCGGGTCGTCCCAGCGCAGCCGGCAGACGGTAACCGGCGTCGACGCCACCGGGCCGGTCACGCCGCGCCGACCCGGGTGGCCGGTCGGGCCGGCCGCAGGCCGAGATGCCCACGCAGGGTGGTGGACGTGTACTCGGTACGGAACACGCCGCGTTCCTGGAGCAGCGGGACGACCCGGTCGACGAACTCGTCGAGCCCGCCCGGGGTCAGGTGCGGCACCAGGATGAACCCGTCGGCGGCGTCGGACTGCACGAAGTGGTTCATCCGCTCGGCGACCCGCTGCGGGGTGCCGATGAAGGACTGCCGGCCGGTGACCTCGATGATCAGGTCGCGGATGCCGAGTCCCTTCTCCTCGGCCAGCGCCCGCCACTGCCGGGCGGTGCCGACCGGGTCCGGGTACATGCCGGCCCGGCCCCGGCTGATCGCGTCGCCGTCCACGTCGGGGTCCTCGGCCGGCAGCGGGCCGTGCGGGTCGTACCCGGACAGGTCCCGGTTCCACAGCTGTTCCAGCAGCAGGATCGCGGTCTGCGGGCTGACCTGCTGGCGGCGGATGTGGTGGGCGCGTTCCTGGGCCTCGGCGTCGGTGTCGCCGAGCACGAAGGTCACCCCCGGGATGATCTTCAGGTCGTCGGGGGTGCGGCCGTACCGGGCCAGTCGGGCCTTCACGTCTCGGTAGAACTCCCGACCGTCCTCCAGGGTGCCGTGCCGGGAGAAGATCGCGTCGGCGCTGGATGCGGCGAACTCCCGGCCCTCGGGCGAGTCGCCGGCCTGGAGGATCACCGGGTGCAGTTGCGGGCTGCGCGGCACGGTGAAGTGCCCGGCGATGTCGAACTGGTCGCCGTGGTGGACGAAGGCCCCCGGGTCGGCCGCGCGGACGTACCGGCCGGCGGCACGGTCGCCGACGATCGCGTCCGCCGGCCACGACTCCCACAACCGCCGGGCGACCCGGACGAACTCGGCGGCCCGTTCGTAGCGCAGCGACCGGTCGAGGTAGCCGCCCCGGCGGAAGTTCTCCCCGGTGAACGCGTCGGAGGTGGTGACCACGTTCCAGGCGGCCCGCCCGGCGCAGAGGTGGTCCAGGGTGGCCAACTGCCGGGCCAGCTCGTACGGCTCCCGGAAGGTGGTGTTCAGGGTGCCGGCCAGCCCCAGGTGGGTGGTGACGGCGGCGAGCGCGGCCAGCACGGTGAGGGTGTCCGGCCGGCCCACCACGTCCAGGTCGTGGATCCGGCCGCGCTGTTCGCGCAGCCGCAACCCCTCGGCCAGGAAGAAGAAGTCGAACCGGCCCCGTTCGGCGGTGCGGGCCAGATGGACGAAGGAGGCGAAGTCGATGTGGCTGCCGGAGGCCGGGTCGCTCCACACGGTGGTGTTGTTCACGCCGGGGAAGTGCGCGGCGAGGATGATCTGCTTGGGCACGGGGTCGTCTCCTGGGATCAGCGGGGGCCCGCGACGGCGTACCGGTTGGCCGGCCGGGGCAGGCCGAGCAGGTCGCGCAGCGTTCCGCCGGGGTAGCGGGCACGGAACAGGCCCCGGTCCCGCAGCGCGGGCACCAGCGCCCGGGTGATCGTGGTGAGGTCGTCGGGCAGCACGGCGGGCCGCAGCCGGAATCCCTGCACCCCGGCCCGCCGCCAGTCGGCGAGCAGGTCGGCGAGCTGTCCGGGGCTGCCGGTGAAGCTCGCCGCGTCCGAGGAGAACTCCGCGCCGTGCCACTCGTCCAGCCGGGTCCGCCGACGCCGGGCCAGCTGCGGGGTGTCGTCGAGCAGCACCTCCAGGTCGGCGAGGATCCGCAGGGGTGGGCCGGACCGGCCGACGGTCTCCTCCGTCGCCCGGACCTCGGTGACGACGGCCTCGGCGTGTGCGGCGTCGGTGGGGGTGACGAAGACGACGTCGGCGTGCCGGGCGGCGAACGCGTACGGCACCGTCGAGTGGGCCAGCACGGCGACCACCGGCTGCCCCTGCGGCGGCCGGGGCACGATCGACGGTCCTCTGACGGACAACCACCGGCCGGTGAAGTCGGTGTGGTGCAGCCGGTCCCGGTCGATGAACCGGCCGGTCGGGGCGTCCCGGATCTCCGCGTCGTCCTGCCAGCTGTCCCAGAGCCGCCGGACCACCTCGACGGCCTCGGCGGCCTCGGCGAACAGGTCACCGACGAGGCGTACGGTCCGTGGGTCGTCGGACCGGGTCGGGTCCAGCGGGGGCAGGTCACGCCGGCCGAAGTGCGCGGCCTCGCTGTGGCGGGCGGAGACCCGGGGCCGCCAGCCGGCCCGCCCGCCGCTGACGTGGTCGAGGGTGGCCACCGCGGTGGAGACGTGGAACGGCTCGGTGTGGGTGACGCTGGTGGTCGGGATCAGCCCGATGTGCCGGGTCGACGGGGCGATCCGGGCGGCGACCAGCAGCGCGTCGAGGCGACCCCGGACCTGGTCGGTCCGACCGTCCGGCCCGTCGGGCAGCGACGACTGCAGGTCCAGCGAGTCCTCGATGGTGACCAGGTCCAGGGCGGCCTGTTCGGCCTGTCCGACCAGGGCGGACCACCAGCGGGGGAACAGCGGCCCGGCCGGGTCGGCGTGGGACAGCCGCCAGGCGGCGGGGTGCCAGCCGAGACCGTCGAGGGCCACGGCCAGGTGCAGGGTGGGATCGGGCATGGGTTCCTCCTACGGTCAGCCGGCGGTGACGAGCGTGGGCAACGCGTCGAGCAGGGACCGGGTGTAGTCGTGCCGGGGGTAGCTGAAGACGTCACCGACCGGGCCCTGCTCGACCACCACACCGTCGTGCAGGACCAGCACCCGGTCGGCGAGGTGGTGCACCACGCCGAGGTCGTGGGAGATGAACAGCAGGGCGGTGCCGTCGGCGGCGCGCAACTCGGCCAGCAGGTCGAGGACCTGGGCCTGGATCGAGACGTCGAGGGCGGAGACCGGCTCGTCGCAGATGATCAGGCTGGGTCGGGGGGCGATGGCCCGGGCGATGGCGACGCGCTGCCGTTGCCCGCCGGACAGCGACCGGGGGTGCCGGTGGAGCAGGTCCGGGCCGAGGCCGACCCGGTGCAGCAGGGCGAGCACCCGGTCGGTCCGGTCCGGACCCGGGTCGAGGTTCTCGGCGACCACCCGGCCGACGGTGTAGCGGGGGTCGAAGGAGCCCAGCGGGTCCTGGGAGATCAGCTGTAACCGGCGGCGCAGCGGACGGCGGGCCCGCTCCGGCACCCCGGACCACCGGGCCGACTCGAAGGTGACGGCGCCGGCGTCGGCGGTGAGCAGTCCGGCGGCCAGCCGGGCGATCGTGCTCTTGCCGGAGCCCGATTCGCCCACCAGCCCCAGCGTCTCGCCCCGGGCCACGCTGAACGAGACGTCCCGCACGACGGTGTGCGGGCCGTACCGCCGGGTCAGGCCGACCGCGTCGAGCACGGTGTCGTCGGGACGGACGACGGGCCGCGCCGGCAGCGGGGTGCGCCGCAGCACCGGCACGGCGCAGTCGTCGCGGACCCGGGCCGGTTCGCCGAGTCGACGTCCCCGCGACGAGGCCGACGGCACCGCCGCGAGCAACTGCCGGGTGTACGGGTGCTGCGGGGCCCGCAGCAGCCGGCCGGTCGGACCGTGCTCGACGATCCGGCCGTCCCGCATCACGAGGACCCGGTCGGCCACCTGGGCGACCACCGCCAGATCGTGACTGATCAGCAGCAGGCCGACGCCGGTGTCCCGCCGTTCGGCGAGCAGCCGCAGGATCTGCGCCTGCACGGTGACGTCGAGCGCGGTGGTCGGCTCATCGGCGATGAGCAGGGCGGGTTCCCCGGCGATCGCCGAGGCGATCAGCGCCCGCTGCCGCAGCCCGCCGGAGAGCTGGTGCGGGTACTGCCGGGCCCGCCGTCCGGGTTCGGGCACGTGCACCTGGTCGAGCAGGTGGATGGCCCGGCCGACGCGTTCCCGCCGACCGACGATGTCGTGCGCGGCGAGCACCTCGCCGATCTCCGCGCCGACCGTGCGCAGCGGGTCGAGGGAGACCAGCGCGTCCTGTGTCACCAGCCCGGCGAGCCGGCCCCGCACCCGCTGCCAGTCCCGTGGTCGGTAGCCCCGCACGTCCCGGCCGGCGAGGTCGAGCCGGGCGGCGCGGACCCGGGCGCCGGCACCGGCTAGGCCGACCAGGGTACGGGCGGTGACGCTCTTGCCCGAGCCGGACTCTCCCACGACGGCGACACACTCGCCGGCCCCGACGGTGAAGCCGATGCCCCGGACCGCCTCCACCGGGCCGGTCGGGGTGTCGAAGGTGACGTGCAGGTCCTCGACGGCGAGCAGCGCGGCCATCAGGGTCGCCGCCCGTCGAAGCGGGCCTGCCAGTGCCGGCCGACGACGGTCAACGCCACCACCGTCGCGGTGACCGCCGCACCGGGCAGCACCGTCATCCACCAGGCCACCTGGAGGTAGTTGCGCCCCTCGGAGAGCATCGCGCCCCACTCGGGTGACGGCGGTTGCGGGCCGAGGCCGAGGAAGCTGAGGCCGGCGGCGGCCAGGATCGCCTCGCCGAGCCCGATCACGGCGAGCACCGGGACCGGGCCGAGCACGTTGGGCAGCACGTGCCGCAGCACCAGACGTGGCCGGGACAGGCCGAAGCTGACCGCCTCTTCGACGTAGCCGGCCCGACGGACCAGCAGGGTCTGTGCGCGTACCACCCGGGCGTGGTGCGGGAGGGTGGCGATGCCGATGGCGACGATCAGGCTGGCCGTACCGGGGCCGGCGACCGTGATCAGCAGCAGCGCCAGCAGCAGCAGCGGGAACGCCGACAGCGCGTCGAAGCTGCGGCTGAGCGTCTCGTCGGCGAACCGGTGGGCCAGCCCGGCGAGCAGTCCGAGCAGGACCCCGCCGGTGACCGCGATCGCGGTCGCGGCGAGCCCGATGGTCAGCGAGTGCCCCGCGCCGTGCACCACCCGGGTCCAGACGTCCCGGCCGAGGTGGTCGGTGCCGAGCCAGTGCGCCGCGTCCGGGGCGGCCAGCGCGGCGCGCGGGTCGGCGGCGATCGGGTCGCCGGGGGCCAGCAGCGCCGGCACGGCCGCCGCGACGACCAGCAGGCCCAGGTACGCCCCGGCGACGAGCAGTCCCGGTCGGGGTCGGCCCCGGCGTCGGCGTACCGGTGCGGGTGGGTGGGCGGCGAGGGTGGCCGCCTTCTCGGCGGTGGGCGTGGTGCCCAGGGTGACGGTCATCGTCAGCTCCTTCGCAGGCGCGGGTCGACGAGCAGGTAGGTCAGGTCGGCGGCGGTGTTGACCAGCACGTGGACGGCGGCGGAGAGCGTCACCACGGCCAGCACGACCGGCATGTCCTTGCCGGTCACGGCGCTCAGGGTGACCTGACCGAGGCCGGGTCGACCGAACACCTGCTCGACGATGACCGCGCCGCCGAGCAGGATGCCGAACAGCCAGCCGGCGAGGGTGACCGCCGGCAGCAGCGCGTGCCGCAGCGCGTGCCGCAGCAGCACCGTCCGCTCCCGCACCCCGCGGGCCCGGGCGGTCAGCACGAACGGCTCGTCCAGTGCCCGGTCCAGGCCGTCGCGCAGCACCTGGGCGAGCAGACCGGCGATGGGCAGCGCGAGGGTGACCGCCGGCAGCACCAGGGCGGCCGGCCCCTGGTCGCCGGAGACGGGGAACAGCCCGTACCGGAAGGACAACACGCTGAGCAGCACGAGGCCGATCAGGAACGGCGGGGTGGAGACCAGCAGCAGCTCGCCTGCGGAGCTGACCCGGCGCGGCCACCGGCGACGACGGCCGGCGGTGCCGACCACCACCGCCACGGCCAGCAGCACCCCGAGGCCGGCGGCGGCGACGGCGAGCGTCGCGGTGGGGGCGAGCTGCTCGCCGATGACCTCGGCGACCGGGCGTTGCCGCAGGTAGGAGCGGCCCAGGTCACCCCCGGCCAGCCGCCACAGGTAGTCGAGGTACTGCCCGACCGCCGGCCGGTCCAGACCCCACTCGGCGATGACCTGGGCCCGGATCTGCGGGGTGTCCGCGCCGTCGCCCACGATGCTGTCCACGGTGTCCCCCGGCGCGGCCAGCAGCGCCAGGTAGGCGGCGGTGGCGGCGGCCCACAACACGACCAGACCGGCGACCACACGGCGGGCCACCGCCCGCAGCAGGCTCATCGCGCGATCCACAGGTCGTACGCGCTGGCGGGCACCCCGGCGGTGGGCTCGAACCGCACCCCACCCACGGCGGTGCTGGCGGCGATCTGGTCGGCCGGGGCGTAGAGCGGCAGGGCGAGCGCCTGGTCGGCCACGACCCGCTGTTGCAGGTCGGCGTAGCCGGCGGCCCGACGGGTCGGGTCGGCGGTGGCCTGCCCGGCTTCCAGGAGCCGGTCGAGCTGCGGGTCGTTGATCCGGGTGCGGTTGATGCCGCCACCGGAGTGCAGCAGCAGGTTCAGCGCCGCGCCGGCGTCGGTGTCGGCGCGGGAGTTGTCGAAGACCTCGTACTCGTTGCGCTCGAACGCCTGCTGGGCGGTGCCCTGGTCGACCACGGCGACCTTCAGGTCGATGCCGGCGCTCTGTTTGACCGCCGCCTGCACTGCCTGGGCGAGCACGTCGCGGCGGTCGCGCACGTACGGGGCGGCCTGCACCAGCCGTACGGTGAGCCGCCGGCCGTCCCGGGTGCGGTAGCCGTCGGCGTCGCGGGCCCCCCAGCCGGCCTGGTCGAGCAGGCGGTTGGCCCTGGCGGTGTCACCGCCGAAGCTGCCCTCCAGCCGCTTGTCGTACAGCGGGCTGGACGGGCTGACCACGCTCCACGCCCGGGTGGCGGTGTCCCGGTAGACCGAGGCCAGCACGGTGTCGACGTCGAGGGCCTCCCGGAACGCCTGTCGGACCCGCAGGTCGTCGAAGGGGGCGTGGGAGACGTTGAGGTAGTACGAGTAGGCGGAGCCGGAGTTCAGCTGACGGGTCAGCCGCAGCCGGGGGTTGCCGGTGATCAGTGGCTGGTCGGTGGCGGGCACCCCCTCGATGAGCTGCACCTGCTGCGCGGTGAGGGCGCCGACCCGGACCGCGGACTCCTTGAGGAACCGGTAGGTGATCTCGTCGAGGTGGGCCGGCCCGGTGTGGGCGGCGGTGGGTGGCGCCCAGTCGTAGCCGGGGTTACGCCGGTAGTGCAGTTCCTGGCCGGGGACGTAGCGGTCCAGCACGAACGGTCCGGTGCCGACGACGTCGACGCCGCCGGCCTTGAGGTTCCTGGCCTCCCGCAGCGACCTCGGAGACACCTGGGCGCCCTGCGGGGAGGCGAGGAAGTCGAGGATGAGCACGTCGGGGGCGGTCAGGGTGAGCCGTACGGTGCGCGGGTCGACGACCTCGACGGCCTTGAGGTGGCGCAGTTGCACGGCGGCCACGGCGGGCGCGTACCCGGGTTCGCGGAGCTTGTCGATGTTGGCCTTGACGGCGACGGCGTCGAACGGGGTGCCGTCGGTGAAGGTCACTCCGGCGCGCAACGGCAGGGTGTAGTTCAGCCCGTCGGGCGTGGCCTGCCAGCCGGTCGCCAGCCAGGGCACCAGGGCGCCCCGGTCGTCGTAGGTGAGCAGCGACTCGAAGCTGTTCCACACCAGCAGGCGGGCCTTGGCCTGGGCGTACTGGTGCGGGTTGAGGGTGATCGGTTCGGTCTCCACGGCCCAGGTGAGGGCGCCGCCGGAGCGGGGCTGTCCGACGGCCTCGACGGCCGGGTCGGTGGTGGTGGCGCAGCCGGCGGCGAGGACGAGCACGACGGCGGCGAGGGTCCGCAGGGGGCGGACGGACATGGCGGGGTCTCCTGTCCAGACAGGCGGGAGGGGTACGCCGACATCCGGCCGGGCAGGGTGCGCGGGCCGGTGGGGTGTCGGGGAAGGGGTGCGGCGGTCAGCTCGGCGGTGAGCCCCACCTCGGCGGGCCGGTGCGGCGCGTCGGGTACGGGTGTGGGTGCCGGGTCAGGCCAGACAGGAACTCGACCACACCCGACCGAAGTCGATGTGGCCGCGGATCGTCAACCGCAGCTCGCTGGACATGGGCCGAGTCCACCGTCGGGCGTCGCCGGTGTCAACGAATCGCGCGGCGGATGTCGGCTATCGCACCCGGAGGTGTCGATCCGTTGACGCATACCCTACTAAAGCTATAGGATTTACGGGGATTGTGTCTCGTGCGACGACCCGAGGCGGGACCCACCCCGGGTCCCGGACGGGTGACGCCGACACCGGGACCAGCGGCAGGGACGCCATCGGCACCCGGCACGGCAGCCATCGGCCGCGACGCGGGCCCGGCCGGTCACCCCGGTCGGGCCCGCGTCGGTCAGGCGGCGGGGCGGCGGGTCACGCCGTCCGGACCACCGGCCAGGCCGGCGTAACGACCCCGGTGGTAGAGCAGCGGCGAACCCACGTCGGCGTGCTGGATCAGCTCCGGCTCGGCGAGCACGATCGCGTGGTCGCCGACGACCACCCGCTCGACCACCCGGCAGAGCAGCCAGGCCAGGGTGTCGTCGAGAATCGGCGCACCCTCCGGCCCGGTCCGCCAGCGGGTCGGCGCGGCGAACCGGTCGATGCCGCTGGTCGCGAAGGTACGGGCCAGCTCCTGCTGGTGGTGGGCGAGCAGGTGCACCACCACGTGCCGGCTCCGGGCCACCGTGGGCCAGCTCGACGCGCCGAGATTCAGACAGAACGAGACGATCGGCGGGGCCAGTGACACCGAGGTGAACGAGGTGGCGGTGAAGCCGACCGCCGGGGCACCGGGTGCGGTGACCACCACGACGGTGCTGGCCTGATGGCGCAGCAGCGTACGCAGCGCGTCGGCATCGGCGTCGACGGGCGGTGGACGATTGTCGGGCTCGGTCATCGGGGGGACCTCCTGCGCGCGGATCGGCGGGTCACGGCTGCCCGGCGGACGCGTGCCGCTCGTACGGGAGCTTCTCGCCGGCGTCGACGGCGACCGGCAGCCGGTTCTCCACCGGCGGCAGCGGACAGGTCGCGAAGTCGGTGTAGGCGCAGGGCAGGTTGGTCGCCCGGTTGAAGTCCAGCGTCACCCACCCCTGGGCGTCGGGGGCGTCGACGGCCAGCGACCGGTTCGCCGGGTAGGTGGTGACCCCGGATGTGGCATCGGTGAACAGCACCGACAGGCTGCCCGGCGTGAAGCCGTCGAACGCGGTCAGGCTCAACGGCACCCCGTCGACACTGAACTCGATCCGACCGGGGGCGTCGTAGACGTGTGCCAACCCCTCCACCGCCGCGCCGACGGTGGTCGGCCGGGGTGCGTCGAACGGCACGTACCGCCCGTCGAGGACCCAGCGCGGCGTCGGCGGGTAGGCCGGGGTGCCCCGGAAACCGGTGCGCAGCGGGTGGTCGGGGCGGCGGGGTCGCAGGATGTCCCGGCCGCCCCGACGGGCCACCTCCAGCACCCCGCCCTCGATCCCGACGGTGAGCCCGCCGCGCTCGGCGATCGACGCGAACCCGTGCCGGCCCCGCACCGGCTGCCCGTCGATGGTGAGCTGCTCGCCGTCGGCCAGCTCGACGACCACCCCCTCGTCACCGGTGTGCCAGCGCCCCGGCAGGTCGGGGAAGCGCTGCGGCCGGGAGGTGAGCCAGTGCAGCCCGGTCACGGCGAGGAAACCGTGCGGGGCCGCCAACGCCTCCTCGTGCCGTCGGTGCCAGTCCTGCCAGTCGCGGACGAAGGCGGCGGTGTCGGTCGGTGTGTCGGTCATCGGGACTCCCCCGGTCGGACGACGAGGTCGTGGAAGAAGTGCCGGGCGGGCCGGGCGGCCACGCGCGGGCTGGAGGGCTGAAGGGGCTGAAGCCGGTCGCCGGCCGGTGACCGGGGCCGGCAGCGGGTGACCGGCACGGCGGCGGCGCGGCCGGTCAGGCCGCGACGGGCGTGCCGGGACAGCGCTGCGCGGCGACCCGCATCAGGTCGACGACCCGGCGGGAGGTGAATAGCCGAACGCGCAGCATGGCCTCATTTTCCTATCAATGCGATAGGATTTCAAGCCCCGGCCCGGAGCCGTCCGCTCCGTGGGCGTCACGCGGTCCACGCCACCCTCACCTGCCGACCCTCGCCCTCAGGTCACTGCCGCAGGGTGAGGGTGACGGTGCCGGTGGCCGCCCCGGACGGGTCCACCACGACGGTGTAGACACCGGTGGCCGGCAGGACGGTCGCGTCGATGCCACCGGCACCGTTGACCACGCAGCCGGTGCCCACCGGCACCCCGTCGGGGTCGCGCAGTTCCAGCGGCGAGCACTGGTCCGGCAGGGTGGCGTCGGTGGCCGTCACGGTCACCGACGTGCCGGCCGTACCGGTGAACCGGTAGCCGAGCACCGCGCCGGGCCGGTCGACGGTGGCGACGACCGGCGGTCCGTCGAGCGCGATCGGGTCGAACCGGTCCCCGGTGACGAACAGCCGCAGCGCCACCGTGCCGACGGTACGGTCCACCGGGTCCACCAGCACGGTGTACGTGCCGTCGGCGGGCAGCACCGTGCCGTCGATGTCGCCGGTGCCGTTGACGACACAGCCACTGCTGAGCCGCTGTCCGTCCGGATCGCGCAGCTCCAACGGGGAACACTGGTCCGGCAGGGTGCTCTCCGGCACCTCGACGAAGACCCGCTGGCCGGCGACGCCGGTGAACCGGTACCGGGCCCGGCCGCCCGGCCCGGCGATCGTCACCGGGACCGCCGGCCCGTCCGGTCGCAGGGTGCCGGTGACGTCCCGGGCCGCGTAGACCCGCACGGCCGCCCGACCGGTGCCCCCGGCGGCGGCGTCGACCACCACCGTGTAGTTGCCGTCGCGGGTGAGTTCGGTGCGGTCGACGAGGCCGCGTCCGTCGATGTTGCAGCCGCTGGCCAGCTCCGTCCCGGTCGGGTCGAGCAGCCGGTACGGGGAGCAGCGGTCCGCCAGGCCGGGCGCGCTGACGTCGACGAACACGGCGTCGCCGGCCCGGCCGCGGAAGGTCAGCGGGTCGCCGCCCGGGGTCAGCGCGCCGGTGGCGATCGGTGTCGCGGCGATCGGCGCGTCGGCCGGCGGGGCGATCCGCTCGGTGCCGACGCCGCTGACCGCGAACTCGGGACGGCCGGTCACGGCCACGTCGAAGACGCACTCGGCGAGTTGCCAGGGATCGGTGATCCCGGCCCACCGGCACACCTGCTCGGCGGCGGCCCGCCGGGCCGGGTCGAGGTCGTCGAGGGTCACCGCCCGCTCCGGGAAGCCGCGATCGGTGAACGACCCGGTGTCCTGGCCGTCGGGATAGCTGAACAGGGAACTGTCCCGGGTGACCCGCCAACTGTCCGCGTACGACGGGTAGAGCTTCGCGAACGGCGCGGGTTGGGGCAGGGCGGCACCGGACGGCGCGGCGACGTCGTCGGTCGGGTCGCCGTCGAAGTCGCCGAGCAGTCCCCGGACCTTCCCCGCCCGGCTCGCCGCCAGCTTCGTCAGCACCCGGTAGCCGTAGGGGCCGATCTGGTCGACGGCGGCGGCGGAGCCGTCGGGCCAACCCAGGTCGTAGCCGTCGGCGGCACCGGTGTCGGAGTCACGGCGGGTGAGCGTGCCACCGCCGGGCAGGGCCGTCTCCCCCGGCGGCGGGACGCGGACGGCACCGTCGACGCGTACCTCGGTGTCGCCGTCGACCAGGGTGAGGGCGACCCGGTGGGCGCCGATCCGGACGGCGACGGCGGTGTTGACCGACACCGTCCGCGAGTCGCCCATCGGCGTCTGCCGGACCTGCACCGCCAGCGGGGCACCCGAGGTGGAGCCGACCAGCACGAACTCGCCGACGGCCTGGAAGTCGTAGTAGTGCCGGTCGAAGGTGACCAGGTGCGGGTCGCCGTTGGTGCCGCCGCAGTCGCCCCCGTCCTCGCAGAGCTTGACCGGGCCCTTCGGCGGTGGAGTCTTCTTCGCGGGCTTCCTGCACTCGTCGAGGCTCTTCGGGAGGGTCTTGCCGTCGTACTCGGTGCGCGCCGGCAGACCCTTGGCCGCCCGGTACCTGTTCTCCGCCAGGGTCGCCTTGACCTCGGCGGTCTTGATCCCGGTGCCACCGCAGTCGCCCTGCGGCACCGCGTCGCGGGAGATGTCGTCGGAGTGGTTCAGCTCGTGGTAGAGCGCCGCGCACGGGTCCCGGGCGATCCCGTCGCCGTACGGGTCGACCGAGGTCGGGTTCCAGGTCACCGTGGACGAGCCTTTGCCGTCCTTGCTGGTGGGAGTCTCGAAGGACCCCGACCCACCGGGGGTGGGGATGATCCGCACCCGGGGGGTCTTGGTGTCCTTGAGCCGGGGCAGGATGCCCGCCGGGTCACCGCCGGCCGCCGCGAACCCCTGGAGGCAGCCGTCGACCGCCGCCTGGAAGTCGACGCCGCTGACCGGCACCCCGGCGCTCGGGTCGACCTGGTAGTCGGCCCGGGCCGGCCCACCGGTGCCCCCGACGGCGGTCCCGACGCCGACGAGCAGCAGCGCCACGACGAGCGTCGGGCGACGGCGACCACGCCGCAGGAGCAGGACGGCCAGCCCGCCCACGACGACCAGCAGCAGCACCGCCCCGCCGAGCAGCCAGGGCCACCACCCCCGGCCGGCCGGGTCGTCGCCGACGGTGAAGCTGGTGGTCCGCAGCGCCGTCGCGCCCGTGCACGGGGTGTCGAGACCGGTCACCGGCAGCGCCGTCCAGCTCGCCGTCACCTCGTAAACCCCGGGTGCCCCGACCGGCCAGAGGGTGTCCAACCCGCCGCCGTCCGGGGTCGCCGCCACCGACCGCAGCACGACGGCACCGGCGTCGGTGCCGTCGTGCATCCGGGTGCCGGCCAGCGGCACGGCCACGCTCGCACCGGGTTCCACGGTCGTCGTGCCGGCGGTGGCGGCGGCACCGATGCCGTCGCCGTAGAAGCTGCGGCCCAGCGCCGGCACCAGTTCCTGACCGTCGCGGCGGACCGAGATCACCTGCACGGTGCCGTCGGCCACGGTGGCCAGGCCGCAGGCCGCGCCGGTGGCGTTGGTGACCGTGAGCGTCAACCGGATCGCCTCGCCCGGGGCGTACCGCGGGGCGGTGGTCCGCAGGTCCAGCCCGAGACCTCCGTCGGCCGGCGCGGCGCAGGCCGCCCCCGGCCCCGCCGCCAACGCCGCCACGAGGACGGCGAACCCGCCGGCGAGTCGCACGATCAGCTTCATGCGCGGCACTCTAGGACCGCGACGCCCACCGCCCGCGCCACTGTCGTGCATCGGTCGCCGCCGCCCCGGCCGGTCCTACGGTACGCGGGTCACTCCGGCCGTCCGTCGACCTACGGACGCCCCACCGTCACGAGGCGATCACCTCGCGCAGCCGGGCGGCGAAGCCGGCGGGGTCGTCGGTGAAGCCGATGTGCCCGCCGGGGAACATCGTGGGTGGCACCCCCAGCGCGGCGGCCAACGCCCGGGAGCTGCGGTCGCACAGTTCCCCGGCCGACTCCTCGCCGAGGCCGACCAGCACCCGGGTGGGTCCGTCGCGCAGCGCGGCGACGTCCGGCTGGTAGCGGGTCGTGCCGCGCAGGGTGTGCAGGTACTGGTAGCGCTCGTCGGCGGCGTCCTGCGGGTCGGGGTCGCGGCCGAACATGCCCTGGATCATCTCCTCCGGCATGGCGATGTTGGCGTTGGCGAGGAACTTCCGCCAGGCGCCCAGCCGGTCCCCGCGCCGGTAGGTGGCGACCATGTCGTCCTCCCGGGCGAGGAGTTCCTCGCGGTCGTCGAGCAGGAGCAGCAGCGGCGGTTCGTGGGCGATCACGGTGTGCGCCGCCTGCGGGTGGGCGTGGGCGAGCGCCAGCACGGTGACCGCGCCGCCGCTGGAGCCGAGCACCGTCGCCGGGCCGGCGTCGAGGTGGGCCAGCAGCCGGGCCAGGTCGTCGGCGCGTAGTTCGGGCGTGGAGTCCTGCTCCGGGTCGTGCAGCCGACTGCGGCGGATGCCGCGCGGGTCGGTGGTGAGCACGGTGTGGTCGGCGGCGAGCAGGTCGGCCAGCGGGGCGAACGCCCGGGCATCCATCGGGGCGGCGACCAGCGCCACCAGGGGGCCCTGGCCGCGTACCTCGAAGTGCAGGGTCCCGTCGGGGACGGACAGGGTGGCGGTGGTCACCGGGATGGTGGTGGGACTGCTCATGATCGGGTCCTCCGGGTCGTGACGTGCGGCTCTTACACGGTGCAGACTCCCGGCGTGGGGCAGAATCGTCGGTCGTGAGCATGATTCTCGCCGACATCACGGCCGACGACCACGAGGCGACGCTGACCCGGGCCCGGGGCGGGGACGACGCCGCGTTCACCGCGCTCGTCGCGCCGCTGCGGCCGGAGCTGCACGCGCACTGCTACCGGATGCTCGGTTCCCCGCACGACGCCGACGACGCGTTGCAGGAGGCGCTGCTGCGGGCCTGGCGGGCGCTGCCCCGGTTCGAGGGGCGCAGCTCGCTGCGGACCTGGCTCTACACCGTGGCCACCCGCACCTGCCTGGACCTGTCCACCGGGCGGGGCCGGCGGGCGTTGCCTGTCGACCTGGGGCCGGCCAGCGAACACGCCGTGCCGGGCAGCGCCGCCGCCGACCACGTCCGGTGGCTCGGCCCGTATCCCGACGCCGCCCTGGTCGCCGGCCCGGCCGCCCCCGACGCCCGCTACGAGCAGCGGGAGGCCGTCGAGTTGGCGTTCGTCGCCGCGCTGCAACACCTGCCCGGCAACCAGCGCGCCGCGTTGCTGCTGTTCGACGTGCTCGGCTTCACCGCCGCCGAGATCGCCGCCATGATGGGCACCTCCACCGGTTCGGTCAACTCGGCGTTGGCGCGGGCCCGCCGGGTCGTCGCCGAGCGGGTGCCGGCCCGCAGCCAGCAGCGGACCCTCCGCACGCTCGGTGACGCCCGGCTGCGGGAGGTCGCCGCCGGCTACGCCGCCGCCCTGGAGAACGGCGACGCCGACGCCCTGGTCGCCCTGCTCACCGAGGACGTCACCTGGTCGATGCCACCGCTGCCGCACTGGTACGCCGGCCGCGACGCGGTGCTGGACTTCGCCCGGACCATGCCGTTGGGCAGTTGTGGCAGCTGGCGACACGTGTCGGTGGCGGCCAACGGGCAACCGGCGGTGGCCAACTATCTGCGCACGGGCGACACCGGCCCCTACCTGCCGTGGTCGATCACGGTGCTGACGGTGCGCGACGGCCGGATCGCCCAGCTCGTCTCGTTCCTCGACGACACCCTGTTCCCGGCGTTCGGCCTGCCCGCCACCCGCTGACGGCCGGGGCCGGCCGGTGGACGTGGCTGCGCCCACCGGCCGGCCCCGCGCCGGGCTCAGGCCAGCGGCGTGGTGAGGGTGTACGAGGCGTCCCCGGCGAAGGTGCTGCCGGCGGCGTACGGGTCGACCCGCAGCACGTAGTCGTAGTGGCGCAGGTAGCGGCCGGGGTGGTTCCACGACTCGAACGAGTAGCTGCCGCCCCCGGCCAGCCCGGTGCGGCTGCAGAAGGTGGCGTCCCCGGCGAAGACGGCGCTGCCGTCGTTACCGGCGAGCCGCATCGTGAAGTCCCAGTGCCGCAGGTAGGAGCCGTTGACCGCGCGGAACGAGTAGCAGGACGCGTTGGCCAGCCCGGGGACGATCTGGAAGGTGGCGTCCTGCCGGTCGGCGAGCGGGCTGCCGCTGCCCAGCACGTCGATGCGGGCGACGTTGTCGCGGTGGCGGACGTAGCGGTCGGGGAAGTTCGCCGAGCGCAGCGAGCGGTTGCCGGTGGGCGGGGCGGAGCTGTCCCCGACGCTCTCCCTCAGCACGGTGAAGTGGCGCACCGTGCCGGACAGCCCGGCCAGTTCGGTCTTGCCGGTGAAGCCGTACAGGTCGCTGCTGTCGGCGGAGTAGTAGCGGCCGGCGCCGTACTGGTCGAAGTAGATGCGCCACCGGTTGTCGGGCAGCCGGACCAGGGCGGGGCCTTCCAGGCCGGAGCCCCAACCGGCCCAGTTGCCGGTGCCGACCCAGCTCCACGGGCCGGTCAGCGCGGGGGCGGTCGCGTGCTCGATGTACTTGGTGGTCTCGTTCTTCATGAAGTTGTGGTAGGTGTTGCCGACCTTGACGATGAAGCTGTCGATGTGGTTGGTGCCGATGCCGGCGAGTGCCGCCGGGGCGCTCCACGCCGACAGCGCCGCGTTCGTCGCGGTGATCCGGTACGGCTGGAACTGCCCGGCCGTGCCGGTCTGCGAGACGGACACGACGATGTGCACGCTGCCGTCGCTGTCGACGAACCACTCCGGGGCCCAGGTGCTGCCGTTGGCCGGCGCGACGGAGATGGTGACGTTGCGCTGGAACGTCCAGGTCAGGTAGTCGCTGCTGCGGGCGATGCCGATGGTGTTGCCGGTCCAGCCGGTGGTGTAGACGAGGTAGTAGTAGCCGTCGGTGTGCCGGATGACGCTGGGGTCGCGGACCAGCCCGGACGGCGGGGTGTAGGCGTTGGCCCGCTGGAGGGTGAACCGGGTGGCGTCGGCCGAGTCGTAGACGTACATGTTGGATTCGCTGCTGTTGGTGAACGCGGTCATCAGGTAGTGCGGGACCGGCCCGGCGGCGTTGGCCCGCGCGGGTGCGGCGACCAGCAGGCCACCGAGCATGCAGAGCACCGCCGCCAGAGCGGCGTAACGGAGACGTCCCATCGACACACCTCTTCCCCATAAATCGACGGTTGTCATCCTGCACTATTGCCAAGGGTTTTCGTAAGTGTTGCGATAAGCCATGGCCCGGACCTCCCGCGACATCCGCTCCGCCAACCGCCTCACCGTCGTCCAGCAGGTCGTCGCCGCCGGCACCACCAGCCGGCAACGCCTCGCCGCCGACACCGGCCTCAGCCTCGGCACCGTCGCCACCCTGGTCGGCGAACTCACCGCCCTCGGGCTGCTCACCGAAGCGGGCCGGGAGGACTCCGGTGGCGGCCGGCCCCGTGGCCTGGTCACCGCCGACCCGCACGGCGGACTGCTCGTCGGCGTCGACGTCGCCGAGACGTACGTGCACGTCGACCTCTTCGACACCACGCTGACCCGGCTGGCCGGGGCCGAGGAGCCACTGCACCCGCTGGAACGCCGCCCCCACCAGGTGGTCCGGCACATCGTCAGCGGTGTCGACGCCGTCCTGGCCGGCACCGACGCCCGGGTGCTCGGCGTCGGCGTCAGCGTCCCCGGGCAGGTCGACCGGGAGGGCGGCGTGTCGGTGTTCGCACCGAACTGGGACTGGCACGACGTACCGCTGCGGGACCTGCTCGCCGACGGCCTGGCACTGCCGCTGCACCTGGACAACCCGCTGCGCGCGGCGGTGCTCGCCGAGCTGTGGGCCGGGGCCGCCCGGGGCCGCGACGACGTCGCCGTGATCAACCTGGGCACCGGGGTCGGCGCGGGCCTCGCCTTCGGCGGCACCCTCTACCGGGGTGGCAGCAACAGCGCCGGCGAGTGGGGGCACACCACCCTGGTCCTCGACGGGCGGCTGTGCCGGTGCGGCAGCCGGGGCTGCGTGGAGGCGTACGTCGGTGCACCCGGCATCATGCAGACCCTGCGCGACCTGGCCCCGACCAGCCCGCTGCTGCACCCCGAGGACCAGACCGCCACCCTCGACGCCCTCGCCGCCGCACTGGCCGCCGACGATCCCACCGCCGCCAAGGTGGTCGCCGAGACCGCCCGCTACCTCGGCGTCGCCGTCGCCGACCTGGTCAACCTGATCAACCCGGAGGTCGTCGTGCTCAGCAGCTGGGTCGCCGACCGGCTCGGCGACCGGCTGCGCGACGAGGTCCGCACCGTCGTCGCCCAGCACGCGCTGCGCCGCCCGCTCGCCGCCACCGAAATCGTCCGCTCCCCCGTCGCCGGCAACCCCGTCAGCCTCGGCGCGGCCACCCTCGCCCTGGAGGGCTTCCTCACCAGGGGACGCTAGCCCGCCGCGCGGCGACGCCGCGTCGACCAGGTCCGTCGATGCCCTGACGCCCCCGGTGCCGGAGGCGGCTGCTCCCCGCCGCCCCCGGCACCGTCGGGTCCGCGCCCCGCCCGCCCCGGCCGGACCGTCCCCGCGACCCGCACCGGCCGGACCGTCCCCGCGACCCAGCCCGGCAGGCCCCGGTCACGCGCGGCCCGGCGGGCGCAGGGCGAGCGCGGCCCGGCGGGCGCAGGGCGAGCCGGCCGGGGGTGGTCCCGGCAGGGCAGGGCGGCGTCAGCGGGCGACGTAGGCCGCGAGGTGTTCGCCGGTCAGGGTGGAGCGGGCGGCGACCAGATCGGCGGGGGTGCCCTCGAAGACGACCCGCCCGCCGTCGTGGCCCGCGCCGGGACCGAGGTCGATGATCCAGTCGGCGTGTGCCATCACCGCCTGGTGGTGCTCCACGACGATGACCGAGGTGCCGGCGTCGACCAGCCGGTCGAGCAGGCCGAGCAGCTGGGCCACGTCGGCGAGGTGCAGCCCGGTGGTCGGCTCGTCGAGGACGTAGACGCCGCCCTTGTCGGCCATCCGGGTGGCGAGCTTGAGCCGCTGCCGCTCACCGCCGGAGAGCGTGGTGAGCGGCTGGCCGAGGCGCAGGTAGCCGAGCCCGACGTCGGCGAGCCGGCCGAGGACGGCGCTCGCCGCCGGGGTACGCGCCTCGCCCGCACCGAGGAACTCCGCCGCCTCGGTCACCGACATCGCGAGCACCTCGCTGATGTCCCGACCGCCGAGGCGGTATTCCAGCACGGCGGCCTGGAACCGTCGGCCCTCGCACTCCTCGCAGACGGTGGCGACCCCGGCCATCATCGCCAGGTCGGTGTAGATGACACCGGCGCCGTTGCAGCCGGGGCAGGCCCCCTCGGAGTTGGCGCTGAAAAGGGCGGGTTTCACCCCGTTGGCCTTCGCGAACGCCTTGCGGACCGGGTCGAGCAGTCCGGTGTACGTCGCCGGGTTGCTGCGCCGCGACCCCCGGATCGCCCCCTGGTCGATCGCCACCACCCCGTCGCGCCCCGCCACCGAGCCGTGGATCAGGGAACTCTTGCCCGACCCGGCCACCCCGGTGACCACCACCAGCACGCCCAGCGGAATGTCGACGTCGACGTCGCGCAGGTTGTGGGTGTCCGCGCCGCGTACCGGGAGGACGCCCGACGGGGTGCGCACCGCCGGCTTCACGGCGGCCCGGTCGTCCAGGTGCCGCCCGGTCAGGGTGCCGCTGTCGCGCAGCCCGGCGACGGTGCCGGCGAAGACCACCTCGCCACCGGCCGAGCCGGCACCCGGGCCGAGGTCGACCACGTGGTCGGCGATCGCGATGGTCTCCGGCTTGTGCTCCACGACCAGCACCGTGTTGCCCTTGTCCCGCAATCGCAGCAGCAGGTTGTTCATCCGCTGGATGTCGTGCGGGTGCAGCCCGACGGTGGGCTCGTCGAAGACGTAGGTGACGTCGGTCAGCGAGGACCCCAGGTGGCGGATCATCTTGGTCCGCTGCGCCTCCCCGCCGGACAGGGTGCCGGCGGGGCGGTCCAGCGACAGGTAGCCGAGGCCGATCTCCGCGAACGAGTCGAGCAGCCGTTGCAGCCCGGTCAGCAGCGGGGCCACCGAGGGTTCGGCGAGGCCGCGCAGCCAGCCGGCGAGGTCGCTGAGCTGCATGGCGCAGACGTCGGCGATGTTCTTCCCGGCGATCTTCGACGACCGGGCCTCCGGGCCGAGGCGGGTGCCGGCGCAGTCGGGACAGGTCGTGAAGGTCACCGCCCGCTGCACGAACGCCCGGATGTGCGGTTGCAGGGTGTCGACGTCCTTGGCCAGGTACGACTTCTGGATCTGCGGGATCAGCCCGGCGTACGTCAGGTTGATGCCGTCGATCTTGATCTTGGTGGGCTCCCGGTGCAGCAGGTCGTGCAGCTCGGTCTTCGTGTACCTGCGGATCGGCTTGTCCGGGTCGAAGTAGCCACAGCCCCGGAAGATCCGGCCGTACCAGCCGTCCATGCTGTAACCGGGGATGGTCAGCGCGCCCTCGTTGAGCGACCTGCTGTCGTCGTAGAGCGCCGACAGGTCGATGTCGGTGACCGCGCCCATCCCCTCGCAGCGCGGGCACATGCCGCCGAGACGGTGGAAGGTCGCCTTCTCGGTCTTCGTCCGGCCCGCGCCCCGCTCGACCGTGATCGCGCCGCTGGCCCGGACCGAGGGGACGTTGAACGAGTACGCGTTGGGCGGGCCGATGTGCGGCTGCCCCAACCGGCTGAACAGGATGCGCAGCATGGCGGTGGCGTCGGTGGCGGTGCCGACGGTGGAGCGGGCGTTCGCCCCCATCCGCTCCTGGTCCACGATGATCGCCGTGGTCAGCCCGTCGAGCACGTCGACCTCGGGTCGGGCCAACGTCGGCATGAAGCCCTGCACGAAGGCGCTGTAGGTCTCGTTGATCAACCGCTGGGACTCGGCGGCGATCGTGCCGAACACCAACGAGCTCTTGCCCGACCCGGAGACCCCGGTGAACACGGTCAGCCGGCGCTTCGGGATCTCCACGTCGACGTCGCGCAGGTTGTTCACCCGCGCGCCCTGCACCCGGATCAGATCATGGCTGTCGGCACCGTACGGCCCGGGCGAGCGGTCGTCCGTCATCGCGTCTCTCCCACCATCGGACGGGCCACCGGCGGATCATAGCCGGCACGACGCCCCTGAGCTCGCCGCTCAGTCCAGGATCGCCGTCGCCTCGACCTCGACGAGGACGTCGGGCTCGAAGAGGTAGTCGACGCCGATGAGCGACGACGGGGGCAGCGGCTGCGGCAGGCCGAGTTCCCCCGCGACATCCTCGACCCCGGCCATGAAGTCGCCGATCCGCTCCGGCGACCAGTTCGTCACGTAGAACGTCAGGCGGACGACATCCGCGAAGCCCGCGCCGGCACCGGCCAGGCCGTGTCCCGTGCTGCGCAGCGCCTGGGCGACCTGACCCCGTAGGTCGCCGGTGGCGACCGGCCGGCCAGCCTCGTCCCGACTGATCTGGCCGGCCACGTGGACGTGGCGTGACCCCGACGCGACTGCGACGTGGTGATAGGGGACGGGCTGCATCATGCCCTGCGGCGAGAAAAGCTGGACACCCATCTGGCTTCCTTCCTCTTGGGTAGCTCATGGATACCTGGTGCGCCAAGGAAACTTCAACGAGACTAAGTGTCATGGCAGTTACCGACCCCCTCGCGGCAGAACGCCTCCAGATCACCCCGCCGCACCGTGAACTCCTGGACCAGGTCCTCGACAAGTGGTCGTTGGAGGTGCTCCACCAGCTCTGCGAACGACCATCCCGGTTCAACGAACTGCGCCACGCCATCCCCGCCGTGTCCCAGAAGTCGCTGAGCGCCACCCTGCGCCGGCTCGAACGCAACGGCATCGTCGCGCGACACGTCCTCTCCTCCCGGCCGGTCGCCGTCGAGTACCGCATCACCCCGCTGGGCAAGACCCTGCGCAACCCGGTCGACGTGCTGCTCGACTGGGCCGGACAGCACCTACCCGCCATCGAAGCCGCCCGCCGGTCGTACGACGAGGCGACCTGACGGCGCGCGACCGCGCCGCCTCCCCGGGGTGACGCCTCAGACGAGGCGTTGGAGGCGTACCTTCGGGTGCTCGTTCCTGAGATGGCCGTGCTTGTGCTGGCGGACCTCCTCGTTCCACACCTCCTGGTCGTAGTCCGGGTCCGGCGGGACCCACCGGTGTGAGCCGTCGCCGTAGTGGTACTTCTCGTCGCCACGTCGCAGGATGCTCATCGGGTCCAGCCGAGGAAGCGGTGGTGCAGCTGGCCCGCGGGCAGCCGGGCGAGGTCCCGGCCGGCGGTGACGAGCTGGGCAGCCAGATAGAGCGCGAGGGCCACCCGGGCATCCCGGTACTCGGCCAGCAGTTTCCGGCGACCCGGCCCACAGGGCCAGTCGGCACCGCAACCGCCACAGGTCCAGGTCGGCGAGGTCGGGTGATGGTTCGTCATCGGGGATCGTCCTGATCGGGCCAGTGACCACGGTTGATCGGGATGCGGTGCCGGCTGTGACAGGGCAGGTCAGCACCGCAGCGGCAGACCCGCCGCCAGCGCTGCCAGGACCAGACCGGCCGGTGCCGCCGGGCGAGCGTCAACGCCACCGCCGCGACGTACCCGTCGTACGAGACGCGCGGCTGGTCGCCTCCGAGTCCTGCGCTCCGGGCTGCCGGGCGGCGATGACCAGGACCTCGGTTGTCATGCCCCATCGGCACACCGTTCACCGCCCCCTCGCTGGGTTGAGTCACTACACCTCCCGTGGACGCTTCCAGGGGCCGTGGGCACCCCGGCCGGTCCGTTCGAGGCGGGGCACCCACGGCGGGGAGGTCCGGCCGCCAAGCTGGGCCATCCCACAAGCAACTTAAGACGCAATGTGCGCAGGGTCAACACCTGGCAACACATTGCGTTGCAAGTCCGGCGGCGACGTGGTCTCCTTGCACCAGCCGCCAAGCTGGGAGCACCACCATGTCTGAAGCCGCGTACCTACAGGTCGCCCGGGATATCCGCGAGCAGGTCCGCTCTGGTCACCTGAAGCCGGGCGACAAGCTGCCGTCTTTTGCCGCCCTGTGCGAGCAATACGAGGTGAGCAACACCGTCATCAGGGCCGCGATGCTCATCCTCAAAGCCGAGGGAGTGATCGACGGCAGACAGGGCAAAGGCGTGTACGTGACAAAGCCGCTCCCCCGCTAGAGTCGGCCGTTCACGGGATTCCCCGTCCACTACGCGCCTGGTCACAGAGCGCCTTCCGCTGGTCGTCACTGTAGTCACGGGTTGGCGCAGGTGGCCTACTCGTGTTGCCAGCAGAGGAGGATCGCTGTGCCACCGCGCTACCGCTACGAGCAGATCGCCGACGAACTCGCCGAACGCATCGCTGCCGGCGAGTTCCCGCCGGGTGCCAAACTGCCCAGCCGACGAGAGTTGATCGAGCACTACGGGGTCACCGAGCCCGTGATCGACCGGGCGATGCAGGTGCTACGGATCAAGGGGATGACCGAAACCCTGCCCGGCGTAGGCGTCTTCGTCGCCGAACAGCCTCCGGCAGACAAGCCATGAACAGGCAGCTACCACCTCGACGACGCGGCCGGGGGCCATGACAACAGCATCACCCGCTTCCCGCCGACCGCGACACTTGTCCGCCAACTGGCCCGCGTCACCTCAACAGTTGATCGCGATCCTGACGACCAGCACGCGTGTTGACACCGGCTGCCATGCTGCACTGGGCGAGATCGGCGCGAGGGAGAACTTCAGTGGACTTCACTGGCATCGTCCAAACTCTTATTGGCGGTGCCCTTGGCGGTGCCATTGTCCCCCTTCTGACTCACGCCAAGGAGAAGCGGGTTGCTCGTAGTGCTGTTCGTGAGCACCTCTCCCAGGTTGAACAACAACGCTGGTGCACGACGAAGGATGCGGATGCGGAGAGCCAGTTCATCAGGGCCACCGAGCGACTTGAAGCTGTAGCGCTTAGCGCTGGCATCCCTAAGGGGGTAGTGCGGACGTATATCAACTTGGCCGGGGTTGCTTTCTACTCCACCCAGCGGAACGTGGGAAAGTACGTCGACATGGAGGGCCAGCCGCTAGAGGGCGGCGCGCTACATTCTGATCCAGCCGCTGTTGTCGAAGCGAGTCACGAACTCCTCACGGACGCCATCTGGCGTCCCGTCAGAAGCGCGCTCTTGAGGCGGCAGCGACTTCGCCGTATTCGACGGACCGTGGCGTTGCTTATCGAGTTGGCGTATATCGACGATCCGAATGACGATGGGCTGACCGACTGGGATAGCTGGCAGGAGGACCAAGTCCGGTCCAAAGTGAAGCTTCGGAATGTGGCTAGACAAGCGAAGGTCAGGCTGGCACGCGGTGGCACCCGTGCGGCGGGCGAAACAGACTGCGGGGCGCAGGCGGTTGAAGGCTCGACGGCGGCACCCAACCCTCCCATCCCGAAGGAATGATCAGACGGTGGCAACCAAGGACGGCAGACGCCCTGAGCTGCTGAGACGTTCCGTCAACGCCCTTAGCCGTCCGTCGTTGGTCGTCCTCGTTGTCACTCAGTTCGTCAGTCGTCCTGCCCGACGGCTTCCCGGGGGCCCGAGGGCTACCCTCACACCATGCTCACTCTCCTAGTCGACCACCCACCTCTTGCCGGCCAGCGAGGACCGCACCCGCCGAGCGATCGACACCGCCTTCGGGCACGGCCCCACGACCCCCGACGGCCTAGCGACGGCCTAGCAGGGCGGTGGAACCATGTTTGCGCAGCTCAGACGGGGTGACGGTGTCACTTGGCGTTGAAGTAGTTGGCCTCCGGGTGGTGCACCACGATCGCGTCGGTGGCCTGCTCCGGCACCAACTGGAACTCCTCCGACAGCTGCACGCCGATCCGCTCCGCCCCGAGCAGCTCCACGATCTTGGCCCGGTCCTCCAGATCGGGGCAGGCCGGGTAGCCGAACGCGTACCGGCAGCCCCGGTAGTCGTTGCGCAGCAGCCCGGCCAGGTCGGTCGGGTCGCCGGTGGCGACCGTGCCGCCGCCTGGGAGGGTCAGCTCGGAGCGGATACGCCGGTGCCAGTACTCGGCGAGCGCCTCGGTGAGCTGCACGGACAACCCGTGCACCTCCAGGTAGTCGCGGTACTCGTTGGCGGCGAACATCTTCGCGGTGTACTCGCTGATCGGCTGGCCGACGGTGACCAGCTGCAACGCCACCACGTCGAGCCCGTCACCCCTCGGGCGGAAGAAGTCGGCCAGGCAGAGCCGGCGTTCCTGCCGCTGCCGGGGGAACGAGAACCGGGCCCGCTCGCTGTTGCCGTTCTCGTCCAGGATCACCAGGTCGTTGCCTTCGGAGTACGCCGGGAAGTAGCCGTACACCACGGCGGCCTCCAGCACCTGGTCGGCGATGAGCCGGTCCAGCCAGTAGCGCAGCCGGGGCCGCCCCTCCGTCTCCACCAACTCCTCGTACGACGGGCCCTGGCCGCCCCGCGACCCGCGCAGCCCCCACTGGCCGAGGAAGGTGGCCCGCTCGTCCAGCAGGGACGCGTAGTCGGCCAGCGGCACCCCCTTGACCACCCGGGTGCCGAAGAACGGCGGGGTGGGCACGGCCACGTCGGTCGCCACGTCGGAGCGCACCGAGGCGTCGTCCAGCTCCGGCAGCACCTCGGTGACCATGGTGCGCTGCTTCTCCCGGCGGGCCCGCCGGGCCGCCAGCGCGGCCTCCCGCTCCGGGTCGATCACGGGTGCGCCACCGCGCTTGGCGGTCATCACCCGGTCCATCAGGGCCAACCCCTCGAAGGCGTCCCGCGCGTAGTGCACCTGGCCGGGGAACATCGCCCGCAGGTCGTCCTCGACGTACGCGCGGGTCAGCGCCGCCCCGCCCAGCAGCACCGGCCACCGCTCGGCCACCCCGCGCGAGGCCATCTCGGCGAGGTTCTCCTTCATGATGACGGTGCTCTTGACCAACAGCCCGGACATCCCGATCGCGTCGGCGCGGTGTTCCTCGGCGGCGTCGAGGATCGCGGTGATCGGCTGCTTGATGCCGATGTTGACGACCTCGTAGCCGTTGTTGGACAGGATGATGTCGACCAGGTTCTTGCCGATGTCGTGCACGTCGCCGCGCACGGTGGCCAGCACGATCCGGCCCTTGCCGCCGTCCTCGACGGCCTCCATGTGCGGCTCCAGGTAGGCCACCGCCGTCTTCATCACCTCGGCGGACTGGAGCACGAACGGCAGCTGCATCTGCCCGGAGCCGAACAGCTCACCGACGACCTTCATCCCGTCCAGCAGGATGTCGTTGATGATGGACAGCGGGCTGCGCCCCTGCGCCATCGCAGTGTCCAGGTCGGCCTCCAGGCCGTTGCGCTCGCCGTCGATGATCCGTCGCTTGAGCCGCTCGTCCAGCGGCAACCCGGCCAACTCCTCGGCCCGGGTGGCCCGCGCCGAGGCGGCGTCGACCCCCTCGAACGCCTCGATGAACCGCTGCACCGGGTCGTAGCCCTCGCGCCGCCGGTCGTAGATCAGGTCGAGGGCCACCTCCCGCTGCGCCTCGGGGATCTTGGACATCGGCAGGATCTTGCTGGCGTGCACGATCGCCGAGGTCAGCCCCGCCTGCACGCACTCGTGCAGGAACACCGAGTTGAGCACCTGCCGGGCCGCCGGGTTGAGCCCGAAGGAGACGTTCGAGATGCCCAGGGTGAAGTTGACCCCGGGGTAGCGGGCGGCGATCTCCCGGATCGCCTCGATGGTCTCGATGCCGTCCCGGCGGGTCTCCTCCTGGCCGGTGGCGATCGGGAAGGTCAGCGCGTCGATGAGGATGTCCCCCCGGTCCATCCCCCACCGGCCGGTCAGGTCGTCGATCAGCCGGGCCGCGACCCGGACCTTCCACTCCCGGGTACGCGCCTGCCCCTCCTCGTCGATGAGCAGCGCCACCACGGCCGCGCCGTGCTCGGCGATCACCGGCATCACCCGGGCGTAGCGGGAGCCGGGGCCGTCGCCGTCCTCGAAGTTGACCGAGTTGACCACGCAGCGCCCACCGAGCATCTCCAGCCCGGCCTCGATGACCTGCGGCTCGGTGGAGTCCAGCATGATCGGCAGGGTGGACGCGGTGGCGAACCGGCCGGCCAGCTCCCGCATGTCCTGGGTGCCGTCGCGGCCGACGTAGTCGACGCACAGGTCGAGCAGGTGCGAGCCGTCGCGGGCCTGGCTGCGGGCCACCTCGACGCACGCCTGCCAGTCGGCGGCGAGCATCGACTCACGGAACGCCTTGGAACCGTTGGCGTTGGTCCGCTCCCCCACCATCAGCACCGAGGCGTCCTGGGCGAACGGCACCGGGTGGTAGATCGACGAGACGCCCGGCTCATGCCGGGGCTCCCGGGGTGCCGGGGACGCGTCGTGCAGCCGCTCGGCCAGCGCCCGGATGTGCTCCGGGGTGGTGCCGCAGCAGCCACCGATCAGCCCGACGCCGTACTCGCCGACGAACCGCTCCAGGGCGTCGGCCAGCTCCACCGGGGTCAGCGGGAAGTACGCCCCGTCGGCGGTCAGCACCGGCAGGCCGGCGTTGGGCATCACCGACAGCGGGATCCGGGAGTGCTGCGACAGGTAGCGCAGGTGCTCACCCATCTCGGCCGGGCCGGTCGAGCAGTTCAGCCCGATCAGGTCCACCCCGAGCGGCTCGATGGCCGCCAGCGCCGCCCCGATCTCGCTGCCCACCAGCATCGTGCCGGTGGTCTCCACCGCGACGTGACAGATGATCGGCACCTGCTGGCCCAGCTCGGCCATCGCCCGCTTGGACCCGACCACGGCCGCCTTGACCTGCAACAGGTCCTGGCAGGTCTCGATGATCAACGCGTCCGACCCGCCGGCGATAAGCCCGGCGGCGTTCTCCTGGTAGGCGTCCCGCAGCGTCGCGTAGGGGGCGTGGCCGAGGGTGGGCAGCTTGGTGCCGGGGCCGATCGAGCCGAGCACGAAGCGGGGCCGCTCGGCCGTGGTGTACGCGTCGGCGGCCTCCCGGGCGATCCGTGCGCCGGCCTCCGACAGCTCCCGGATGCGCTCCGGGATGTCGTACTCGGCGAGGTTGGCGAGGTTGGCACCGAACGTGTTCGTCTCGACACAGTCCGCGCCGGCCGCCAGGTATTCCTCGTGCACACCGCGGACCACGTCGGGGCGGGTCACGTTGAGGATCTCGTTGCAACCCTCCAGCCCCTCGAAGTCGTCGAGGCTCAGGTCAGCCGCCTGGAGCATCGTCCCCATCGCGCCATCGGCGATGAGGATCCGGTCGGCCAGCACATCCCGCAACGAAGTCCGCACAGGTTCAGGTTAGTGCGAGGATCCCGACGATTGTCGACGCCCGGCCCCGTCCCACTATGTGTCCATCCGCTCATCGGGTCGGTTCGTACCGGTTCGGGGGCGGGGTGGGTCGGCGGACCGGCGCGGCCGACGGGCCACGCGCCGCGCCGGGACGTAGGCTGGCGGACGTGAAGGACATCAGGGACGCCACCGTGCACGGCGGGCGGGTGACCGGGTCGACCCCCGGCACCGTCGGCGACGAGCGGGGCGAGGTGACGGCGTGACCGAGTTCGACGGGCTGCCGGTGTTGCGGTCCCCGGTGGCGATCGCCGCCTTCGAGGGGTGGAACGACGCCGCGGACGCCTCCACCGCCGCCGTGGAACACCTGGAGCAGGTCTGGCAGGCCCGGCAGATCACCGAGATCGACCCGGAGGAGTTCTACGACTTCCAGGTCAGTCGGCCGACGATCACGATGTCCGACGGCGAGACCCGCCGGGTGGAGTGGCCCACCACCAAGTTCGTGGTGGCCAGCCCCGAGGGCACCGAACGCGACGTGGTGCTGATCCGGGGCATCGAGCCGAGCATGCGCTGGCGCACCTTCTGCGAGCAGGTGCTGGAGATCTGCCACAGCCTGGAGGTCGAGCGGGTGGTGCTGTTGGGCGCGTTGCTGGCCGACGTGCCGTACACCCGGCCGTTGCCGATCAGCGGCAGCGCCTCCGACGCCCAGGCTGCCCAGCGCTACCAGCTCACCCCCACCCGCTACGACGGGCCCACCGGCATCGTCGGGGTGCTCCAGGACGCCTGCACCCGGGCCGAGGTCGACGCGGTGTCGTTCTGGGTGCACGTGCCGCACTACGCCAACAACCCGCCCTGCCCGAAGGCCACCCTCGCCCTGCTGCACCGGGTGGAGGAGGTGCTCGACCTGCCGGTCCCGATGGCCGACCTGGCCGAGGAGGCCGCCGAGTGGGAGCAGCGGGTCCGCAGCGCCGCCGAGCAGGACGCCGAGCTGGGTGAGTACGTCCGCGAGCTGGAGGAACGGGTCGGTGACGCGGGCATCACGCCGTTGACCGGTGACGAGATCGCCCAGGAGTTCGAGAAGTACCTGCGCCGCCGGGGTGGCTCCGCCGGCCCCACCGCCGGCTCCTGGTAGTAGTTCTTCGCATTCCTGGTAGTCATCTTTCGGGTTTCTGGCAGTTGTCTTCGAAAGGCCCCGGACGTCGCGGCGTCCGGGGCCTTTCGGCGTGTCCGGGGTGGCGTCGTCACGTCCTCTAGGGCATCCTAGGAACCTAGCTGTCAGGAGGAGGCGGGCGTGCAGATCAACCCGGGGACCGCCGAGTTCCCGCACCGGCAGATCGCCGCGCAGCTCAAGGCCCAGGTGCGCCGGGGCGACTGGGGGCCGGGCGAGCGGCTGCCATCCATCCCGGCCATCGCCGAGCTGTTCGGGGTCGCGAAGCAGACCGTGCAGCGCGCCATCGACCAGCTGCGGGTCGAGGGCATCCTGATCACCAAACCCGGCTCCGGTACGTACGTGCGGGGCACCCGGCGGCGACTCAACCGGCTCTCCCGGGGCCGGTACGGCGGCTTCCGGGGCTACCACGCCGACCTCGCCGCCCGGTACCGCCAGCAGCTCGTCTCCGTCGGTCGGGCACCCGCCCCGCCCGAGGTGGCCGACGCGTTCGGGATCCCCGACGGCACCGAACTGCTCTGCCGCCGGCACCTGGTACGCACCGACGAGTCCCCGGTGGAGGTGGGCGCGTCGTGGTTCCTGCCGAAGGACACCGCCGGCACCTCCCTGGAACGGGCAGAGGCATTCGGTCGACCGCTCTACCAGGAGGCCGAGGAGGCGACCGGCCGGCGGTACACCACCGCCGCCGACACCATCAGCGCCCGCCAGCCCAGCCGGGAGGAGGCGGAGACCCTCCAGATCCGCCCCGACACGCCCGTGCTGCACCTGCTGCACGTCGCCTACGACGCCCACCGTAAGCCGATCGAGGTCGCCCAGGCCACCTGGCCCGGCCCGATGACCACGCTGACCGAGGAGTACCAGATCCCCGCCCCCGCGCCGGACCCCGACCCCGACCCCGGCCTGGTCCTCGGCTGATCCCGCCCGGGCACCGCCCGCCGTCCCGGCCCCCGCACGGCCGGGCAGCACCGCGCGGGGGCCGGGCGGCAGTACCGCAGGCCGGGCAGGGGTGGCGCGGCTCGCGGGACGGCACCGGGCGCACGGGGCCAGCCGTGCCTCAGGTGACGGCGGTGACCACGACGACGGCCGCCCCAAGCGCGACGACGATCAGGGAGGCGACCACCCCGAGCAGGTCGGCGACCCGTACCGGGACGGTGGCGCCCAGGGCCGCGCCGATCGCGGCGAGGCCGGTCTGCCACAGCAGGGAGGCCAGCCCGGCAGCGACGACGAACACCCCGGGCCCCGTCCAACTGCCCGGCACGGCGTTCACCGTCCCGGCCAGGGCGAAGAAGTACACCAGGGTCAACGGGTTGACCGCAGTGAGGAGCACGAAGCGGACGTAGACCGGTCCGGCGGCGGTCCGGGCCGGACGCTCCCCACCGCCGCCGTTCCGCTCGGCACCGGCCCGGTCCCGCAGGGCTCCACCGGTGCCGTTCCGCCAGGCCTCGCCGGTGGCGTTCCGCTCGGCACCGGTCCCGTCCCCGGGGGCTCCACCGGTGGCGTTCCGCTCGGCACCGGCACCGTCCCGGCGGGCTCCGCCGCTGGCGTTCCGCTCGGCTCCGGCACCGGCGGGGCGTGCCGGGGCGCGGCGCAGGGTGACCAGTTGGTGGCAGCCCAGCCCGACGATCACCAACCCGGACAGATAGCGGGGGGCGTCGCCCCACGAGGCGATCACCGGCGCGAGCGCCGCCCCGGTCAGCAGCGCGCCGAGGCAGTAGAGGGTGTCGACGGTAGCGACGCCGGAAGCGGCGGCCAGGCCACTGCGGTGGCCACGCAGCATCCCCTCCCGGACGACGCCGGGACCGACTACGAGGCGTTCGTCGATGCCATCGCCCCGATCGAGCAGATCGTCGACGCGGTGCACATGACCGGGCCGTACGACTATCTGCTGCGGGCCCGGCTACGGGACACCGCCGCCCTGGACGCGTTGCTGCGTCGGCTCAAGAAGAGCTGCGGCGTGGTGCAGACCCAGACGCGGGTCGCGCTGCGCCAACCCGCCCCGCAACCCCGCAACGGGGCTCAACCCCACCACAACTCCATGATCGACGAGCCGGACGGGGCCACGCGGAGTCCGGCCGGGGGCCGTGCCGTGGTCGGGGCGGGTGGGGTTAGAGGCGGATGCCGAGCAGGGCGTCGACGGTGGTGGCGAAGAGGGCGGGGGCCTGCGGGTCGTCGGTGGTGCCGGCCAGCGCCGCATCCGCCCAGCCGTCGGCCAGGGCGAGTGCGCCAGGGGTGTCCAGGTCGGCGCCGAGGCGCTCGCGTACCCCGGCGAGGAAGGCCGCGCCGGACGGCCCGGACGGCGCGGTAGCGGCCCGCCGCCACCGGTCCAGCCGCTCCTGCGCGGCGGTCAGCACGTCGTCGGTCCAGGCCCGGTCGGTCCGGTAGTGCCCGGACATCAGGCCGAGCCGGACGGCCATCGGATCCACCTGGTCGGCGCGCAGCCGGGAGACGAAGACCAGGTTGCCCTTGGACTTCGACATCTTCTCGCCGTCCAGGCCGATCATGCCGGCGTGCACGTAGTGGTCGGCGAAGGGGGCGGTGCCGGTGAGCCGCTCCGCGTGCGCGGCGGAGCACTCGTGGTGCGGGAAGATCAGGTCGTTGCCGCCACCCTGCACGTCGAGCCGGTCACCGAGCAGGTTGAGCGCGATCACGGTGCACTCGATGTGCCAGCCGGGCCGCCCCGGGCCCAGCTCACCGCCCGGCCAGGACGGCTCGCCGTCGCGCGCGCCGCGCCACAGCAACGGGTCGAGCGGGTCGCGCTTGCCGGCCCGTTCCGGGTCGCCACCGCGCTCCGGGAAGATCTCCAGCATCTGCTCCCGGGTCAGGTTCGACTCGTAGCCGAACGCGGGGGCGGCAGCGATGTCGAAGTAGACGTCGCCGGTGCCGTCGTCGAGCCGGTAGGCGGCACCGCCCTTGAGCAACTCCTGCACCCGGTCGGCGATGTCCGGGATCGACTCGACCGCGCCGACGTAGTACGCCGGCGGGATGATCCGCAACGCCTCCATGTCCTCGCGGAACAACGCGGTCTCCCGCATCGCCAGGACCTTCCAGTCCTCCCCGTCACGCTCGGCGCGTTCCAGCAGCGGGTCGTCGATGTCGGTGACGTTCTGCACATACCGGACGGTCAGACCGGCGTCACGCCACATCCGCTGCACCAGATCAAAGGTGATCATGGTGGCGGCGTGCCCCAGGTGGGTGGCGTCGTACGGGGTGATGCCACAGACGTACATGGTGGCCGGGCCGGCAGGGCTGCTCGGGTGGACACCGCGCCGCGCCGAGTCGTACAAGCTCAGTGGCCCGCCGTCGCCCGGCAGCCGTGGCACCTCGTGTCCCGCCCAAGACTCCATGACCGTCAGCCTAACGAGCCGTCCCGCCGCCGGGCACGGTCGCCCGGGTGATCAACACGACAACGGCTCACATGGGCGGCCAGGGCATCGCCGGCCACTCCTGCGGCGGCAACGGGAAACGACCGGTGTCCCGCAACCGCCCCACCCGGGCCCCCACCTCGGCGACCTCGCCGAGGGTCAGGTGCTCCGCCAACTCCTCACCCAACTCGCCGGCAAGCTGCCCGGCGAGGGCGTCGAGCACCTGCACCGCATCCGCCGGGAGCTGGCGGCCCGCCCACCCCCACAGGACGGTCCGCAGCTTGTCCTCGACGTGGAAGCAGACCCCGTGGTCCACCCCGTAGATGCGGTCGTCCGCGCCGGCCAGCACGTGCCCGCCCTTGCGGTCGGCGTTGTTGAGCACCGCGTCGAGCACCGCCAGCCGGGCCAACCGGGGATCGTCCGCGTGGGCCAGGGCGTACGCCGCCCCGTCGTCGTCGCGGGCGGCGGCCACCGGGAACCAGCGTGGCGGCACCGCCTCGGCCGGCACGAACCCGACCAGCGGATCGGCGTCGTCCGGCTCGTCGATCCAGAGCTGACACGACCCCGGCCCGAGCGGCCCGTCCCGCAGCACCGTCGGCGGGACCAGGTCCCAGCCGGTGGCCCGGGAGACCAGGTAGGCGGAGACCTCCCGGCCGGCGAGGGTGCCGTCGGGAAAGTCCCAGAGCGGGCGCTCGCCGCGCACCGGCTTGTAGACGCACCGGGCCGTCCGGCCGTCCAGGGTCAGGATCGCCCGCAGGGTGGTGTTGGAGGCGTCGACCAGCCGCCCCTCCAGCTCCAGTTCACCGTCGCACAGCAGCCGGAGCGCGGCGTCGGCGTCCTGACGCCGCACCTCCGACGAGGTCACCGGTGGTAGCCGTTGTGCCGGGGGCAGAGGTGCCCGGCCGGGTCGAGCGGCTGCCCGCACAGCGGGCAGGGCGGACGGCCGGCGTTGACCACCCGGCGGGCCCGTTCGATGAACTCGCGGGTCGCCTCGGGGGTCAGCCGCACCCGCAGCCGGTCGAGGTCCTCGTCCGGCTCCTCGTCGTCGTCCTCGTCGGCCTCGTCGTCGTCGCCCAACTCGACCTCGGCCTCCCCCTCACCGGCGGCGATCGCCTCGATCACCACGGTGGCGGAGTCCACGTCGAAGGCCAACCCGAGGGTGCCGACCCGGAACTCCTCGTCGACCGGGTTGTCCAACGGGTCGTTGTCACCCACGGCCACGGGCGCCTCCGGCAGCTCGACACCGAACCGGCGCTGCGCCTCGGAGAGGAGCTCCTCCAGCTTTTCGGCGAGCAGGGAGACCTGCACCTTCTCCAGCGCGACGCTGACCAGCCGACCGCCACCGCGGGCCTGGAGGAAGAACGTGCGCTCCCCCGGTGGCCCGACGGTCCCGGCGACGAACCGCTCCGGCGGCTCGAAGGCGTGCACCTGGTGGGTCATACCCACGACCCTATCCGGAGCGTGGAACGGTCGCGCAAGGCACCGACGCCGAATCAGCCGAGGGCGAAACGGCGCGACCCGGGTGCGACGTCGGACCGCCGGCTCAGCCGGCGGTCCCCGCACCCCCGCCGACGGCCGCGTCGGAGTCGGCCGGTCGGGTCGCCCGACGCCGCCGCCGGGCCGGCGGCGGCACCAGTGCGGCCAGGTCACCGCCGGTGTCGTTGAGCCGGACCAGGAACGGCCGCAGCGAGGTGTAGCGGATCGCGGTGACCGAGGCCGGGTCGGCGACGATGCGTTGGAACAGGTCCAGGTGCACCCCGAGGGCGTCGGCCACGATGGCCTTGATCACATCGCCGTGACTGCACGCCAGCCAGACCGCCTCCGGCCCGTGCTCGGCGGTGACCCGGGCGTCCCAGGCCCGCACCGCGGCGACCGCGCGCGCGGACATCTGCGCCATCGACTCCCCGTCGGGGAAGACGGCCGCGCTGGGATGCTGCTGCACCACCGGCCAGAGCTTCTCCTTGGCGAGCTTCTTCAACGGCTGCCCCTCCCAGGCGCCGTAGCCGCACTCGATCAGCCCCTCCTCGACCACCGGCGCGGCCTGCGGGAGCGCCAGGTCGAGGGTCTGCCGGCAGCGGATCAGCGGACTGGTGACCACCGCCGCCAACGGCAGGCCACGAAGCCGCTCGCCGACCGCGGCCGACTGGGCCCGCCCGGTGTCGTCCAGCTCGACCGGCTGCCGGCCGGCCAGCCCGCCGTCGGCGTTCGCGGTCGTCCGGCCGTGTCGCAGAAGCAGAAGGGTCGCCACGCCCCCACCCTAGGGGCAGGTGGCACGGCGACGGCCCCCGACACCGGCTGGTGGTGTCGGGGGCCGTCGGGTCCGGCGGGCCGGCGTCGGGTCAGGTGGCGCTGATCGTGCCGGTGAGCAGCAGCGCCAGTACCAGGGTGCCGAGCGCCACCCGGTAGAGGACGAAGACGTAGAGGGTGTGGTGCGCCACATAGCGCAGCAGCCAGGCGATGGCCGCGTAGCCGATGCCGAAGGCGATGATCGTGGCGACCACCATCTGCGCCACCGAGGGCACCGAGGTGCCCGGCGCGGCCGGCTCGAAGACGTCCCCGACGCTGAAGATGCCGGACATCACCACCGCCGGGATGGCCAGCAGGAACGAGTACCGCGCGGCGGCCTCCCGGGTCAGGTTGAGCAACAGGCCGGCGGTGAGCGTGCCGCCGGAGCGGGACACGCCGGGGACCAGCGCCATGGCCTGGGCGAAGCCCATCACGATGCCGTCGCGCATCCGGAAGTTCGCCAGGGTACGGGTCTGCCGGCCCCAGTACTCGGCGAAGGCCAGCACGAAGGCGAAGACGATCAACGTGGTGGAGACCACCCACAGGTTGCGCCCGGCGGTGCGGATCTGGTCCTTGAACAGGAAACCGAACAGCCCGATCGGGATCGAACCGACGATCACGTACCAGCCCATCCGGTAGTCGAGGCTGGAGCGGACCGAGGCGTCCCGGATGCCGACCAGCCAGGTCCGGGTGATCCGCCAGATGTCCTTGGCGAAGTAGATGAGCACGGCCGCCTCGGTGCCCAGCTGGGTCACCGCGGTGAAGGACGCGCCCGCGTCCCGGTCGAAGAAGATCGCCGAGGTGATCCGCAGATGCCCCGACGAACTCACCGGAAGAAACTCGGTGAGCCCCTGGACGATGCCCAGGACGATGGCCTCGACCCAGGTCACTCGCCGACTCCCGAGAGGTCGAGGGCCTCGGCGACGGTACGCAGGGTCTGCACGCCGCTGTCCCGGTCGGCCACGAACAGGGTGACCGACAGGGTGGTCACCCCGGCGGCCGCGTACTCCCGCATCCGCTCGGCGATGCGTTCCTTGGGGCCGAGCAGCGAGGTGCGGTCGATGAACTCCATCGGCACCGCCGCCGCCGCGTCCCGCTGCTGCCGGGCCAGGTAGAGATCCTGGACCTGCCGGGCGGCGTCGCCGTAGCCCATCCGGGTGGCCAGCTGGTTGTAGAAGTTCTGCTGCCGGCTGCCCATCCCGCCGACGTAGAGGGCGGCGTACCAGCGGACCAGCTCGGCGCAGGAGGCCACGTCGTCGCCGACCACCACCGGCACCGACGGCACCACGTCGAAGCCGGCCAGCTCCCTGCCCGCCTTCGCCCGTCCGGCCCGCACCGAGGCGAGCTGCTCCTCGGCGAACTCGGGGGCGTAGAAGACCGCCAGCCAGCCGTCGGCGATCTCACCGGCCAGTTCCAGGTTCTTGGGGCCGACGGCGGCCAGGTAGATCGGGATGTGCTCGCGTGGCGGGTGGAAACCCAGTCGCAGCGCCTTGCCGGGGCCGTCGGGCAGCGGCAGCGTGTAGTGCTCACCGGCGTAGGCGACCTCCTTGCGGGCCACCGCCAGCTTCACGATGTCGACGTACTCGCGGGTGCGGGCGAGCGGCTTGGCGAACCGGACGCCGTGCCAGCCCTCGGAGACCTGCGGGCCGGAGACGCCCAGGCCGAGCCGGAACCGGCCGCCGGAGAGGGCGTCGATGGTCGCCGCGGTCATCGCGGTCATCGCCGGGGTACGGGCGGGGATCTGCATCACCGCGCTGCCCACGTCGATCCGCTGGGTCTGGCCGGCCATCCAGGCCAGCATGCTCGGGGAGTCCGAGCCGTACGCCTCCGCCGCCCACACCACCGAGTAGCCGAGGCGGTCCGCTTCCTGGGCGAGCGCCAGGTGGTCCGCCGGCATGCTCCACGCTGTCTGATATCCGAGGCTGAGCCCGAGTCGCACTGATCCTCCCCATCCCGCACCACAGGTCGCATCAGGTTACGCAATGCCATGGGTCCCGTCGGAGACCGGCTCACCCCCGGGCACCGCGTCCGCCGACACCGGCGGGCCGAGCCGGTCGGGCCGAGCCGGTCGCGGGTACGCCGACGTAGACCGGTGCGGGACGGGCGGTGACGGCCGGGCGGGTCGGCCGGGCGACCGACGTCGGACGGGGTGGCGACGGGCGGCCCACGTCGGACGGGCAGCGGCGGGTGGGCGGGGTCGACAACCAGCGACCGGATCGGCGCATCGGGTGCACAACGCGCCACCGGGGGCGGCGGTGACGGTCGGATCGGCGACCCGACAGGCAGAGATGCCGGGAGCAAGGATATCGGTTGCGCCGGGTTCGAAATAAGGTTCACCCATGCAACAGCGACCGCTCGGCCGAAGCGGGCTGGCGGTTTCCCGGCTCGCGCTCGGCACCATGACCTGGGGCCGGGACACCGACGCCGACGACGCGGCGGCCCAGCTGAAGAGTTTCCTCGACGCGGGCGGCAACCTGGTCGACACCGCCGACGTGTTCGCCGACGGGGACGCCGAGTCGGTGCTCGGCTCGCTGCTGGGCACCCTGGTCCCCCGGGAGGACGTGCTGATCGCCACCAAGGCGGGTCTGCGGCCGGGCAGCGGCCGACGGCGCGACGGCTCCCGGGGGCACCTGCTGCGGACGCTGGACGGCTCGCTGCGCCGGCTCGGCACCGACCACGTCGACCTGTGGCAGGTGCACGGCTACGACCCGGACACCCCGTTGGAGGAGACCCTCGCCGCGTTGGACCACGCGGTGGCTTCCGGCCGGGTCCGCTACGTCGGGGTGTCGAACTTCTCCGGCTGGCAGACCGCCCGCGCCGCCGCCTGGCAGGCCGCCTGGCCGGGGCGGGCCCCGGTGGTCGCCACCCAGATGGAGTACTCACTGCTGGAGCGGGGGGTGGAGCGGGAGGTGCTGCCGGCCTGCGCCGCGCTGGGCCTGGGCGTGCTGCCGTGGTCGCCACTGGGGCGGGGGGTGCTGACCGGCAAGTACCGCAACGGCCGCCCGGCGGACTCCCGGGCCGCCTCGGCGCACTTCGAGCCGTTCGTCGCCACCTACCTGGAGCCGCGCTGCTCCAGCATCGTCGAGGCGGTGAGCATCGCCGCGGGCGGGCTGGGCGTGTCGCCGCTGGAGGTGGCGCTGGCCTGGATCCGGGACCGGCCGGGGGTGACGGCGCCGATCCTCGGTGCCCGCACGGTCGGCCAGCTGCTCGGCGCGTTGCAGGTGGAACGGATGACCCTGCCGGAGGAGATCACCACGGCCCTGGACGACGTGTCCGCCGTGCCGGCCGGCTACCCGGAACGCGAGGGCTGACCCGCCCGCACCGGAGCGGGGGCTGACCCGGACCGTCCCGGTGCCGGAACGCGGAAGGCTGACCCCGGCCCGCCACCGGACGCCGGTGGGGCCGTCGCCGTGCCCCGACGGGCGTCGGACCGTCCTCGCCCGTTCACGCCGGCCGGGCGGCTGCCGTGCCCGCAGCGGGCCGACGGTGTGGCAGTCCGGCCGCAGCGGGCCCCGGCGGCGACCCCGCACAAGGTAGCGGAACGCCCCAAAAGCGCACCGGAGCCCGTCAATTCCGCCGATCATCCTTTACCAACTGTCACACCCCCATAATTCGATCCACCCGCTGGTGTGTGTTCCGCCCGAATAGGCGGACTTCGACGCCCCTGGCGCGCTTTTGGCCCGGCTTTGTTCGTCCGCTTTCCGGCGGCCCTGCCCGAAAAGGGATTACCGCCCTCGCGGGCCACCTGATCCGGCCCCCGAAAACATTGTGGCGAACCAATGGCGGTGCTCTAATGATTGCGGCGCGAGCGACCCCCGCCGCGTCGTTTCTCCCATTTCGTTGGAGGACCCGTGGACCGTAAGACCGACGTCAAGCGCAAGCCCGCCAAGGTCGTCGTGCGCAAGCTCGAGCGGCTCGAGACCACCGTCGCCATCATCAGCGAGCCGGGCTGCCGCAACGACGTCTGCGGCTGACCCACCCCGTTTCGGCCGGGGCGCGGCGTGCCGCGCCCCGGCCGGCCATCTTCCAGGAGGTCTTCGCCCGATGCAGCGGCCCCGGATCAAGGGCATCCACAAGCCGGTACGGCTCCGCCCGACCCTGATCAACATCGGTGGTCGGCAGCTGGGGATCGGCGCGGAGATCGACGACGAGGACGGCAGCCTCTGGGCGCTGCTCGGTCTGATGGACGGCACCCGCACCCGGGCCGAGATCGTCGCGGCGCTGCTCGCCGGGCACCCGGAGATGACGGCCGACGAGGCGACCGACGCGCTGGAGACGATCATCGACGCCGGGTACGTGGAGGACGCCGCCGCGCCGCCCCCGCCCGAGCTGAGCCCGGCGGAGATCGACCGCTACGACCGGGCGTTCACCTACCACGCCTGGGTGGATCTCACCCCGCGTACCTCCCGCTACGAGGTGCAGGCCCGGCTCAAGGCGGGCCGGGTGGTGGTGCTGGGGCTCGGCGGCTCCGGTTCGGCGGTGGCCGCCTCGCTGGTGGCCGCCGGGGTGGGCACGGTGCACTGCGTCGACTTCGACGTGGTCGAGACGGGCAACCTGACCCGGCAACTGCTCTACACCGAGGACGACATCGGCGCCGCCAAGGTGGACACCGCGGTGGCCCGGCTGCGCCTGATGAACTCCCACGTCACGGTGACCGGCGAGGAGGCCCGGGTCGACTCGACGGCGGACGTGGCGGCGTTGATGCGCGACCGCGACCTGCTGGTGCTCTGCGCCGACCAGCCCCGGCACGCCATCCGGGAGTGGACCAACCGGGCGGCCCTGGCCACCGGCACCCCCTGGATGCTCGCCCAGTACGCCGGCCCGATGGCGGTGATCGGTCTCTTCGTGCCCGGTCAGACCTGCTGCGAGGCGTGCCTGCCGAGCGTCACCGACCGGCTGCGTGAGGAGCACGGCACCGAGCCGGAGGAGCTGTTCGGATTCACCGGGCACGCGGTGATCGCCCCCACCGCCAACCTGACCGGGCACCTGGCCGCCCTCGACGTCGTCTACCACCTCGCCGGCATCCCGACGACCACCCGGGGCCGGATGTTCCACCTGAGCCTGACCGACCTGACCTATCACTACGTGGTCAATCCCCGGCCCGGCGTGAAGTGCGACACCTGCGGCTGGTTCCAGGAGGAACGGTGACCGTGCTCGGGTTGGACAGCCACCCTCCGGTGACCCACCTGGTGGTCCGCCAGGAGGAGGACGACGAGTACGTCGTCGGCGACCTGGCCAGCGGAAACTTCGTGGTGGTGCCCGAGGTGGGGGCGCGGCTGGTGGCGCTGTTCGCCGCCGGCCGGACCGTCGCCGAGGCCGCCGACGAGGTGGAACGCGAGACCGGTGAACCGGTCGACGCGTTGGACTTCGTCGAGGTGCTGGTCGAAGCGGGCATCATCCGGGTGCAGGAGGGGCCGCCACCGGCACCGGCCCGACCCTGGTCGGTGTCGCGCATCCCGGCCCGGCTGGTCCGGCCGTTGTTCGGCCGGGTGGCCTGGACGATCTACGTCGGCGCGTTGCTGGCCACCCTGGCGATGTTCGTCGCCGAGCCGTCGCTGCTGCCCACCTACGAGGACACCTTCATCTTTCCCGACGTGGTGCTCAGCCTGCTGATCACCAATGTCACGGTGGCCCTGCTCACGGTGGTGCACGAGGCGTGGCACGCGTTCGCCGGGGCGGCCGTCGGCGTACGGTCGCAGCTGCGGTTGGAACGCCGGGGAATCTTCCCGGTGCTGGAGACCGACCTGACCGGGCTCTGGGCGTTGCCGCCGGAACGCCGCTACGGCCCGTTCCTCGCCGGTATGGCCATCGACGGGATCCTGCTGTTCGCCGCCGTCGCCCCACGGTTCGCCTGGTCGCGGGGCTGGCTGGAACTGCCGCCGGGGATGGTGCGGTTCCTCGCCATGGTGGTGTTCAGTCAGGCCGTCAAGCTGGCCTTCCAGACGCTTGCCTATCTGCGCACCGACATGTACCTGGTGATGGCCACCGCGACCGGCTGCCGCAACCTGCACGAGGTGACCCGGCTCAGCGTCAAGAAATGGATTCGCCGGTTGACCCCGGCCGAACGCGCCGTGCTGCGTGACGCACACGCCCGGGATCTGCGGGTGTCCCGCTGGTACCGATTGTTGTATGTCGCCGGAGTAATCTGGATGCTCTGGTTCGCCATCCATTTTCTGCTACCGGGGGCGAAAGTGACCCTGGGGTGGGCCGCCGGGGTGCTGACCGGCGCACCGTTCGGCAGTGCCTACTGGTGGGAGGGAATTGCGCTGGCGGCTTTCGCCTCGCTCAACATTCTGCTTCCACTCGGGGTGATCGTGCGTAATCGTTACCGCGCCGGAAGGTTGGCCACGTGAACCGCAGATGGCTCGGCCCGGTGGTCAGCGTGGTGGTCACCGTGCTCAGTGTGGCGACCATGTCCAGCCTCGGGGTGGGGGTGTTGATCAACCTGGTCGGCGGGGACACCGCGCTGCCCTGCGACCGGCTGCCCGGCACCGCGCAACCGTTCGAGGGCGACCGGCACATCGCGTACGAGGGGGCGCCGCACGAGCCGTACCGGACGCTCCCGCCGACGTCGGGGCCGCACTCGCCCCGGGTGGTGGTGCCGGGCATCTACCGCGACGCGGTGCCGGAGGAACTCCAGGTGCACGCGCTGGAACACGGCCACGTGCTGGTGCAGTACGCCCCGGACGTCCCGCCCGGCGATGTCGAGAAGCTGGAGCGGCTCGGCCGCCGGCATCCCCGTGACGTGGTGGTGGCCCCCTACCCACCGCTGGGTCACGGCATCGGGTTGACCGGCTGGCAGCGGCTGGACCGGCTGGACACCCTCGACGAGCGGGCGGTCGAGGAGTTCATCGAGCGGATCGCCGGCCGCTACGACCATTCCTGGCAGCACGGGGCGACCGACTGTGTGTCGGGGTGACGGGTGGGGCTGAGCGCAGCAGGGCGACCTGACGGTCCGGGCCGACGGGCGGACCTGACGGGCCGGGTCGACGGGGGCGGGGTCACCCCCGGTGGTGGCGCGGCGCACCGCGCGGGGGGTGGCGCCCGGCCGCCGGGCTGGGCAGCATGGATGCCATGGACTACGAATACGCGCCGTTGCGGTTGCCGCCGAACGTCGACCGGTTGACCGCTGCGGCGCAGCTGGCCATCCAGGCCGAGTTCTCCGGCTGGGAGCTGGCCCGGGTGCAACTGTTCCGCGACGGCACCCGCAAGGTGGTGCTGCGTCGCCGCCGGGTCAGCCAGCCGCAGCCGGGCCTGTCCTACTGACCACCGGCACCGGCAGAGGCCACCGGCACCCGGCAGTGCCCTCCGGCACCGAAGGCTGGCCGCCGGCACCGAAGGCTGGCCGTCGGCACCGAAGGCTGGCCGTCGGCACCGAAGGCTGGCCGTCGGCACCGACGCGGCGGGTGCGGAGGGACACCGTGCCGGCCCGGGTCAGATGAGCCCGGGCCGGCACGCCCGACACCTAGTGCTGGTGCCCGGCGTGGTCGTGGTCGTCCTCGTCGAGGAACGGGTGCTCGTCGAGCCGGCCCACCAGCCGGTCGTCGGCGGCCGGGGAGAACGGGCCCACCGGGTCGTCGTCGTCGAACGACTCCAGGTCGACCGGGGTGCCCACCTCGCTGACCATCACCACGCCGTCCAGCGGCTCCAGCTCCGGCACGTCCAGGGCGCTGAGCGAACCGTCGCCGCTCTGCAACAGCTCCAGCACCGCCTCGCCGACCCCCTCGACCGGCGCCGGCTCGTCGTCCTCGGGGGTGCCCTCCCGGCGGGCCACCTCGGCGACCCGCAGCAGCGCCGAGACGCTGGGCACCCGGTAGTCGCGGCGCTGCCGCACCGAGATGACCTGGGGGTGCGGATCGGTGGCCTCGGCGCCCTCGGCCGCGCCGCCGAAGCGCTCGTCGGCCTCGTCCGGGTCGATCGACTCCACGTCCCAGGGGGTGACCTCGCCGAACGCGTCGAGCAGCTGCTCGTCGTAGGCGAAGGAGGCGTTGTTCAACGCCACGTACGCCTGCCACACGTCGTCGTCGTCGATCCGCCCCTGGGCGGCACGCACGGCCGTCAGGTGGGCGCGGGCCGCGTCGATCACGCGCTCCAGGGCGGCGTCCAGCTCACCGTGCTGGTCGGTCATGAGGCAGTCCCTTCAACAAATGGGGGAAGGTGCGGCACCGGTGCTGCTCAGCAGTTGCGGAGGAACCGGTCGAGCACCCGCACGCCGAACTGTAGTCCGTCCACCGGTACCCGCTCGTCGATGCCGTGGAACAACGCCGAGAAGTTGAGGTCCGCCGGCAGCCGCAGCGGGGCGAAACCGAAGCAGCGCATCCCGAGCTGCGCGAACGCCTTGGCGTCGGTGCCACCGGAGAGCATGTACGGCACCGGCCGCGCCCCCGGGTCCTCGGCGCGCAGGGCGGCCGACATCGCCTCGACCAGGTCCCCGTCGAAGGTGGTCTCCAGGGCCGGCTGCCGCTGGATGTACTCGATCTCGATGTCCGGGCCGACCAGCTCGCGCAGCTGCCGTTCCAGCAGCTCCGACTGGCCGGGCAGGCTGCGGCAGTCGATGGTGGCGGTGGCCCGGCCGGGGATGACGTTGTCCTTGTAGCCGGCGGCGAGCCGGGTCGGGTTGGCGGTGCTGCGGATGGTCGCCCCGATGATGTTGGCGATCGGGCCGAGCTTGGCGATGGCGGTCTCCGGGTCGTCCGGGTCCAGCTCGACGCCGAGCACGTCGGACAGTTCCGTCAGGAAGGCCCGGACGGTCGGGGTGACGGTGATCGGGAAGCGGTGCCGGCCGATCCGGGCGACCGCCTCGGCCAGCGCGGTGACCGCGTTGTCGTCGTGGACGAACGAGCCGTGCCCGGGGCGGCCCTTGGCGTGCAACCGCATCCAGTCCAGCCCCTTCTCGGCCGTCTCGATCAGATAGAGCCGCTGGGCGTCGCTGATCGAGTAGGAGAAGCCGCCGACCTCCCCGACCGCCTCGGTGCAGCCGTCGAAGAGGTCCCGGTGCTGCTGGACGAGGAAGTGCGCGCCGTAGTCGCTGCCCGCCTCCTCGTCGGCGGTGTAGGCCAGCACGATGTCGCGGGGCGGACGGACACCGGTGCGCTGCCAGTGGCGTACCACCGCCAGGACCATCGCGTCGAAGTCCTTCATGTCGATCGCGCCCCGGCCCCACAGGTAGCCGTCGCGGATCTCCCCGGAGAACGGGTGCACCGACCACTCGTCGGCGTCGGCGGGCACCACGTCCAGGTGCCCGTGCACCAGCAGGGCGTCCCGGCTCGGGTCGACGCCGGGGATGCGGGCGACCAGGTTGGCCCGGCCCGGCGCGGACTCGTGGATCTCGGCGGCCACGCCGACCTCGGCGAGCTTCTCCGCGACGTACTCGACGGCCCGGCGCTCCCCCGCACTGGTGGCGTTGTCACCGGTGTTGGTGGTGTCGATGCGCAGCAGGTCACGGCAGAGGTCGACGACCTCGACGGTGGGATCGGGCGGGGCGGAGGCGGCATCGCTCGTCATCGCCTCTTTCTACCAGTCGCCGGTCCCGCCGCGAACGGCCCGGCCGGCTCTGGCACGTCCCGCCCCGCCGACCGCACCGGGACCACCCGCCGGGCCGGGCCGGCCTGCGCCGCCGAGCCCGGTCGACAGCGCCGGACGGCCCGGTCGACAGCGCCGGACGGCCCGGTCGACAGCGCCGGACGACCTGGGCCGGGGTGCCCGCACCGGCCGCCGGGGTTTGCCGGTCACCGGGTACGGGTACCGGCGCTGGCGTCCCCGTTTCGCCCGTCGCACCGGCCGGCGACCCGTGCCGGCCCCGTCGAGGAGGGCGTCATGTCCGCCGTTCCCCTGCCCCCGCTGCCCCCGGCCGCCGACGACGCCTACCGCCCGGGTGGGCGGAGCATGGCCGATCTCGCCGACACCGAGCACCGGCAACTGCTCGACCTCGTCGAGCAGGTCACCGACCCCACCCTGGCGGTCGAGCGTCGGCGGGAGGTGCTCCAGGTGCTCACCGCCACGGTGTCGCGGCACCTGTCGGCGGAGGAGCAGTACCTGCTGCCCAGCGCCCGTGCCGCGCTGCCCGACGCCGGGGCCCGGGTGGACCGGGAGATCGCGGCGGACGCGGCGCTGCTCACCGTGCTGAAGGCCCTGCGCGGCCCGGACGACCCGACGCTCGCCGACGTGGTGGTCCAGATCCGGCGGCACGTCACCGCGGTCGGCGCGCTCATCGTCCCGCTGCGCGAGGTGGCCACCGACGCCGAGCTGATCCGGTTGGGCAACCGGTGGGAGATCGCCGAAGAGGCGGCCCCGACCCGGCCGCACCCGGGCACCCCGGCCACCCCGCCGTGGAACCGGATCGTCGAGCCGGCCGTCGGAGTGGTGGACAAGCTCCGCGACGCGGTGACCGGCCGGCGTACCCAGCTGAGCGACCTCACCCGCCGCGCGCGGCGGTGACCGGTCGACTCCGATCCGTTCAGCTCGGCCAGCCGGTTGCGTTCAGGGCCTTCCGTCTATCGACGAGTGGCCATACCGTCACCATATGAATCTGGAGCTGCGCCACCTGCGGGTGGTCTGCGCGATCGCCGAGACGGGCAGCGTGACCAAGGCCGCGTCCGCCCTCGGCCTGGCCCAGCCGGCCCTGACCGCCCAGCTTCAGCGCATCGAGCGGACGCTGGGCGGTCCGTTGTTCGAACGGGACCGCCGGGGGGCCCGGCCGACCGCCCTGGGAGAGTTGGTGCTGTCCCGGGCCCGGGTGCTGCTGCCGGCGATGAAGGGCCTACAGGACGAGGCGGCCCGACTGGCCGGCGCCGACGACGCCCTCGGCCGGTACCGCTTCGGCGGGGTGAACAGTCCCATCCTGGGCCGGCTGGTGCACCGGCTCGCCGCCGAGCAGCCGCACGCCCAGATCACCACCTACGCGTCGTGGTCGGCCGACGAGTTGGCCGCCCTCGTCGCCGGTGGCCGGCTCGACTTCGCACTGACCGGGATCTGCGGCGATGCCACCCCACCGGCGGAGTTCGGCCTGACCTGGCAGGAGGTGGCGGTCGACCCGGTGCTGGTGCTGCTGCCCGCCGGCCACCCGACGGCCGGCCAGGACGAGGTCGGCCTGGCCGAACTGCGCCACGAGCAGTGGGTGGCCGCCCCGGGCGACGGCTGCTTCGGCGACTGCTTCGCCGCCGCGTGCGCCCGCGCCGGGTTCACCCCCCGCAAGGTGTACGAGACCGACGTGCGCGGCTGCATGGACCTGGTCGACGCCGGGGAGGCGGTGGCGTTGTGCCAGGCCACCTTCCGTCCGGTCGCCGGGCTGGTGACCCGTCGGCTCGCGGGCATCCCGCTGCGCTGGCGGCTGCTGCTCGGCTGGCACCCCGAATCCCCGGCGGCCCGGGTCGCCGAGGCGGTGCTGGAGGACGCGGTGGCCGCGTACACCGATTCGTTGGCCGCGCATCCCGACTACCTGGCCTGGTTGCTGCGGCATCCCGAGTTCGGGGCCCGGGACACCGGCACGGCCCGCCCGGCCGGGCGGGTGCGAACGGCGTGACGACGGGTATCAGCCCTGCATGACCGATCTCTATCCGGCCGCCGACCAGCGGAAACTGCTGCGCCGGGCGGCCACCGCGCACACCGCTGCCGCCCGCGACGTCGAGACGTTCCTGCGTCGCCTGCCCGAGGTGCCCGACCCGGCCGACATCACCGAGTACGCGACGCTGCTCACCCGGGAGGAGCAGACCCGGGCCGAGCGGCAGGACGCCGCCGACGCCGCCGGCCTGCAACTGCCCAGCCTCGGGTCCGAGTAGCCCACCGACGAGCGGGCACCCGGGACGGCGTCCCGGGTGCCCGCGCCATCGTCGACCAGCCTTCGGAGCCGCCCGGCCCCCGCCGGACCGGTCCGCCCGCCGGACCGGGTCGGCATCCGAACCGGGTCGGCGGGCGACGGTCCCGGTCAGCGTTCGACGAGGACGTCGTGGCCCAGGTCGAGCAGGGCGTACCGCCACTCGTCGTCGACGTCGCCGGGCTTCTCGTCCACCAACGACCGGATCCGGTCGATCGCCGTCCGCATCACCGCCACGTCGGCCGGGGTGAGGTCGACCTTGCGCTTGCGCAGCACGGCCAGGATCTGCCGGCCGGGCTCGGGCAGGTCGAGATCCGGGTCGGGGCCGAACGCCTCCTCCCCCGACCCCCGGGTCAGCAGCCACTGCCGCAGCTGCTCGGAGGGGACGTTCACCTCGGCGTGGAAGTCCTCCCAGAGCACCTCCACCTCGGGGTCGAGTCGCTGTTCGCGTGCCATCACGCCTCCTCTTCCGGTGCCCCGGGTGGTGCCGGGTCCCCGTCGTCGGTCCACTGCTTGAGTCCCTCCGGCGGCACCTGGACCCGCCCCGGGTTCGCCGTCGGGGCCGCGAGGATGGGTGGGGTCTGCTCGGCGTACTCCTCGGTCTCCTCGGGTTCGGTCATCTCCGCCCTCCGGTCATCGGGGATGCGAGGTGGTGGCGGGCGCGTAGTCGCGGTCGCCGGCGGACACGTCGAAGGTGAGCTGCCCGTCCCGCGCGTCGACGGTGACCTTCTGCCCTGGTGAGAGCTGGTTCTCCAGCAGCATCCGGGACAGCCGGTTGTCCACCTCCCGCTGGATCACCCGGCGCAGCGGGCGGGCCCCGAACTCCGGCTGGTAGCCGTGCTCGGCCAGCCAGTCGGTGCCGGCCGCCGTGACGTCGACCTGGATGTCCTGGGCGTGCAGCCGACGCCGGGTCTCCTCCAGCAGCAGGCCGGTGATCTGGCGTAGCTGCTCGGCCTCCAGCCGCTGGAAGATGATCGTCTCGTCGATCCGGTTGAGGAACTCCGGCCGGAAGTTCTCCTGGAGCCGGCGCATCAGCCGCTCCCGCAGCTCGTCGGCCTCCTGCTGGTCGCCCTGCGCGCCGACCCCGAACCCGACCGTACGCTGGGCACCGGTGATCAGCTCCGAACCCAGGTTGCTCGTCATGATCAGTACGGTGTTCTTGAAGTTGACCGTGCGGCCCTGGCTGTCGGTGAGCCGCCCGTCGTCGAGCACCTGGAGCAGGATGTTGAACACGTCCGGGTGGGCCTTCTCGATCTCGTCGAGCAGCACCACCGCGTACGGGCGGCGGCGTACCGCCTCGGTGAGCTGACCGGCCTCCTCGTAGCCGACGTAGCCGGGGGGCGCACCGACCAGCCGGGCCACGGTGTGCCGTTCCTGGAACTCGCTCATGTCCACCCGGACCATCCGGTCGGCCTCCCCGAACAGCGCCTCGGCCAGGGCGCGGGCCAGTTCGGTCTTGCCGACGCCGGTCGGGCCGAGGAACAGGAAGCTGCCCATCGGCCGGTTCGGGTCGGCCAGCCCGGTACGCGAGCGGCGGACCGCCTCGGCGATCGCGGTGACCGCGTCGTCCTGGCCGATCACCTTCTGGTGCAGGTGCCCCTCCAGGCGCAGCAGCCGGTCGCGTTCCTCCTCGGTGAGTTGGCTGATCGGGATGCCGGTGGAGCGGGAGACCACCTCGGCGATCTCCGTGGTGTCGACCGACGGGACCTGGCTGTCCCCGCCGTCGCCCCGGGCCCGCCCGATCTGCGCCTCCACCTCGGCGAGCCGGTCGCGCAGGGCGGACGCCTTCTCGTACTGCTCGTCGGCGACGGCTTGTTCCTTGTCCCGGCGGACGTCCTCCAGTTGCTGCTCCAACTCCCGGACGTCCGAGGCGGGGGTCCGGGTGCGCAGCCGTACCCGCGCACCGGCCTGGTCGATCAGGTCGATCGCCTTGTCCGGCAGGAACCGGTCGGTGACGTACCGGTCGGACAGTTCGGCGGCGGCGACCAGCGCCTCGTCGGTGAACCGGACCTGGTGGTGGGCCTCGTAGCGGTCCCGCAGGCCGCGCAGGATGGCCACGGTGTCCTCGACGTCGGGCTCGGGCACCAGCACCGGTTGGAACCGGCGGGCCAGGGCGGCGTCCTTCTCGATGCTGCGCCGGTACTCGTCAAGCGTGGTCGCCCCGATCACCCGCAGCTCGCCGCGGGCCAGGGCCGGCTTGAGCATGTTGGAGGCGTCCATGCCGCCCTCGCTGCCGGCGCCGCCCGCGCCGACCAGGGTGTGGATCTCGTCCAGAAAGATGATCAACTCGTCCCGGTGGGCCCGGATCTCGTCGATCACCTTCTTGAGCCGCTCCTCGAAGTCGCCCCGGTAGCGGGTGCCGGCGACCAGGCCGGCCAGGTCGAGCTGGACGACCCGCTTGCCGAGCAGGGTCTGTGGCACGTCGCCGTCGCAGATCCGCTCGGCCAGGCCCTCCACGATGGCGGTCTTGCCGACGCCGGCCTCACCGATGAGCACCGGGTTGTTCTTGGTGCGCCGCGACAGGATCTCGACGGCCTGTTCGATCTCGTCGGCGCGGCCGATCACCGGGTCGATCTGGTCGTTGCGGGCCAGGTCGGTGAGGTCCTGGCCGTACTGGTCGAGGGTGGGGGTGCCCCGGTCGGGTTTCGGGCCGGCCATCGGGCCGCGTTCGGCGCCGGCCGCCTGGAGCGACTCGGGCTGGATCCGGCCGGCGGCGAGCATCCGACCGGCGGGCGACTCGGGGTTGAGCGGCAACGCCATCAGGATGTGTTCGGGGCCGATGTAGTTCGCCCCCATCGCCCGGGACAGCTGGTGGGCGTCGAGCAACGCCCGTTTCGCCGCCGGGGTGAGGGAGAGGTTGGGTGGCACCTCGCCGCCCGGGGCGCCGTCGGCGCGGCCACCGAGCGCGTTGACCAGGGTGTCCGGGTCGGCACCGGCGCGGCGGACCAGGTCCCGCAGCGGGTCACGCTGCAACGCTGCCCAGAGCAGGTGGTCGGTGTCCAGGTCGGTGCTGTGCTTCTGGGCGGCCCGGCGGGCCGCGTCGGCCAGCATCTCCCGGGCGTCGGCGGTCATCAGCCGGGTGATGTCGACCCGATGGGCCGGCCGGCGTCCGCCCTCACCCCGGCCGAAGTACCGGGCCAGGAACTCGTCCCACGGGTCGGAGCCGAAGTCACCGGGTCCCATCATGTCTGTCCTCCGCTCCTCGGGCGCGGCAGGGTCGCCGAGGGCGACACGTAGGCGCGACACGATCGCCGGTGGCTACCCGACGGTCGCCCCGACAAACGCCCGCAGGTGGCAGGGTGGGGGGCATGGACACCAACCCGCTGCTGATCGTCGACGGTGCGAACGTGGTCGGCTCCCGACCGGACGGCTGGTGGCACGACCGGGCCGGCGCGGCGGCCCGGCTGCGCGACCGGCTGGTCCCGGTGGCCGACGCCGGCGTACCCCCGGAGCTGCCCGCGCCCGTCGAGGTGGTGCTGGTGGTGGAGGGCGCGGCCCGCGACGTGCCGGGGGTGGCCGGGGTACGCACCGTCGCGGCCCCCGGCTCGGGCGACGACACCATCGTCGACCTGGTCCGGGACGCGCCGGACCGGCGTCGGCTGGTGGTCACCGCCGACCGGGAGCTGCGCGGCCGGGTGGGTGAGCTGGGCGCCGAGGTGTACGGCCCCCGCTGGTTGCCCTCCTGATCCGGGGCGGTCCGGGGTCCGGGACCACCCCCACCCAGTCCCGCCGACGGGATCAGGCGTCTTGCTTGCGGGACCCCGCGACCGCTTTCCCGCACGTCAGGGCAGTAACCGGACACCCGGGCAGCAACACCGACAGGGCGGATGTTCTCTCCCCGTCGGGGATACGTTGTAATGGAGATCTCCCCGCCCACAGGAGGTCACCGTGGCGAGCGTCGCCGAGCTGAAGGCCGCGATCGACATCGCCCTCCAACAGATCGGTGACGGGCAGAGCGCCGTGCAGGCCGCCGGGGAGAAACTCTCCGAGGCGCAGCAGACCCTCGCCGGGGCGTTGGAGGGCAGCGGGCACGAGACCGTCGAGGCGGCCCAGGCCTCCCTCACCCAGGCCGGCCAGGAGCTGGAGGAATGTCTCGCCGCGACACTCGTCGCGGTGGAACAGGCACAGCTCTACGTGTCGTCGTTGTAGCGGGGCGTCGTGTCCATCGTCGAGGACGTCGGAGCCCAGGTACGGGCCGCCGCCGAGGAGTTCCCGCTGGCCCAGCTCGCCCTGGCCCTGGAGAAGTTCGGCCAGGCCACCGAGCGGCTGCGCTGGGTACGTCAGGAGTCGGCCAACCCGATGGGGGTGCCGGAACTCGCCGCCGCCACCGAGCACGCCGAGTCGGCCGGGCACGCCCTGCGGGTCGCCCAGGAGCAGCTCTCCGGATACCTGGCCGCCATCGGGCTGGCCCCCGACGGCCCGCCCCCGGCCCGCGCCGACGGTCCCGCGCCACGCCACGACGGGCCCCGGGGCGAGAGCACCGCACCGCCGGCCGCACCGGCACCGGCCGCCGACGAGGACCCCACCGTCAAACGCTGGTGGGCGGTCCGGGTGGCCGAGCTGACCGGCGGGCGGGAAGGCCCCGCCGAGCAGCCGGACGAGCGGGTCGCCGACTCGCGTGAGCTGCTGCGTCGGGTGGTGGCCGGCATCCGCTCCGGCGACCGGGACCGGCTGCACCGGGAGCTGCGCGCCGCCCACGCCGACGTCGGCCTCGGCCTGGCCGCGATCGCCCCGCCGCTGCTGCGCGACCTCGCCGGGGAACTACTCGGCCACCCGCCCCGCGCCGACGACCTGCCCCGGTTGCGCCGGGAGCTGGACGGCCGGGTCCGCGACCTGCTGCCCGGCCTGCCCCCACCGGTGCTGCACACCCTGCTCACCCGGGTCTGCCGGATGCCCCCACCACGCCGGGGTGACGGGGACGACGCGCAACCCCACGCCGCCGACCCCGCCGTCACCGCAGGCGTGCTCACCGGTGTGCTGCTGGCCCGGCTCGGCCGGGAGCTGCCCCGCGAGGACCACGACCCGTCGCGGCAGCCGGCCCCGCAGCCGCCCGAGCGGACACCGCAGGCCGACCGCTCCCGCCCGCGTCCGCTCGCCGAGCGGCACCCCGAGCCACGCCCACCGCGCCGGCCTGAGCCGGGCCCACCCCGCCGGCCCGAGCCGGGCCCGCCGCCGGGAGCGGGGCCACCCACCGGGTTTCCCGCGCCGGGCCGCAGGAGTCCGTGGGCGGACGGTGGGCCCCGTGGCTGACCTACGCGCCCAGGTGGCGGCGCGGGTGCGGGGGATGCTCTCCGAGGCGCTCGGCGTCACCCGTACCCGGCTCGCCTCGGCGGAGGTGGAGCTGACCGCCGCCCGGGACCGACTGACCCGGGTCCGGCGGGCCGCCACCGCCGTACCGGAGCGGGTCGGCGCGGAACGTGACCGACGACTCGTCGAGATCGACCGACGACACGCCGCCCGGCTCGCCGAACTGGCCCACCGGGCGACCGAGGCCGCCCGGCGGGAGGCCCCCGGGGCGGCCGGCATGCCGTGGTCCGGGTGGCGGGTCACCCCGGCGGGACGCGGCGAGAGCCCCGGCCCGCTGCGCGTCGGCACCCTGCGGGTGCCCGGAGCGGAACCCGTCCCGGCGCTGGTGCCGCTGCTCGACGCCGGTCACGTACAGCTGCTCGGTGACGACCGGGAGGGCGCCGACGCGGTGGTGTCGGCGCTGCTGCTGCGCGGGGTCGGCCGGGCCGAGCCGGGCGCGGTCCGGCTTTACGGCTACGACCCCGAACACCTCGGTGGCGGCTTGGCCGGCTTCGCCCCGCTCGGCACCGCCGGGCTGCTCACCTTCGTCGGGCCGGGCGGGCTGGCCCGGCTCCTCGACGATCTGGTGGAACAGATCCGCCGGATCAACGAGACGGTGCTGGCCGGCGAGTACGGCTCGCTGCGCGCCCTGGCCGTGGCCACCGGCCGACGCCCCGAACCGTGGCGGGTGGCGGTACTGCTCGGCGGGGACGAGTTGTCCCGGCACGAACGTGGCCAGCTCGACCGGGTGGTCCGCACCGGCGCGGCCTGCGGGGTGCACCTGGTGACACGCGGCATCGACCTGCCGGACGACCCGAGCCTCACCCGGATCGTCACCGGGCCGGGCGGGGTCCGCATCGGCGACCCACCCGGCCCCCCGGTACGCCTCGACCCGCCCCCACCGGCCACCCTGGTCACCGAGACCTGCCGGGAGGTCGCCACCCGGGTCAACGCCGGGCCGCCACCGACCCCCTTCACCGACCTGCTCCCCCCGCCGGAGCAGATGTGGAAGGACGACTCGGCGCACGGGCTGACCGCCCCGATCGGCGAGGGACCGCACGGCCGGCCGGTGCTGCTGACCCTCGGCGACTATCCCCCGCACGCGCTGATCGGCGGGCCGTCCGGCACCGGCAAGACCAACCTCATCTTCGCCTGGATCGGTGCGCTGGCCGCCCGCTACTCCCCCGCCGAGCTGGAGTTCTATCTGCTCGACTTCAAGGAGGGGGTGTCCTTCGCCCGGTTCGCCCAGGGCCGCCGTGACCCGAGCTGGCTGCCGCACATGCGGCTGGTCGGGATCAACGTGAACACCGACCGGGAGTTCGGCCTGGCCCTGCTGCGTTTCCTCGCCGAGGAGCTGCGCCGACGCGCCGACGCGGCCAAGAAACACGAGGTGACCAAGCTGGCCGAGCTGCGCGCGGTGGACCCGACCGGGCACTGGCCCCGGATCGTCGCGGTGGTCGACGAGTTCCAGGCGCTGCTGGCCGGTCGGGACGTGGTGGCCCGGGAGGCCGCCGACCTGCTGGAGGACCTGGCCCGACGCGGTCGGTCGCAGGGCATCCACCTGGTACTCGCCTCGCAGGACGTCCGGGGCATCGAGGCGCTGTGGGGGCGGCCCGCCCTGGTCGCCCAGTTCACCCTGCGGATCGCCCTGCCCAAGGCGCTGCGCATCCTCGCCGAACGCAACGACGCCGCGCAGGCGCTGCCCCGCCACCACGCGGTGGTCAACGCCGAGTCGGGGATGACCGAGGGCAACCAGGTGGCCCGCATCCCGTCGGCCAGCGACTGGGAGACCTGGAGCGAGTTGCAGCACCGGCTGTGGCGGATGCGGCCCGCCGACGCCGCCCCGGCGCGGCTCTTCGACGGCGACGCCATCCCCCGGCTCGCCGAGGCACCCGACTTCCGGGCCCTCACCCCGCCGGAGGACGACCTCCCGCCGCGCGGCCCGGTCGCCGTGCTCGGGGAGATCATCGACGTGCAGTCCCGGTCGGCGGCGCTGCGGTTGCCCCGGGCGCCCGGGCGCAACCTCGCCGTCCTGGGCACCCGGGTCGACGAGGCGTGCGCGGTGCTCGACGCCGCCGCCCGCTCCCTGGCCCGGCAGCACCGCCCCGGTAGCGCCCGGTTCTCCATCGCCTGCCTCGACCCGGACGCCGACCCGGCGGCCCGCGCCCTCTACGAGGACCTCGCCGACGACGCCGCCTGGTACGACGAGGAGACGGTGGCCGAGCTGATGGCCGAGACGGCGACCGCGCTGACCCGCCCCGGCACCCCGTCCACCCCGCACTACCTGCTGCTGTTCGCCGTCGACGCGGCGGCGGGGGCGCTGGCGACTGGCTCACCCGGATCGACCGGGCTGGACCGGCTGCGCCGCATCCTGCACGACGGGCCGGAACGGCGTACCCACGTGCTGGCCTGGTGGCGGGGGGTGGCCCGGATGCGGGCGGACCTGGGCGGGCCGGCCGCCCGCACCGACCAGATCGGCGCCTGGGTGGCCCTGGACGTGCAGGGTGGCGAGCTGGGCTCGGCGCTCTACCCGGGCTCCGGCGGGCCGGACTGGTACCCGCGTCCGTGGCGTGGGCTCTTCTTCGACCGGGCGGTGCACCGCACCGGACAGGTGATCATCCCTTATGGTCCGTCCCGATGAACGAACCGGTCGCCAGTGACACCTACGCCGCGCACGTGCGCCGGCTCGCCGAACTGACCGGCCGGGTGGCCGCCCAGCGGGCCGAGGCGCAGGCCTGGCACGACCAGCAGTGCGCCGCCGCGCAACGGGCCGTGGCCCAGGCGAGCGCCCAACTGCGGGACGCCGAGCAGGAGGCCACCGACGCTCGGTCGATGCTGGAGCGGGTCGACACCGAGGTCGGTCACCTCTGGGCCGAGCTGCGCTCCCTGCTGGGCACCCGCCGCCTCGGCGACCCGCCGGGGCCGGCCCGGGACGTCACCGGCGACCCGGTGCCGCTGCTGCACGGCGTACGCGAGCTGCTGGACCGGACCGGGCAACGAGGTGAGCTGCCCGGGTCGGTGAACCCGCTGCTCGCCCTCTGCGGGGTGGCCGGGGCGGTCGTCGCGTACGCCCTCGGCGCCGGCGCCCGGGCCGTCGGCCAGCGCTACGGTGGTGACCTGGCCGTCGGGATGCCGGTGCTGGCGCTGGTGGTGACGCTGCTCGGCCCGGTGGCCGGGCTGGCACCGGCGAAGCGGCTCGCCGACCGCCGGCATGCGCTGCTCGGCCCCCGCCCGTTGGCGGTCGTGCTGGCCGCCGGGGTGCTGACCACGATCCTGCTGCTGGTGTCGACCCGCTGACCACGCCCCGGACCGCCCGGCCCGGGGCGCAGGTCGGACCACTCGCCACCCCGGCCCGGGCCGGCGCTCACAGCGGTACGGCGACCGCCTCGCGTAGCAATCGACGGGCCAGCACCAACCGGTCGGCGTCGTCGTCGAGACCGGGCAGGTCGCCCACCCGCAGACCGGTGGACCCGAGCAGGGCACGCAGCGCCGCCGCACACTGGGCGGGCAGGGTGACGGTGCGGTCGACCAGCCGCAGCGCCACCCGGTCGGCGTCGGCGGTGAGCTGCCAGCGCAGGCCGCCCCGGGGTGCTATCCGGCTGTCGGCGGTGAGGCCGTCGAGTGCGGCGGCCTGGGCCAGCGGCCGGATCGGGGCCGGCCGGGCGGCCGGCCAGGCCCGGTCCCGCAGCCGGGCGGAGACCGCAGCCGGGTCGGCCCGCAGCAGCCAGTCGCGCAGCGCCTCGACGGTCTCGGTCAGCTCCGGCTCGATGGCGTCCGGGTCGGCGACGTCGGTGCCGAAGGGCAACCCGGCCCGCAGCCGGGGATCCTCGGCGGCCAGCGCCAGCAGCTCCTCGACCAGGGCGTACCGGGTCAGCGCCCGGATGCCGACGGTCAGGTGCAGCGAGCGGGACTCCTGCGCCTGGGCGCTGTGCAGCCAACCACGCGGCAGGTAGAGCGCGTCGCCCGGTTCGAGGACCACGTCCAGCGCGGCCGGGCCGTCGGCGGTGGCGGACACCTCGTCGGCCCGACCGCCCCAGGGCTGACGCTCCAACGGGTCGGTCAGCACGGGCGGGTGGATCCGCCAGCGCTTACGGCCGTCGACCTGGAGCACGAAGACGTCATGGGTGTCGTAGTGGGTGGCGAAGCCCTGGCTCCCCGGTGGGGTGAGATAGGCGTTGACCTGCAACGGCTGCGTCAGGGCGGCACCGAGGTCGCGGGCGAAGTCGACCAGGGCCGGCCAGAGCCGGTGCAGTCCCTGGAGCACCAGCGTCGCACCACCGGCGTACAGCTCCAGGATGCGCTCGTCGAGGACCTGGTCGCTGATCTCCGCGCCCGCGCCGCCGCCGCCGGTGAACCGCGCCGCCGGCACCAACTGGCCGTCGCGGGCCACCCGCAGGAACGGGGTACGCAGACCGCGCCGGCTGAGCAGCTCGTCGGCGTCGTCCGGGCTGAGCAGATCGGTGAACCCGGCGGCGTTGGGCAGCTCGGCGGCGCGGGACAGCAGTGGCGCGCGGCCCCAGTGGGCCGCGGCGAACTTGGCCGGTTCGACGCTGACGCAGCGCGCCAACGCCCGGGTCGCCGCAGACGGGACCGCCGGGCGGCCGTAGCCGCCCGGCGGGTCGATGATCGTCACGGTGCCGGTCAGCGGGCGCTGCCGTCGGCGCCACCGTCGTGCTGACCCGGGGTGGCCCCGCCGTCAGCCGGGCCCTCCGCGCTGCCGTCGGCGCCGCCGTCGTGCTGACCCGGGGTCGCGCCGCCGTCAGCCGGGCCCTCGGCCCCGCCGTCCGCGCCACCGTCGTGCTGACCCGGGGTGGCCCCGCCGTCAGCCGGGCCCTCCGCGCTGCCGTCCGCGCCACCGTCGTGCTGACCCGGGGTCGCGCCGCCGTCGGCCGGACCTTCGAGGCCGCCGCCGCTGGTGGTCTGGATGTCGTCGTCGTTCAGTGCCATGGGTGCTCCCTCGGGTGTGCCGCCCCGCCACGGGCGGGGTCTGTCGTGCGGGTGGTACCCCCCACACGATCTTCTCTAACCACACCGTAGACGCCCGGTCCGACGCGCGGGACGGATCGCCGGGCCCGGGTCGGGGGCAACGTGCGACCCGGATCAGGGAATCAGCCGTTGCAGGTCCCTCGGCATGCCGGACTTCACGTCCTGCCACTCGCCCTGGGTGACGTGCCGGCGCAGGGCGTCCAGCACCACCTGCGCCACCCGCTGCGGGCCACCCTCGACGTCGTACGGGAAGCCCTGCCGGACCTCGTAGAGGAAGTCGTCCCGGTTGAGCTTGACCGGCACGTTCTCCGGCTGCCACCCGTCGAAGTAGATGCCCCGCACCAGGACCGGCAACTGGGCGGCGAACTCCGCGCACTCCTGCACGGTCATCCGGTCGCGCAGCAGGTGCAGCACCGTACGCAGCGCCGCGTACGACTGGTTGCGTCGCGCCCGGGGCCACCCGTACGCCTGCTCGATGTCCTTGAGGATCAGGTTGGTCTTGTCCACCGACGACTCGAACGCCGACATCAGTTGCTCCGCCATCGGGTCACCTCCCGGCCTTCGGCTCGCCGTCCCACCGACGGTCGTCGGCACGTCGGGGTGGCCCCGACGGTCCCCGCCCCTGGCGGGCCGGACTCCCGCCCCGGCCGATCCGCTCCGGTCGACGGGTGTCCCCACCCGAGCCGACGACGTGCAGCACCGCGCCCCGTCGTGGGTCCACCACCACCCGCACCGCCATCTCGGTCACCTCCGTGCCCGTTCTCGGTGTCCGGCCGCACGACGCGACCGGTCGGCCCTGCCGGCCGGCACGGCCGGGAGCATCGCCCCGGTCCGCCAGCACCGGCCGGCACCTTCGATGCTGCCCGGTGGCGGGGTGAGTCGTCCTCACCCCGACGAGGTGAAACCAGGCGACCTGGGGGGAGGTGACCGGCGTCGGTCACCGGCCGGTGGTGGCGGCACCAGGGCCGCGGTCAGCGGCCGGCCGCACGTGGTGGACGGCGGTCGGCGCGTGGTGGCGGGAGGGCTGCGGTCAGGCGGCCCGCCGCTCCCGGTTCTGCTTGCAGGTCACGCAGGCGGTGGCCGAGGGGTAGATCTCGAGCCGCTCCACCGGGATCGGCGCCGTGCAGCCCTCGCAGAAGCCGTAGGTGCCCTCGTCCAGCCGGGTCAGCGCGTGCTCGAACTGGGCCCGCCGGTCGAGGATGGTGCGCAGCAGGGACTGGGCGGTGTCCCGCTCGGCGGTCTTGGTGCCGCTGTCGGCCTGGTCGTCGCCGGCGGTGTCGCCGACCTCCACCAGCCGCAGCACCTGGCTCTGCGCGACGGCCTGCTCGTACTCCGCGGACAACTCGTCGTAACGGGCCCGCAGGGAGGTCCGGATCTGGTCGGCCTCCGCCGTGGTACGGGCGGTGCCGACGGTGTCGTGGACGAGCATCGCTGCCTGCCTTTCCTGGGACCGGCGCGGCCGAACGGCGCGCTCCGGACTCGGACGGCACGGTTGAGATCACCCGTGCCGGATGAGCCCCGCGATTACCCACTCTCCCGATCCAGCAAACCATCGGGTTTCCCGGTCCGGTGAGCGCCGCCTCCCGCGAGCCACGCCGAGGGCTCAGCCGGTCGCCTCGTCCCGCTGCACCCAAGCCGGGTGGCGGGGGTCGTCGACCCGGACCACCACGTCGGCGAAGGAGGCCGGGGCGACCTCGTCGGCATACCGGGCGAAGGCCGGGAGGGTCCACCGCTGCGCCGGTTCGGTGCGCCGGGCCAGCGCGCCCGGCGAGAGCACCAGGTGCACGGTGACGTCGAACGGGAGTCCCCCACCGAGCAGGAACGCCCCACTGACCACCAGCACCGTACCCGGGGACAGGACCCGGTAGGCCGCCCGGCTGGCCCGGTCGGCCGCCGCGTCCCACAGCGAGGGCAGCACCCGCCCGGTGCCACCGGGGCCGGCCGGGTCGAGCACCTCCCGACGCAGGCCGGCCTCGTCGGTCCAGCTCTCGTAGTAGGCGTCGGGGTTGGTCCGGCCGGTTTCGTAGCGGACCGAGGCGGGCCGGAGGAAGTCCCCGGCACGCAGGTGCACCGCCGGGCGACCCCCGGCGCGCAGCGGGTCGATCAGGGCGGCGGCGAGCCGCTCGGGAGCCGCAGCCGGTGGGCCGTCGACCGCGACCCGTAGATGGGCCGGCGCAGCGGATCCGGCGGAGGCCGGTGCGGACGCGACCGTGAGGAGCCGTTCGGTCAACTCGGCGACGAGCCGGTCGGGCGAGATCGGACGGACACGCATCCCCCCATGGTGCCCTGCGGGCCCTCAGCCGGTGCGGTCGACGGTGACCCGGGCGTCGTCGGCGAGCCGGTAGCCCACCCCGTAGACCGTGGTCACCAGCGGGACGTCGATGCCGACCTTGCCGCGCAGCCGACGGACGTGCACGTCCACGGTGCGTACCCCGGCATGCTCGTAGCCCCACACGGCGTTGAGCAGTTGCAACCGGGTGAACACCCGACGGGGGTGGGCCACCAGGTGCAGCAACAGGTCGAACTCCAGTCGGGTCAGCGGCAGCGGCTCGCCGTCGCGCAGCACCGAGCGGGAGGAGGCCAGGATGTGCAGCATCGGGATGGTGGCCGCGAGGGACCGACCCGGGGACCGGCCGGCCGGGACCTGGTCGGGTCGCCGCTCGGCGGGGACGCCGGTGGTGGTGATGGTGCCCTCGCCGCGTTCCAGCATCTCGCGGGCCGCCTCCAGCAGCCGGCGGGCCGGCGGGGTCAGCGACTCCTCGCTGGCCAGCGGGATCGACAGGGTCACGGTGAGCACGGGGGTCACGCCGTTGGCCGGCCGACGCTGGCCGCCGGGGGGTCGACCCGGGACCGAGGGTTGGGACGTATGCCATCCGGCGCGCGACGATGCGGGGCTGACCGACATGGTCCTCCTTGGGCTGGTCCGGGTAACTCCGCACGGCCCGGGACGCCGCTGCATCGATGCTTCCCGGCCCCTGGACGGGGGTCAAGGGGCGACCGCGTTGCATGAATGTGACAATTGACGAACAGTTCGCAGCCGGTCCCTCGCTCTGCGTACGAGCCAGATGATTACAGCAGAAGCGCCGACGTGTCCCAAAACGGGGGGTGCCTGCGCGTCAGGGCACCACCACGACGACGCGACGCACCCGCTCGGCTGAGCCGGGTGCGTCGCGAATGGGTCCGACGGTCAGCGGAAGCGGTCCACCCGGACCCTCGCCTCGTCGGCGAGCCGGTAACCCACTCCGTACACGGTGGTCACCAGCGGGGTGTCCACGCCGAACTTGGCGCGCAGCCGCCGGACGTGCACGTCCACGGTACGGGCGACGGCGTGCTCGTACCCCCAGACGCTGCCGAGCAGCTGGAGCCGGGTGAAGACCCGGTGCGGGTGCTCGGCGAGGAAGAGCAGCAGGTCGAACTCGATGCGGGTGAGCGAGATCTCCCGCTCGCCCTGGCGCACCACCCGGGTCCCGGCGAAGATCCGCAGGGTCTGCGGGTCGTCACCGGCCGGCGAGGGGTCCATCGTGGCCGGCGACGGGCGCGGGGGCGGCACCGACGACAGCAGGCGCGGGGCGGTCGGCTCGCTGAGCCGGACCGCCCCCTCCCCCGTCTCGACCAGTTCGCCGAGCAGGTCGACCAGGCGGGCCAGCCGGGGCGTCAGCGGCCCGGCGGCCAGGTCCAGGGTGATGGTCACCGACGGCGTGGACCGGGGCCGACCCGGCGCCACCCGGTCGGGGCGGCCCGGTGGGTGCGGACGCGCGGTGAGGGTGACGAGGGACATGGGAGCCTCCTGTGTGGCGGTGCGTCCGCCACGCCCGGTGGGGCGCGACGGTCAGTGCGGCGTCCGGCCGGCGGTCACCGGCGGCGCGAGGGAGGGGGTACGGGGCGACGGCGCCGGCCCCAGGGTCGGCAGTCCGGCGATCCGCCAGGCGACAAATCCGCCGACCACGTCGGTGGCCCGGTGCAGCCCGAGATCCTGCAACGCGACGGCGGCCAACGACGAGGTGTAGCCCTCCTGGCAGATCACCAGCACCGGCAGGTCGTAGCCGGCCGCCTCGGGTAGCCGGGCCGGGCAGCGTGGATCGAGCCGCCACTCCAGCACGTTGCGTTCGATCACCAGAGCGCCCGGCACGGTGCCGTGGGCGGCCCGTTGGGCGGCCGGCCGGATGTCGACCATCAGTGATCCGCCCCGGTGGGCCAGGTGCGCCTGCTCGGGGTCGAGCCGGCGCAGGCGGGTGCGGGCCTCGGCGAGGATCTCGTCGATGCCACGCGAACCCGGTGGCGGGGCCGGACAACTCTCGGTGAGGGTGAGGTGCTGCGGCATCGTCGCGGTCCTTCCATGGGCGAGCCGACGGGCGGGCGGAACAGGGGCGGAGGCGGGGACAGCGGCAGGGACGGGGACAGCGGCGGCGGGGGGCGTCACCAGGAGACGCCGGCGAGGGCGACCTCGGCCACCTGGAGCCGGCCGTCGACGAGGTGGTACCGGGTCATGTGGCGCAGTGCGGGCCGGTAGACGTGCACGCTGACCGCGGGCCGGTCGCCCCGGTTGGTCACCACGTGCACGTGGCGGGGGCCGAACCGTCGCCCGGCCCCGGCAGCGAGCCGGTGCGGGCGCAGCCGTCCACCGGAGACCGTCTGTTCGGTCAACTCACCGGCGACGACCAGGAAGGCGCCCGAGGAGCCACCGTGATCGTGCAGGTCGGTGCCCTGACCGGGCAGCCAGCTCAGCGCCCAGACCTCGTGGTCGTCGGCCGAGACGAGCCGGGCGTACCACCGCTCGGCGCGGTCGAAGCACAGCGGCACCGCCCAGGTGGTGGGGTCGGTGTACCGGCCCGCGACGGCGAGCAGGTCGGCGGTGTGGATGCTGGTCATGGTCACTCCCGTGGTGAAACGTCCCGCACCACTCTAAGCTGTAAAGCCTATAGGTTTAGTAGGTAATACCGCATGCTGGGACAGGCGGTGCGGGCCGGCCCGCTCCGGCATCCGGACGGGTGACAGCGGGCACCCGGCGACCACGCCCCCGCCCGCGCCCGGACCTCTAGGCTGGACCGGTGACCGAGGAGTTGGACGCCGAGACGCTGGCCTTCGCCCACCGCATGTTCGACCTGGCCCGGCTGGGCGAGGCCACCGAACTCGGCGGCCACGTCGACGCCGGGCTACCGGTGAACATGACCAACGACAGGGGCGACACCCTGCTCATCCTGGCCGCCTACCACGCCCACCCGCAGACCGTGGCGGTGCTGCTGGCCCGGGGCGCGGACCACACCCGGGTCAACGACCGGGGGCAGACGGCGCTCGCCGCAGCGGTGTTCCGGCGCGACGCCGAGACGGTACGTGCCCTGCTCGACGCCGGAGCCGACCCGGAGCACGGCACCCCGTCGGCGGTGGAGACGGCCCGCTTCTTCGACCTGCCGGAGATGCTCACCCTGCTCGCCACCCGCTGACCCCGGCTCCGGCGGGGACACCGGCCAGCCGCGACGGGCGCGGCGGCCTCCGGGCCCGGTCGACTCGGCCCGGTCGACGGTGCGGTGTCCTGGCAGGCGGACACCGCGTCGGCGACCCCCCGGAGTGGACCTTCCGCCCGACCGGTCGACGTGGTCGGGGTCACCCGGCCGGCTTGTCGGCCTCGATCAGAAAGCGGCGGGAGTGGGCGACGAACACACCGTCGGCCCGGATCCGCGCGTGCAGCCGCTCCAACTGCGGCCGGTACCGCTCGACGTCGAAGTCCGGCACGGTCCAGACCACCTTACGCAGGAACCAGACCACGGCACCGACGTCGTGGAACTCCACCCGCAAGACGGCCCGCTCGAGGCATACCACGTCGAGGCCGGCGGCCCGGGCGGCGGCCACCGCCTGGGCGGTGTGCCGGGTGGCCGGCGGCGGCAGGGGCCCCAGCACCGCCTCGCTCAGCTCGCGCATGGTGCCGGCGCCGATCTGCTGGGACAGGTAGTGGCCGCCGGGCCGCAGCACCCGGGCGATCTCCGCCCACGGGGTGTGCACCGGGTGCCGGCTGGTCACCAGGTCGAAGGCGGCGTCCCGGAACGGCAGGCCCGCGTCGGGGTCGACCTGCACCACCCGCCCGTCGAGCCGTTCCAGCGTCCGCCGGGCGACCGCGACGTTCGGCGGCCACGCCTCGGTGGCGACCAGCAGCGGGGGCGGCTGCGGCACCTCGGCGAGCACCTCACCACCACCGGTGTCGATGTCCAACGCCGACTGGGCCGCCGCCATCCGGGCGGCCGACAGGCGGGCGTAACCCCACGGTGGGCGTTCCTCGGTGGCCCGGCCGCCCAGCCAGTCGAACCCCCAGCCGTCGACGGGGGCCACCGCCGCCTCGGCGATCAACTCGGCACAGCTCCGACCGACCATCCGCCCACCCTGCGGCACCCCGGCGCGAGCAGCAACCCCATTGTCCGCGCCGGACCCCACCCGGATCGCCGCCCGGCGCGTTGCCGGGGCGGGGACAGCGGTCAGGGGGCGGGGCGGGCGATCTCGACGGTGGAGCCGGCGGGGAGGGCGTCGAAGGCGTCGAAGCCGGTGGGCTCCGGGAGGCCGGAATCGAACTGGCGCATCAGCCGGGCACCGAGCCCGACGCCGACCGCACCGACCGTCAGCGCCACCAGCTCGGTCACCAGCAGCACCCCGGTCGCACCACGCTGTGGGGCGTCCGCCCGGATCAGGCAGGCCAGCAGGAAGAGCGCGGCCATGCCGGCGTTGACCATGTTGAAGGTGATCATGGTGCGACGGTGCGGCCCCGGCCGTACGTCCCACAGGTCGATCATGCCGGCCACTGCGGCGAGCCCGGCGGCCACCAGCGCGGCGACCGCCGTCCAGTAGCCGACCTCACCGAGAAAGGCCGGACCACCGGCCACGTCGGCGAGGTCGAAGACGGTGGCGCTGACGAAGAGCCCGAACGGGAACGTCACGAGCATCGGTTGGATGGGATGCCCCTGCACCCTCAGGCGGCTCTCCATCGTTTCCTCCCCGGGATCGGCTCAGCTCACCGGTCCAGGGTGCTACCCGCACGCCGCTGCGACGAAACGGTCGGGCCGTGATTCGCGGGTCCGGAGAGAAACGACACCGTCGGCTGACGCCGTACCGGGATCAGCATCGGCGACATGGCGGCATCGCCATACGTCGATACTGCTACGTCGGCCCCGGCGAGCGGGTCGACCGAACCGGCCGGTCGTCAGGACTCGCGGGGGCGGGAGACCGTGGTGACCAGCCGTTCGGCCACCTCCCGTAGCGGGATGTCCAGTGAGGACGCCGCGCTGCGCAGCACGTCGAGGGCCTCCGGCGCCGGGCAGCCCCGCTGGGTCATGATCACCCCGACGGCCTGGCCGACGACGTTCTCCCCGAGCAGCGCGCCGTCACGTTCGCTGTCCCGCTCGGCCCGCCTGGCCCGGTCCCGTACGGCGGCCAGCAGCAGTCCCGCGTGCTCGGCGAGCAGCATCGCGGTGAGCTGGTGCCGGGTGCCCAGCGTGCCGTGCCGGCCGGCGTACAGGTTGATCGAGCCGATCGCCCGCTCGTCCACGTCCACCGGGGCGGAGATCACCCCACGCACGCCGAGCCGGCGGGCGCGGTCGGTCCAGGCCGCCCACCGGTCCTCGACGGTCAGATCCGTCGCGATGATCATCTCGCGGCGGCGGATGGCGCTCATCGCTGGTGACTCCGCACCGTGCCCCAGGTCGTCCAGCTCGGCCAGCCGGGGGTCCGACGCGGCCACCCCGGCGGGCTCACCGGCCCGCAGCGCGGTGAAACCGCACCAGAGCACCCCCGGGACGGCGTCCGCGGCGATCCGGACCAGCTCGGTCAGCGCCTCGTCGAAGTCGTCGACCGCGATCAGCCCCGCGGTCAGCTCCCGCAGCAGGGCGGCCGTCTCCAGTACCCCGAGCGTGTCGATGGTCAGCTCCCGCATGTCCAGGTTCACCGGCCCACGGGCTCCGTCGTACAGCTGCCGCCCGGCACCGGCGTCGTTGCCTGTGTCATCGTGATGATCTCTCCCCCGAGTCGTGGGCCCCGGGCTACTACCCTGGCAAAACCGGATCGAAACCGCGTAAAGGAACCCCTCCGGCGCGTTTCGCGCCGGAGGGGTTCCCGGGCCGCTCAGCGGGCGGCGGCGAGCCGACGACCGACCGAGGCGATCAACCGGTCCAGCTCCGAGCCGAACGGGTTGTCGTGCACCAGGTACGTCCAGGTCGCGCTGGGCCGCACCAGCTTGGCGGCGTCCGGCTCCCAATCCTCGGCGAACTCGGTCTCCTCGAAGGTCGCCAGGGTCCGCGTCTCGATCTCGGGGATGAGGTTGGTGAACGCCGGCACCGCCGCCCGGTGGAACTCGTCGAGCGGGTCGAGCCGGCCCAGCGCCCGCAGGTGCACGCCCTCGCGAACCTCGGACAACTCGGCCAGGTGCTCCGCCCAGAGCCGGTCGGTGTGGTAGAGCGCGATGGAGCGGGCCACCCGGGCCAGCAGGTCCTCGTCCATCTCCCCGGCCTTGTCGGGCATCCGGTCGAGCAGCATCAGCGCGGCCACGTCCGAGGTGAGCAGCCGCTCCCGGCGCTCGGCCAGGGCGATGCGCTGCTGCTCGATGACGACGCTGTAGCGCCAGGTGTTGCGGTGGATCTCGTGGTTGACGCCCTCGGCGACCCGCTGGGCGTGCTCCACCGCGTAGTCGACCTGCTCGTCGGTGACCAGGCCGTCGGCGTTCATCCGGGGCGAGGCCGGGATGGTGTCGCCGGCGTGCCGCACGACCAGGTCGTCCTCCAGGCTGGTGAAGAAGACCGAACCGCCCGGGTCACCCTGCCGGCCGGCCCGACCACGCAGCTGGTCGTCGACCCGACGGCTGTCGTGCCGGCCGCTGCCGATCACGTAGAGGCCGCCGAGTTCGGCCACCCGCTCCTGGTCGACCTGCTCGCTGCCGCCGAGCCGGATGTCCACGCCCCGGCCGGCCATCTGGGTGGAGACGGTCACCGCGCCGTACGCGCCGGCCTCGGCGATGATCGCCGCCTCCTCGTCGTCGTTCTTGGCGTTGAGCACCACGCACGGCACCCCGGCGGCGTGCAGGCCGGCGGCGAGCCCCTCGGACTCCTTGACGTCGAGGGTGCCGACCAGCACCGGGCGGCCGGCCTCGTGGCAGCGCCGGATCTCGTCGATCAGCGCCTCCTCCTTCTCCGCCCGGGTCGCGTAGATCCGGTCCGGCTCATCCTCGCGGACGCAGGGGGTGTTCGGCGGGATCACCGCCACCTCGAGGCCGAAGAACTCGCGGAGCTGGTCGCCGACCAGCACCGCGGTCGCCGTCATGCCGCACAGCTTGGGGTAGCGCGCGATGTACGCCTGCACGGCGATGGTGCCCAGCACCTCGCCCTCGGCGGTGGCGTCCAGTCCCTCCTTCGCCTCCACGGCGGCCTGGAGGCCGTCGGGCCAGCGGCGGCGCTGGGCGACCCGGCCGCGCATCTCGTCGATCAGCTCCACCGAACCGTCACGGACGATGTAGTCGACGTCGCGGTGCAGCAGGGCGTGCGCGTGCAGCGCCACGTTCACCGCGGAGAGCTGGCCGACGTGCTCGGTGTCGTACAGGTCGATGCCGCCCAGCTTGGCCTCGACGGCGGCCAGGCCCTCGGTGGTGAAGGCGACGCTGCGGCCGTCCTCGGCGACCGTGTAGTGCCGGCCTCTGCGCAGGCCGCGCACGAGTGCGGCGGAGGCGTGCACCGGATCCTGCTCGCCGGTGGTCGAGCCGGCCAGCACCATCGGCACCCGGGCCTCGTCGATCAGGATCGAGTCGGCCTCGTCGACGATCGCGGTGGCCAGCGGCGGCTGGACCCGGTCGGCGATGTCGGTGACGAGCTGGTCGCGCAGGAAGTCGAACCCGGCCTCGCTGACCGAGACGTAGGTGACGTCGCAGCCGTACGCGGCCCGCCGCTCGGTCGGGGTGGAGGCCTCGTTGACCCAGCCCACGCTCAGCCCGAGCAGCCGGTAGACCGGCGTCATCCACTCGGCGTCCCGGCGGGCCAGGTAGTCGTTGACGGTGAGCACGTGCACCGGCCCGTTGCCCAGCCGGACGTGCCCGTAGGCGGCGATGGTGGCGGTGAGCGTCTTGCCCTCACCGGTGGCCATCTCGGCGACCTTGCCGGACAGCAGCGCCATCGCGCCGAGCAGCTGCACGTCGTACGGCCGCTGGTCGAGGCCCCGGCGGGCGGCCTCGCGGCCGACGGCACAGATCTCGGCGTACTCCGTGGCCGCACCGGCGGCCACGGTCAGCGCGTCGTCGTCGAGCGCCGACAGGTCATCCTCGCGCGCGGCGATCCGCGGCAGCAGCTTCTCCAGCGGAGCCAGGTCGACCGTCGTCCCGGGGCGCTGGAGGAACCGGCGGAACCTGCTCTTCAACCGTTGCGACACACCCATGAGCGGCAACGGTACGCGAACCAGCGCGGAAAAGGCTGCCCGGTTGGCCCGACGCGGGCCCGGTGTCCCGTTCCCCACCCGTGCGGGCAGGTCAACGCGGGTGCCGGCGGGTCCGGGTGGCCACCGGCCGACCGGCGGCGACCGACGCGGTGGACTGGCGGGCGTCGATCCGGGGGGCCGGTCCGGCCCGCCGGGCGGGGGCTCGGTGGCCGGAGCACCCCCGATCCACAATTCCCACTTTATGGGACGTGTGAGCGGCGGATTCGGCGGCGGACGGCGGGCCCACGGCGACGGGGGGCGAAGCTCCCATAGCCCTCCGTAGTCGCAGGTCAGTTCGCCCCACCGCCACCGCACAACCGCCGGGGCGACGCGATCCGGACGCCGGCCGCCACCACGGGTGCCGCAATTATCCGGCGTCGGGGGCGCGGGTGCTGGCGGACACCCGGTACATTGACTGCTGTTGCTCCCGGGCAGGCATCCCAGGGGGAGGAGAATGCCATCCCGACTTCCGCTGGATCCGCTGTCAAATGCCCGCGACGGGCGGTCGAGCAACCCCGGTGCGGCACGCCGAAGACGGTTGGCGATTCGCCGCACCCGAACCGCTACGATCATTACTCTCACTATTCCGCCGGGGGGCTACGGGTAGGAGTATGGACATCTTCTTCGCCGGCCTGTTGCTCGGGCTGGCCATGATTACGCCGATCGGTCCACAGAACATCTTCCTCATCAACCAGGGCTTCAGCGTGGGCATGCCACGGGCCTGGGTGGCGGTCGGTGCCGCGGGCGTCTGCGACACCGTCCTCATCGTCCTGGGCGGCGCCGGCGCCTCGGCGGTGCTGCAGAGCGTCCCCGGCCTCAAGACGGTGCTGCTCGTCGTCGGGGTCGGCTTCCTGAGCTACCTCGGGGTGCAGTGCTTCCGCACCAGCACCCGCGGGCCGGACGCCCTGGCCACGGGTGGTCTGCCCTGGACCCGGGTGGTGGCCCGGTGTGCCTCGGTCTCGGTGCTCAACCCCCACTCGGTGCTCGACGTGGTGGGTGTACTCGGCGTCGCCATCGCCACCCAGACCCCGGACGACCGACCGGTGTTCGCCGCCGGCACGGTCAGCGCCTCCTGGGTGTGGTTCATCGTCCTCACCTCCGCGGCATCCTCCCTGCGGCGCTGGTTGACCCCGCAGCGTCGGCAATGGATCGATTGGCTCTCCGGTTCGCTGCTGCTCCTGTTCGCAGCACTGTTCGCCATCGAAGCGGTACGCGGTTAGTCCCTCCTATTCGCGAACGGAGACACCGCACCATGTTCAAGATCGGATTGGTGCAACAAAGCGCATGGGACCTGCCCATCGATTCCATGCCACTGGCGGCGGGATATCTCAAGGCGATCCTCGACGCCGATCCCGACCTCGGTTCCGAGACCGACGTGCAGATCCACAACCTGCGCGGCGGCTGGTCGATCACCGAAATGGCCCGAAGGATATTCGCCAGTGAGCCGCCGGACATTCTCGCGTTCTCGGTGCTTGGTTGGAACTACCGGAACTTCGCCTGCCTGGCCGACCTCTACAAGCAGCTGAAGCCGGGCGGCACCGTGGTCTTCGGCGGCAACCACGTCAGCCACCAGGGGCCCCGGGTGTTCCGCGAACACCCCGCGGTCGACGTGGTGGTCAACGGGGAAGGGGAACTCACCTTCCGTGACCTGACCGCCGCGATCCTCGCCCGCCCCGGTGACCCGGCGCTCGACACCGTGGCCGGGGTCTCCTACCGGGACCCGGACGGGGCCTGCCACACCACCGAGGACCGGCCACGGATCGAGAACCTCGACGTGATCCCCTCGCCGTTCCTCACCGGAGCCATCCCCCTGGTCGACCGCAACGGAGCGTTCCCGTACGAGTTCGCGTTGCTGGAGACCAACCGGGGCTGCCCGTACAAGTGCTCGTTCTGCTACTGGGGCGGGGCGACCGGGCAGCGGGTGCGCTCGTTCTCCCGGGAACGCCTCGCCGAGGAACTCGACCTGTTCGGCTTCCACCAGGTGCCCACGGTCTTCCTCTGCGACGCCAACTTCGGCATGTTGGAGGCCGACGAGGAGTTCACCGAGGACCTGCTGAGCACCAACGCCCGGTACGGCTTCCCGACGGCGCTGGAGGCCAACTGGGCCAAGAACAAGTCCGAGCGGTTCCACCGCATCGTGCGGACCCTGCGGGACCGGGGGTTCAAGAGTTCGTTCACGCTCGCCCTCCAGACGCTGTCCGACGAGGCGCTGGGCGACATGCAGCGGCGCAACATGAAGCTCAACCAGTGGGAGGCGCTCGCCGACTGGCTGGCCCAGGAGAAGATGGAGGCGTTCGTCGAGTTGATCTGGGGAGCGCCCGGTGAGACCACCGCCTCGTTCTTCGACGGCTACGACCGCCTCGCCGAGAAGGTCCCCCGGATCGCGGTCTACCCGTTGCTGCTGCTGCCGAACACGGGCTACAGCGAGCAGCGCCAGCTCCACGGGTTCGTGACTGTCCGGGGCCAGCACGACGACTTCGAGTACGTGCTGGCCAACCGCACCTCGACCCTGGCCGAGAACTTCGCCATGCAACGCTTCATGTACCTGGCCCGCATCCTCGGCGAGAACCAGTACTTCCGGCGGCTGTGGCGACCGGCCCGCCTACTCGCCGGGCTCACCCAGAGCCAGGTGATCAACAGTCTGCGGGACTTCATCGAGGCGTCGGCCCACCCGGCGGTGGTGGCGTTCCGGGAGAGCTTCCCGATCATCGCCGAGTCGCCGGCCGTGGCGGCGGGGCACCGGATGCTCTACAGCGAGCCGGCGCTCGACGAGCAGATCGAACGGTGGTGGAACGACGCCGTGGTCAGCCGCTTCCCGGCCGACTGGGCCGAGTTCGGCCGGGAGCTGTACCGCTTCGAGCGCTGGAGCCGCCCGGTCTACCAGCCACCGGGCGCCACCCGGCCGGCCGGCTGGCGGGTCGACGGCGAGGAGTACGCCAGTGACCCGGTCACCTTCCCCATGCCGGTCGCGGAGGTGCTCGCCGCCCTGGCCGACGGGGACCTGACCGCCCCGCGCGCCGCGGTGACGACGTACGAGTTCCGCAGCACACGCGGGTTCTACCAGCACCTGGACAACCACGAGACCGGGGCGCACTACTTCGCCCGGGCCGTGCCGCAGGTGACCGCCGCCGCGCGGTGACCTGCGGTACCGGTCGCGTGCGGTGGCCGGCCCATCGCACGCGACCGGCCCCCGGTGCGGTGCCGGTCAGCCGGTGAGCACCACCTGGAGTTCCTGGCGACGGCGTTCGGCCAGCTCGGTGAGGAGGGCGGGTCCCTGCCCGAACGGGACCACGGCCGAGATCAGGTGGGTGCGGATCAGGTCGCCGTACCGGCGCAGCAGGTCGATCGTCTCGGCGGAGAGGCGTTCCCGGTCCCAGGTGGGGGCGAGACCCCGGGGCACCCGGCCGATCTGTGCGCAGCGCAGCGACAGCCCGTTGTGGTGGAACTCCTCACCGAGCCGGACGGCGTCCGCGCCGCCCTGGTAGAACGCCAGGTCGATCACGGTGCCCTGGGGGCGCAGCAGGCGCAGCGCCAGGTGCAGCGCCCAGTCCTGACCCCGGCACTGGAACACCACGTCGGCGCCCCGGTCCCCGGCGCTGTGATGCCACCGGGTCTTGAGCACCACGGCGGGGTCGTCGGCGTCCGGGTCCAGGGTCTGCAGGCCGAGCGCCTCGGCGACCTGGCGGCGCTGCGGCGTCGGGTCGACCACCACCACCGAGGCGGCACCGTGCTGCCTGGCGAACAGGGCGGTGAGCAGGGCGACCACCCCACCGCCGACCACCGCGACCCGTCGGCCGCGCACCCCGTCGCCGAGCGAGCGGACATCGGTGCCATACAGGTCGGCGGCGGCGTGCAGCAGCCCGTTGGCGCAGATCGGGCCCATGTGGGCCACGTAGACGCCGAGCAGCGGATCGAGGTCGTCGGGCAGCGGCACGAACCGTTCGGCCAGCGGGTCGGCGACGTACCCGGTGCGGTGGCCGTAGGTCATCGCACCGACGGTGCCGACGGCGATCGCCGGGGTACGGCTCTGCACCACCTCGGCGACCTGCATGTAGCCGAGCCGGGTGACCGGGTACGGGGTGCTGGCCGTTCCGGGCCGGAACAGGCCGAGGCCGGTGTCGAAGGTGACGTTGAGGTAGGGGTTGGTGCCCTTGACGAAGCTCAGCTCGGTGCCGGCGGAGATGCCGCTGTAGCGGGTCCGCACCCGGATGGTGCCGTCGCGCAGCTCACCGGCCTCCTGCTCGGCCAGCTCGACCCGTCCCGGTCCGCTGACCACCACCACCGTGTCACGCATCGACGGTCGCCCCCGCGGGCCTCGCCGGCACGCCGCCGGCCACCGACGTCAGGGCGGCCGGGCCGGTGGGCAGGGTGACGGGGCGACCGGTGCGGGCGCTCTGCGCGACCGCGACCGCCAGTCGCTGGGTGCGCAACGCCTCCGCGTACGGCACCCGGATGTCGTCGCCGACGCCGGTGACCGCGTCGACGAAGGCCCGGTCGACGGCGACCCGGGCGTCGTCCGGGTCGGCCGCCAGGTGGCGTTCCCCGTCGGCGTCGCGGATCGTCAGGCCGTCCTCGGCCAGGGACAGGGCCAGCCCGTCGGCGAGGATCTCCAGGCCGGCGCGGTGTTTCCAGCCGAGCACGCAGGCGGTGGCGAGGGTGCCCACCGCCCCGGAGGCGAAGCGCAGCGTGGCAGCGGTCACCGCGTCGATGTCGGCGTCGTCGACCGGCGGCGGGTTGCCGTCGCCGTACGCGGTCACCTCGACGGCCTCACCGGCCAGCACGCGGATCAGGTCCAGCACGTGGGCGGCCTGCTCGACGACCGGGCCACCGGAGCGGTCCCGCACCGCCCACCAGGACACCGGGGGCACCTTGTCCAGCCAGGCTCCGTTGACCATCCGTACCGGACGGTCGGCGAGCAGTTGCCGGGCCCGCTGCACCACGTGCAGGTGACGCCAGTGGTGTCCGACGGCGGTGAGCAGCTGCTTCTCCTGGACCAGGGCGGCGATCCGCTCGGCGGTGTCCAGGTCGGCGGCGACCGGTTTCTCCACGAACATCGGCACCCCGGCTGCGATCACGGCTTCCTCCACCGGCCCGTGGGCGAACGGAGGCACGCAGACGTAGACGGCGTCCGGGCCGGCGGCCAGCAGTTCGTCGACGTCGGCGAAGACGTGCGCGGAGTGCGCGGCGGCCAGTTCCGTCGCCGCGTCCCGGGCCACGTCGGTGACGCCGAGCAACTCCACGTCGGCGAAACTCCCCAGCACGCGGGCGTGGCGTTGCGCCACCCCGCCGGCCCCGACCAGCCCCACCCGGCACGTACGCATTCTTCGGCCCTCTCGACGCGGTCATGACCAACGCCGTCAGCACTCCCCCCGATGGGCCGGGGCGAAACCCCGGGGTCGTCGCGCAACACAGCGTTCACCTGCCGGGAACCGGCCGGTGGAACCGACGTGATCAAGCTGTTAGGGATTATCCGGTTAGCGGTTGTGCGGGGGTGGGAAAACCACATCCGGGTTTTCCGCCATGGATCTGGGGGTTTGCCAGTGCGGGATACAACACCGATCGTCTCTCCTGTCGTGGAGGCGTGGGCCACCTATCGAACGACGTCGGCGCAGGACTGGCCCACGCGACGGCTGATGCGGGCGAAGGGAGAGAACCGGGTCAGCGTCGTGCTGCCCGCCCGCAACGAGGAAGCCACCGTCGGGGCGATCGTCGCGACGATCCGGGAACACCTGATGGACCGGGTTCCCCTGGTCGACGAGCTGATCGTGGTCGACTCCCGGTCGACCGACCGGACCGCACAGGTGGCCCGGGCCGCCGGCGCTGAGGTGGTCGGTCAGGACGAGATGACCCGGGGGCTGCCCCGGCTGACCGGCAAGGGTGACGCGCTCTGGGCCGGCTTGGCCGCCGCCGAGGGCGACGTCGTCGCGTTCATCGACGCCGATCTGCGGGAGTTCCGGCCGCACTTCGTGACCGGCCTGATCGGTCCGCTGCTGGTCGATCCGTCGGTGGAGTTCGTGAAGGGCTTCTACCACCGGCCCCTGGTCGGCACGACCAGCGTCGAGACCGACGGCGGCGGACGGGTGACGGAGCTGATGGCCCGGCCGCTGCTGAACCTGTTCTGGCCGGAGCTCGCCGGCTTCGTGCAGCCCCTGGCGGGCGAGTACGCCGGCCGGCGCGAGGTGCTGGAGCGGGTGCCGTTCGTCACCGGTTACGGGGTCGAGACGGCCATGCTGATCGATCTGCTGGAACTGGTCGGCCTGGACGCGTTGGCCCAGGTCGACCTGGGCGAGCGCAAGCACCGGCACCAGGACACCGCGGCCCTGGGCCGGATGTCCGCGCAGATCATGCACACCGCCTGGACGCGGTTGCAGCGGCGCGGTTGGGCCGCCCCGGGCACCAGCCCGGGAGCGCTGCTGACCCAGTTCCGTCGGGGCGGCTCGGAGGCGCTGCCGAATCTCGACCGGGAGATCGTCGTCAACGACGTCTCGGTGCAGGAACGTCCACCCCTGGCCGAGCTGCGGCCCCGGCTGCCGCGCCGGCGGGTGGCCGCGTGACGACGCGGCGGACCCTCCGACGCGACACCGGCAGTGCCACCCGACGCGCGGGGTCGACACCCGCCCGGGACTCCCACCGTCCCGAGAGGATTCCCCGATCATGAGTCTCACCGTGCTGATGAACGCCGGCCCCTGGCTGTCCGTGCCCCCACCCGGCTACGGCGGCATCGAGAACGTCATCGCCACCCTGGTGCCGGAGCTGCGTCGGCTCGGGGTGAAGGTGGTGCTGGCCTCGGTGGGGTCGAGCACCCTGCCGGTGGACGAGAGGTTCTCGGTCTACGACGACGGGCAGTTCGCGGCGTTGCAACGGCCCTACAACCAGGTGTGCGGGGTGTCCCAGGCGCACCTGGCCGGGGTGGTCCGGCAGGTACACGGCCGCGACGACATCGACCTGGTGCACGACCACGTGGAAGCCGTCGGGCTGGCCACCCTCGCGGCGATGGGGCCGGCCGCCCCACCGGTGCTGCACACCCTGCACTGGGACCTCGCCAAGCACCCCGAGCTGTACGGCAACCTCGACGCCGGGGCGCGGGTCCGGGTCAACGGGGTCTCCGCCGCCCAACTGGCCCGCGCACCCCGGGCGCTGCGGGCGCACTCGGTCGGGCACGTGCACCTGTCCACCCCGCTGGCCGTGCACGCCGACCGGGCGCCCCGGCCGGCCAAGGGTGACTACACGATCATTCTCGGCCGGATCAACCCGGGCAAGGGCCAGGACGTCGGCGCCCGGCTGGCCCGGCGCACCGGGGTGCCGCTGGTGCTCGCCGGCCCGGTCGGGCCGTACCACCGGCCGGCGGACCTGGCCGCGGCGGGCGAGGAGGCCCGGCAGAACCCGGACGTGCGGTTCTTCTACGACCAGGTCGCCCCGCACGTCGACGGTGACCTGGTCCGCTGGGTGGGCACGGTGGCCGGCCGGGAGCGCGACGACCTGCTGGCCGGGGCGCGGGCGTCACTGTTCCCGCTGCGCTGGGAGGAACCCGGCGGGACCGCCGTGGTGGAGTCGCTGGCGTTGGGCACGCCGGTGGTGGCGACCGGTCGGGGTTGCCTGCCCGAGCTGATCGCGCACGGGCGGACCGGCCTGCTCACCGACGACGAGGAGGAGCTGGGTGAGCTGCTGCTGGCGGCACGCCGGCTCGATCCGGACGAGTGCCGGCGGGAGGCCGCCGAGCGGTTCACCCCGGCGGTGATGGCGCAGCGGTACGTCACGCTCTACGAGACGGTCCGCGCCGGGGCCCGCAAGCCGCAGCTCCAGGCCGCCTGAACCACCGACCCGACCGGGTCCGGCCCGTCCTCGGTCCGGGCCCGGTTTCGTTCCCCGGGACCGCGGGTACCTGGCAGTTCTGCCCAGCACCGCGAGCGGAATCGAGGGGCCGATGGCCAGCCGGATCACCTGCGAGGTCCACGACGAGTCACCCGTGACCGTCGTACGCCTCGCGGGCGCACTCGACCTGGGCACCATGCGCGCCGTACACACCGTGCTGGACCGCTGCCTGGCCACGCTGCCGGACGCGTTGGTGGTCGACCTGGGCGGGGTGACCGTCGCCGACCGGTTGGCGCTGTCGGTCTTCGCCGCCACCGCCCGGCAGGCCGCGGACTGGCCGGCCGTGCCGGTGGTGCTCTGCTCCCCCCCGCCGGACGCCGCCGCCTGGCTGTCCACCTCCACCACCTGCCGGGTGGTGCCGGTACGGCAGGACTGCGCCGAGGCGGCCCGGCTGGCCGGGGCGAGGGCCGCACCCCGGTTGCGGGTCCGGTTGGATCCGGTGGCGGGGGCCTGCCGGCGGGCCCGTGAGCTGGTCGGTGACGCCTGCGCCCGGTGGAACGTCCCGCACCTGGTGGAACCGGCGTCGCTGGTGCTCAGTGAGCTGGTCGGCAACGTGGTGCGGCACGCCCACACCCCGATGCGGATCACGTTGACCCTGCACCAGCCGTACCTGCGGGTGGCGGTCGCCGACGGCAGCCGGGCGGTGGCGCGCGCGGCCAGCCCGGACGTGACCGCCGAGGGCGGCCGGGGTTTGCTGCTGATCCGGGACATGGCGCAGCGCTGGGGCAGTTCCCCGCTGGCCGACGGCAAAGTGGTTTGGGCACTCCTGCCCGCGAATTGACCGAAATTCCCTCTCTCGCCTGGTTACATGGGCGGAGGGACGGGTAGTCGCGCCCGTCCTTTCTGTCGTCACGACGGGGTGAGAGAGCCATGCCCAGACGGGTAACCACGGAACCCGCCCGAGACCGCGGCCCGGCGATCCTCGCCCCGGCCCGGTTCGGTGGCTTCCCCGGACCGGTCCGCCCGGCACTGCCCGGGAACAAGCTGCTGCGGCTGCTCGGCACCACCGACGCCAAGCAGATCGGCCTGCTCTACCTGGCCACGTCGTTCGTGTTCTTCCTGATCGGCGGCGTGCTCGCCCTGCTCATCCGGGCCGAGCTGGCCCGGCCCGGGATGCAGTTCCTCTCCCCCGAGCAGTACAACCAGGCGTTCACCATGCACGGCACGATCATGCTGCTGCTCTTCGCCACCCCACTGGTGTTCGCCTTCGGCAACTACATCGTCCCGTTGCAGATCGGCGCACCGGACGTGGCGTTCCCCCGGCTCAACGCGTTCGCGTACTGGCTGTACCTGTTCGGCGGCACGATGGTCGTCGGCGGCTACCTCACCCCCGGTGGTGCGGCCGACTTCGGCTGGACGGCGTACAACCCGCTCAGCGACGCGACGCACTCCCCCGGCATCGGGGGGAACCTGTGGGTGGTCGGCCTGGTCGTCTCCGGCCTGGGCACCATCCTGGGCGCGGTCAACCTGATCACCACCACGCTGACCCTGCGCGCGCCCGGCATGACCATGTTCCGGATGCCGATCTTCACGTGGAACATGCTGCTCACCGCCGTCCTGGTGATCCTGGTCTTCCCGCTGCTGGCCGCCGCGCTGCTGGCGCTGGGCGCGGACCGACTGCTCGACGCCCACGTCTACGACCCGGCGACCGGCGGGCCGATGCTGTGGCAGCACCTGTTCTGGTTCTTCGGCCACCCCGAGGTCTACATCGTGGCGTTGCCGTTCTTCGGCATCATCACCGAGATCATCCCGGTCTTCAGCCGCAAACCGATCTTCGGCTACACCGGCCTGGTGCTGGCCACCGTCGCGATCACCGTGCTGTCGATGACCGTCTGGGCGCACCACATGTTCGCCACCGGCCAGGTGCTGCTGCCGTTCTTCAGCTTCCTCAGCTACCTGATCGCGGTGCCCACCGGGGTGAAGTTCTTCAACTGGATCGGCACCATGTGGAAGGGGCAGCTCACCTTCGAGACGCCGATGCTGTTCGCCGTCGGATTCCTGGTCACCTTCCTGCTCGGCGGCCTGACCGGGGTGCTGCTGGCCAGCCCGCCGGTGGACTTCCACGTCACCGACTCGTACTTCGTGGTGGCGCACTTCCACTACGTGCTGTTCGGCACCATCGTGTTCGCCGCGTTCGGCGGGGTCTACTTCTGGTTTCCCAAGATGGCCGGCCGGCTGCTCGACGAACGGCTCGGCAAGCTGCACTTCTGGACCATGTTCATCGGCTTCCACGCCACCTTCCTGGTGCAGCACTGGCTGGGCGACGAGGGGATGCCCCGCCGGTACGCCGACTACCTGCCCGACGACGGCTTCACCACGCTCAACATGATCTCCACGGTCGGGTCGTTCGTGCTCGGCGCGTCCACCCTGTTCTTCCTCTACAACGTGTGGAAGTCCTGGCGCTACGGCGCGCTGGTGACGGTGGACGACCCGTGGGGTTTCGGCAACTCCCTGGAATGGGCCACCACCTGCCCGCCCCCGTTGCGCAACTTCGACCGGATGCCCCGGATCCGCTCCGAGCGGCCCGCCTTCGACGCCAAGTACGGCCCCCTCGTCGCCGACCTCGGCCGGGACCTGCCGCAACGCACCACCCGGCCACCGCAGCACCTGCACGACGAGTTGCACCACGAGCGGCACGTCCCCGAGTCACCGGCGGCCGAGGGCGCGCACGGGGCCCGGGAGGCGGTGGAGTACCAACCCGCCCCGCAGTCCGGCGCCCGCCCGGTGGAGGTGCCCGAACCGGAGGACGTCCGCCGTCCCGGCTTCGCGCACTCCGACGCCCCGGACGACGACGGCCCCGGCGGTGCGAACCCCGACACCCCCGAACGGTGGCGGCACCCGCACGGCACGGACGACGACGACCCCGGACGGCGCTGACCCGCAACGGCCGTCGGGCCGGCACCCCGTGCGGGGGTGCCGGCCCGACGTTCGTCCTGCCGCCGGCCGGAGCCGGGTCAGGCGTCCACGGTGGCGGGCAGGCCGGCGGCGGCCAGCGACCGCCGTACCGCCGGCTGGGCCCGGGTCAGCCGCAGCGGCACCCCGGTCCGGATGGCGGCGTCCCGGCCGGCCACCAGCGCGGCGATGCCACCGGCGTCGACCCCGCCCGCTCCGTCCAGGTCCACCACCAGCTCGCGGGGCTGCCCGGCGACCGCCTCCAGCATCATCCGGCGCAACTGGTCCGCGCCGTCGCGGTCGATCTCTCCCCCGACCTCGACCACCGTCCGCTCCGCGGTGCGTCTGACCGCGATCCGGTTCCGGCCGGTCTCCGTCTCGGCGGTGCCGTTCTGCCAGGGCGGCGGGGTGTCGGCGAGCATCGCCTGACGCAGCCAGGTCAACGCCCGCGACAGCAGCCGGGACACGTGCATCTGGGAGATGCCGAACCGGGCGGCGATCTCGGCCTGGGTCTGGTTGCCGTAGAAGCGCATCGCCAGGATGCGCCGCTCCCGCCAGGGCAGCCGGTGCAGCAGCCCGCTGACCGTCACCCGGTCGTCCACCGACTCCAACGCGTTGTCCGACTCGCCGACGAGGTCACCGAACTCGGCGGAACTCTCCCCGCCGACCGGCGCGTTGAGCGAGGCGGGGCTGTAGCCGGCCGCCGACTCCAGGGCGGCGAGGATCTCCTCCTCCGGCGTCTCCAGCCGGGCCGCCAGCTCGGCCACGCTCGGCGCCCGGGACAGTTCGCTGGTCAGCGCCGAGGTGGCCTGCCCGACCTCCAGGATCAGGTCGCGCAACCGCCGGGGCACGTGCACCCCCCAGGTGCGGTCCCGGAAGTGCCGCTTGATCTCACCGACGATGGTGATCGCCGCGTACGCCGTGAACGAACCCCGCTCGGGGTCGTACCGGTCGACGGCGTTGACCAGGCCGAGCCGGGCCACCTGCTCCAGGTCCTCCAACGGCTCGCCCCGCCCCCGGTAGCGGCGGGCCAGCCGGCCGGCGAACGGCAGGGCGAACCGGACCAGGTCCTCGCGGGCCTCGCCCCGACGCTCCGGTGGCAGGCCGGCGATCCGCGCGGCGTACGCCAGCGCGGCGGCGTCCAGATCCTCCAGACCCCGTTCGGTCGGAGGTGGTGTGGTCGTGGTGGTCTGTCCGAACATCCGCGCCTCCCTCAGGAAGGTCCCCCGCCCGGATCGAGCCGGTCGTGCGCGTGGTGGCACCACGCACCGGGTCGGAAGTGGGGTCACGTGCCGCGCCGGGATCGCCGGACGCGCGGAGGCGATGACCGGTCGCCACCCGGCGTGATCGCACCGTCGCGGCGAGCGGTCTTCCCGCTCCCCAGGTACTCAACCACGCGGCCCCGGGTTCGCGAGGATGTTTCGGTGTGCCCGGTCCGGCCCGACGGCGCGGACACCCCCGGCGTCCCCTTTCCGGGTTACCGGCTGCCCCGTCGCCCGCCGGAGCGGGCGGTGTCGGTGCCGGACGGGCAGGCCGGTCAGGACACGGCCAACCCCAGCGGGGCACCCGCGTCCCGGAGCCCGGCCAACGCGTCGGCCACGCTCAGCGGCGGCGGCGTCGGCAGGTCGTACGGCTGACCGCGCAGCACCTCGGTGGCCCGCCGGGTGGCCACCGAGGCGACCGGGTAGCCGCGGGCGGCGGTGCGGTCCAGGGCCCGGCGGCGACGGCCGAACGCCGCCACCGCCAGCCACTGCGGCAGCCCGGCCAGCGCCGGTGAGCGCATCCCCGGCGACTCGGGCAGCACGTCCACCGAGCTGAACGGCTCGCTGCCGGCGAGCCACCACTCCACCTCCTCGACGCTGCGTCGGGTCGCGTTCTCACACCAGTACGGCACCAGTCCCGCCCGTACCACCTGCCACGGGTCGAACAGCCGGCCGCACTCGACCACCAACCGGTCGCCGGTCTTGCCGGCCCGACGCAGCCACCGGCGGTACAGGTCGGCGGTCGCCGCGCTGAGCGCCCCGGGGTGCGGCGTCTGCACCTGACGCAGCTCGTGCCCCCGGCTGCGGGCCCAGTGGTCCAGCGTGCGGGTGAAGCCCGGTTCCACCCCGTGCTCGGCGGGCTCGCGGGCGGCGGTGACCGCCGGTGGCTCCCAGCCCTGCCCGGTCCCGCCGACCGCCCGCAGCACCTGACGCAGGGTGGGTGAGTCGGTGTGGAAGTCCACCGGTTCCAGCCCGCTGGCCGGGGAGCCGAGCTGGAAGCTGTGCCCCTGCCCGGAGTCCGACACCGGCCACCGACGGCCGTCACCGACCAGCAGCAGCACCGCCCGGGGCGTCAGCCGGTCGGCCAGGAACCGGGCGTACGCCACCGGCAACGCCCGCCACCGGGCCACCAGGCTGATCGCGACGCCGGCCAGCGTGCCCCGGCTCGCCGGGCAGTGCACCTGGCGGACGTGCAGGTCGGGGTTGCCGGCGAGGACCCGGGCGGCGAACGCGGCACCCTGGTCCAGGGCGGCACCGGGCCGGTCCACCGCGCCGCGCGTCCAGTGCGCGGTCATCTCGAACCCGGTGGGCAGCCAGGGCACCCCGAGCGCCACGGCCAGGTGCACCGCGGCGGCGTGCGGGGAGCCCAGCACCAGCGCCGGATACCGTTCCCGGGGGTACTGGTCGACGATCCACCGGGCCACCCGTTCCCCGTCCACCTCGCCGGCCTGTGCGGCGGTGAGCGCCAGCTTGCCGGCGACCCGCCCGGCGACGGCCCCCCGCACCGGCTCCGGCGCGGGGGTGAACCGTGACGGCGGGCTCGGCTGGCCCAGGTCGGCGCAGTCCACCCCGCGCAGGGCCCGGGCGGCGGCGGCCACCAGCACCCGCGCGGGGCTGCCCACCGCCACGACCCGGTCGCCGGCCAGCCCCGCACCCTGGGCCGTCGGTCCCGCCGGCACCACCGACGCCGGCTCCACCCCGCCTCGATCACTCACCACGCAGCCCGGCTTCCCCTCCCTCTGGGGTCTAAACGGGGCATCCCGCCCCGTCGGGCGCAATCCCCGACCCCGGGGGTGCACCGGCGACGACGGTGCTAGACGAGGTCCTCGGCCTCGACGACCGACCGCTCGGCCGACATCATCCGGTCCCGGACGCGTCGGGCGGCGTCGCCGTCGGCGAACAGGCCCCGCAGGTCGGCCAGGGCCGGTTCCGGCACCCGCAGCGGCACGCCCGGGTCCACCACCGCCTCCAGCACGCACGGGCGGTCGGCGGCGAGCGCCTCGTCCCAGGCCGCGCCGACCAGCTCCGGCCGGTCCACCCGGACACCGTGCAGCCCGAGCAGCCGGGCCCAACCGGCGTACGGCACGTCGGCCCGCCGCCCGGCCACGCCCGGCACCCACCCGCGGTGGTCCAGACCCCGCTGGTCACGGTCGTTGAGCACCAGCACCACCAGCCGGGGATCGGCCCACCCCTGCCAGCGGTGGGCCACGGTGATCAGCTCGGCCAGCCCGTTGAGCTGCATCGCGCCGTCACCGAGCAAGGCGATCACCGGCTCGTCCGGGCGCTCCAGTTTCGCGGCGAGCGCGTACGGCACGGCGCAGCCCGGCGAGCCGAGTGCGCCGCAGAGCTGCGCGTCGACCCCGGGCGGCAGTTCCAGGTGGCGGGCGTACCAGTAGAGCACCGAACCGACGTCCACGGCGACCGACCCGGTGCGGGGCAACCGGGTGGACAGCTCGTGCAGCACCAGCTGCGGGTTGACCGGTTCGGCCGGTTCGGCGGCGCGGGCGGCGGCCTCCGCGCGCCACCGCTCGACGGAGCCGGAGACGGTGGCCCGCCACTGCCGGTGGGGCCGGTCGGCGACCTGGGCCAGCAGCGCGCGCAGGGTTTCGGTGGCATCGCCGACCAGCGGCACGTCCACCGGGTACCGGCTGCCGATCCGTCGCCCGTCGATGTCGATCTGGATGGTGCGGGCCTGACCGGGCATCGGGAGGTAGTCGGTCCACGGGTCGTTGGTGCCCACCAGCAGCAGGGTGTCCGCGCCACCCATCAGCTGGGCGGCGGCGGTGGTGCCGACCGCACCGAGCACCCCGGTGTGGAACGGCAGCCGCTCGTCGAGCACCGGCTTGCCCGGCAGTGAGCTGGCGACGCCGGCACCCAACCGGTCGGCCAGCGCCGCGATCTGCCCGGCGGCACCCCGGGCGCCCTGCCCGACCAGGATCGCCACCCGCGCTCCGACGCTGAGCAGCGCCGCGGCGGCGTCCAGGTCCGCCTGGTGGGGCAGCACCCGGGCCAGCGGTTCGCCCGGCGTCGCGTTGAGCACCCCCACCGTGTCCGGTTGCAGGTCCGGCACCACGGCGACCTGCAACGCGCGGGGCAGCACCACGCAGGTCGGGCTGCGGGTCGCCGCGGCGGTGCGCAACGCCTGGTCGAGCAGGGCCGGCACCTGGGCCGGGGTACGGCCGTAGCGGACGAACTGGTGGCAGACGTCGCCGAAGAGCCGGCTCAGCCCGATCTCCTCGTGCACCTCACCGAGCGGTCCGGTGACGTCCTCCCCGAGGATCGCCACCACCGGCCGGCTGTCCAGTTTCGCGTCGTACAGACCGTTGAGCAGGTGCACCGCGCTGGGGCCCTGGGTGGCCAGGCAGACCCCGATGCCGCCGGTAAACTTGGCGTGCCCGGTCGCCATGAAGGCGGCGGCCTCCTCATGCCGGGCGGGGACGAACTCCGGGTCCCCGCCCGCGGTGTCCAGTGCCTCGACCACCGGGGCGATCGCGTCCCCCGGGCAGCCGAAGGCGCGGGGCACCCGCCAGGCCCGCAACCGGTCCACCACCAGCTGCGCGACCGTACGGTCAGCCATGGTCGCGTCCCGGCGTGGCCGGGTCGACGTAGCGCAGCACCGCACCGATCCCGTCGGCCAGTTCGGGGGCCTCGTCCGGCCCGAGGACGGTCAGGTCCGCGTCCGTGCCGACCAACGCCCGGACCAGTGCCGCGTCGGCGCGGACCCGTTGCGGGTCGGACACGGCGGCGAGCTGGCCGGGTGCGGTGGCGATGTCGGTCGGGCGGGGTCCGATCCACAGCTCACCGACGGCCGACGGGTCGTCGACGAGCAGCATCGTGTCGACCTGGTTGCGTTGCAGGGCGGCCACCACGGCGGCCAGCCCCGCACCGACGTCCTCCTGGGTGCCGAACCGGTCCAGCGCGGCGGTGACGTGCTGGTCGGCGACCTCGGCGATGGTCTGCACGGTGACGTCGTCCATCGCGGCCGGGTCGGCGCCACCGGCCCGGGAGCCGGCGTCGGTGCGCACCACCACGTCCTGCCAGCGGGCCGGCAGCTGCGCGGTGATCATCCCGGTGGCCCGGATGTCCCCGGCGACGACCACCACGTCCGCGCCGACCCGGTCGGCCAGTTCGGCGGTGGCCGCGGCGGCGTCCCCGGCGTTGTGGTGCCAGGCTTCCATCGCGGCCCGCTGGTAGCGGGACTGGGACCAGCCGCCGGGTTGCACCCGGCGCAGCGGGTAGGTCTGCCGGCCGCTGACGTGGGCCCGTCGGGGCACCCCACCGGCGCTGACCGCGACCGCGTCCGCGCCGGTGCGGTCGGCGAGGACCCGCACCCAGGCCACCTGTTCCCCGCGTTGCGCCAGCAGGGGCATCACGTGCGGCAGCGGCGTGTACGCGGCCAGGTCGCGCAGTGGTGGCGCGGCGAGGTACTCGGACAGCACCACCCGGCCCCGACTGGCGAACGCGGCCAGCCCGTAGTCGCCGGGCATCGGGTCGTGACCCCGGACCACCCGGTCCAGGGCCGCGATGGTCGGCTCGTCGGCGCCGTCGGCGGCGAGTTGTTCGGCAAGGGCCCGCCAGCGTAGGTCCAACGCCGGACGCGCGTCCTGGGTGTCCCGGGAGGCGTCCAGGTAGACCGAGCACCACGGCCCGGGACGGTCATAGAGCGGGCGCAGGAAGGACAGCTGCATGCTCGACCCCTTTCCGGCTCGGCCGCCCGCTTACCCGGGCTGCCCGGGATGTCACCTCGGCCCGACCACCAGCCGAAGCGCCTCACCCACCGTCGTCCGTGTCGTGACTCTCCGGTTCATTCACGTCGTTCGACCCGTTTGCTGGATACCATCAGTGAACGGGAAGGGACTCTCGGTGGTGAACATGGACAGCGATCTCCGAAATCGGGTGGTACGCCCCACCCAGCGGATACTCACCGGGCGGGTGGTCCGGTTCATGGACGGCTACCCCCGCGAGGTCAGGATCGGCCAGCCGGTGCTGGTGGCGGTGCTGACCGCGGCGAGCGTGGCGGGTCTGCTGGTGCTGCTGGTGCGGACCGCCCTCTCCCGGGCCGGCGGGGGCGCGCGCCGCACCTGGAAGGACCTGAAAAAGGGTCCGGAGTTCCTGGTCACACCGCTGCGGGTGCGCGACGACAAGGGTCTGCTCTATGAGGTGGAGTTGCACGGGCACCTGCCGCAGAGCGCGGTGCACCCGTCCGACTGGGTGCAGCTGACCCTGCGGCCGCAGGACGTCGACCTGCCGCCGCGCATCGAACGGATCGTCAACCTGACCACCGGTCAGCTGCTCACCCCGCGTACCGCCACGGTGTGGAGCCACCTGGGCCCGCCGCTGCTGATCCAGGCGGTGCTGGGGGCGGTGCTGGTGCTGCTGGTCGCCGCCGCCGTGGTCCTCACCTGACGGCGACCCGTCCGATCGTCACCCGCCCCGACGGCCGGGCCCGGACGGGCGGCCCGGTCGTGGGTGGGTGGGTTCCGGCCCGGTCGACTCCCGGCGTCGGCCCGTCGCGGGGTGTCCCCGCCGGGCGCGCACGCGGGGCGGTCAGCCGACGGGGGTCAACGGGCGCTGCTCCCCGGTGGCCCGCAGCAGGCCCCGGCGGGCGGCCCAGCGTTCAAAGAACAGGGTGGCCAACGGCGGCACCGCGCAGACCAGGGCGACGACGGTGACCCCGAGGGACCACCGGTGCAGCCGGGCGACGGCGAGCACCAGGAGGCCGTACGCGACGAAGAGCGCGCCGTGAATCGGCCCGAAGACCTTGACGCCGATCTCGTTGCCCGGCGGGCCGTACTTGACCGCCATGCCGACCAGCAGGGCCAGCCAGGAGCACGCCTCGGCGATCGCCGCCGCCACGAACAACCGGGTCACCTTCTCGCGCATCGGGTCATGGTAGCCAGCCGCCGTCGGCGGCCGGCGCGTGACGACCGGGGGGCGACGGGGATCACCCGGGTCCCCGGTGGGTACGTAGGGGGTCCTTCGGGTCTTCCCGGTCCGTCCGGGACGTGCGAGGTTGACAGGACCAACGGTGACAGGGCGGGTGGCCATGGGTGAGGAAGTCGGAGCGCGCACGTTCAGCCGGGAGGACCGGGCCCGCTACCGGGAGAAGGTCCGCCGGTGTCTGGACGTCTTCGCCGAGATGCTGCGGGAGTCCCGGTTCGACGTCGAGCGGCCGATGACCGGCCTGGAGATCGAGCTGAACCTGGTCGACGACGACTCCCGGCCGACGATGCGCAACGCCGACGTGCTGGCCGCCGTCGCCGATCCCAGTTTCCAGACCGAGCTGGGCCAGTTCAACGTGGAGATCAACGTGGCGCCCCGACGACTCGTCGGCACCGGCACGGCCGAGTTCGAGTCTCACGTGCGGGCCAGCCTGAACGCCGCCGAGGAGAAGGCCCGCACGGTCGACGCCCACATGGTGATGATCGGCATCCTGCCGACCCTGGAGCCGGGGCACCTGACCGCCGGGGCGCTGTCGGCGAATCCGCGCTACGCACTGCTCAACGAGCAGATCTTCGCCGCCCGTGGGGAGGACCTGCGGATCGCGATCAGCGGGGTGGAGCGGTTGGCGACCACCGCCGACACCATCACCCCGGAGGCGGCCTGCACGAGCACCCAGTTCCACCTGCAGGTCAGCCCGGTCGACTTCGCCGCCTACTGGAACGCCGCCCAGGCGGTCGCCGGGATCCAGGTGGCGCTGGGCGCGAACTCCCCGCTGTTCTTCGGCCGGGAGCTGTGGCGGGAGACCCGGGTGCCGCTGTTCCAGCAGGCGACCGACACCCGCTCGGAGGAGATCAAGGCCCAGGGGGTACGCCCACGGGTCTGGTTCGGTGAGCGCTGGATCAACAGCGTCTTCGACCTGTTCGAGGAGAACGTGCGCTACTTCCCGGCGCTGTTGCCGGTCTGCGACCCGGAGGACCCGGCGCAGACGCTGGCTGCCGGTGGGGTGCCGAGGCTGGCCGAGCTGCGGTTGCACAACGGCACCATCTACCGCTGGAACCGGCCGGTGTACGACGTGTGGAAGGGCCGCCCGCACCTGCGGGTGGAGAACCGGGTGCTGCCGGCCGGGCCGACGGTGGTGGACACCATCGCCAACGGCGCGTTCTACTTCGGGCTGGTCCGGGCGCTGGCCGAGTCGGACCGGCCACTGTGGTCGCAGATGTCGTTCAGCGCGGCGGAGGAGAACTTCACCAGCGGGGCCCGGCACGGCATCGACGCGCAGGTCTACTGGCCGGGTCTGGGCTATCTGCCGGCGACCGAGCTGGTGCTGCGCCGGCTGCTGCCGTTGGCGCACCAAGGGTTGGACGGCTGGGGGGTGGATCCGGCCGAACGTGACCGGCTGCTCGGCATCATCGAGCAGCGCTGCCTGACCGGACGCAACGGCGCGAGCTGGCAGGTGGCGACGTTGCACCGGTTGGAGTCCGCCGACCATCTCGACCGGCCGGAGGCGTTGCGGGAGGTGGTCCGCCACTACGTCGAGCTGATGCACAGCAACCAGCCGGTCCACGAGTGGCCGGTCCCCTGACGGTGTCGGGTCACCGCCCACCCGCCGAGTCGATTGACTTTCGATAGCTTACGAGCGATAGTCGATATATGACGACAGCGCGTTGGGCGGTCACCACCCTCAGAGGCTTCCTCGTGGTCCTGTTCGCGGTGCTGGTGCTGTTCCAGACCATGTCGCTGCCCGGCCAGTTCGCCCACCTGGCGCGCGAAGCACCCGAGCAGGCCTACCTGCGCTGGCCGGCCACCGCCGTGACGGTGTTCTGGGTGCTCTGCGTACAGGTGGTGATCGTCGCCACCTGGCGGCTGCTCACCCTGGTCAGAAACGACCGGATCTTCAGTGAGTCGGCACTGGCCTGGGTGGACGCCATCGTCTGGGCCGTCGCCGCCGGCTGGCTGGTGCTGGTGGCCGTCTTCGGCTATGTCGGGTTCCACGCCGACGACCCCGGGCTGCCGATGCTGCTGTTCCTCCTGTCGGTCGGCGTCACCGTGCTCGGGCTGCTGATGGTGGTGATGCGGGCGCTGCTGCGGCAGGCCACCGCACTGCGCACCGACCTGGAGGCGGTGATCTGATGCCCATCGTCGTCCGCATCGACGTGCAACTGGCCAGACGCAAGATGAGCGTCGGCGAGTTCGCCGAGCGGGTCGGGCTGACCCCGGCCAACGTGGCCGTGCTGAAGAACGGCCGGGCCAAGGCGGTGCGGTTCAGCACGCTGGAGGCGATCTGCCGGGTGCTCGACTGCCAGCCGGGCGACCTGCTCGAATTCGTCGACGACGAGGAGCCGACGCCGTGAGGTACCTGTCCGCCCTCGTCGCCGTCGTGCTCCTGGCCGTCGGGGTGGCCGGCGTCGTACTCGGCGAGTCCGACGACTCCCCCGGGCTCCAGTTCCTGGGCGGCCTGCTGGTCATCGGCGCGATCGCCATCGGCGTACGGGTCCTGCGGTAGCGCCCGCCGGGGCCGGGTCGTTCAAGGGCGCCGCGCGGTGGCGCTCACGCCGGGGGAGACGCCGTCTCGTCGACCACCATCCCGGCGTGACCCGCCACGGCGCCGAGGACCTCGCGCACACCGCGTCGGCGGTCGAGGCGTGCCCCGGCGAAGCTGACGGGACCGTGGAACGTCGCCTGCCCGTCGCCGCCGCCGAGCCGGAAGGTCGCCCCGGTGAAGACGCTCCCCACGAACCCGGTGTCGCCGTGGAACTGGGCGCCGGTGAAATCGGCGTGGCCGACGTGGCAACCGCCGAGGTCGAGGTCGACCAGGGTGGCCCCGCAGAGCATGAGGTCCGTTCCCGGCCAGTGCGGCGGCTCGCCCGGGGCGGGCGTCGACGGACGCAGCCGCGCCGCGAGCATCCGTTGCGCGGTGCGCCGCAGCTCCAGCTCGGCGGCCTGCCCGTCGGTGCGGGGCCCGGCCAGGTCGAACGACAGCGGGGTACGCAGGTAGCCGCAGACCGCGTCCACCACCCGCTGCCGCAGCTCCGGCCGGGCGTCACCCAGGTCGGCGAGGACCGCCAGCCCCGCCCGGCGCACGTCCGGGTCGGCGTCGGCGAGCTGACCCGAATACGGGCGGACGGCGTCGTCGGGCACCAACTGCGCCCCGTCCGGCCCGGCCGGTGCCGGCGTCCAGCCGAGCGGCCAGCACACCGGCCCGTCGTCGGTCGTACCGGCCCAGGTCGCGCCGGTGAGCTCCACGCTGGGCTGGTCGAGGTGGACCGGCCCACCGAACCGGGCCCGTCGGAACGTCGCGGCGGCCCCGAACCGCGCCTTGAAGAACCAGGCCGGACCGGCGAAGCTGGCCTGCCGGAACGACACCGGCCCGACGAACCGGGCACCGTCGCCGCCCTCGCTCCACTCCTGGTAGTCACCCATCAGCACGGCGACGGGCCAGTGCGGGTCGTCCTCGTTCGGCTCGTCCCAGGGTGCCGGGGAGGTCTCCTCGATGGTCTCCCAGGCCGGGTCGTCCTCCCACAGCTCGTCCTCGCCCCGGCCGAACCAGGCGAACGCGGCGAACCGGGCCCCGGTGAAGTCGGCGTCGGCGCGGAACCGGGCCCGACCGAATGCGGCGTGGCCGAGGAACCGGGCCCGGGTGAAGCGGGCCGGGCCGGGCCAGACGGTGCGGGCGAAGTCGGCGTCGCCGGTGAACCGGACGTCGGAGAACGAGGTGGTCCCGAGGAACCGGGCGTCGGCGAACCGGGCCGCGCCCAGCACCGCGCAGGAGAGGTCGAGGTCGACCAGGGTGGCCCCCCGCAGGTCGAGGTCGACGGCGGGCGGCGGTTCCGGATCGGCGGTCGGGTCCGCCGGCCCGGCCGGGGCTTCCGCCGCCGGGCGCAACAGCGCGGCCAGCACCCGGCCCGCCTCCCGCCGGGCGTCGGCGTCCCACCCGTCGGCCCCCACCGGTGCCCGCAGCCCGTCGGCGAGAGCCGCGACCGCCCGGGGTCGCAGCCCGGGGCAGCCGGACACCAGTTCGCCGAGGCCACGCAGGGCGACGATCCGGCCCGCGCCGGTCTCCTGCGCCACCGCGCGGACGGCTACCTGGAACGCCACCGAGTCCGACTCCCCGACCGTCACCCGACCTCCCACCCGAGCCCTCGCCGGGGACGCCCCCGGCGTCGCGCAGGATAGCCGGGCCGACAGGCAGCCACCCCAGCCGGGCGGCCCGGTCAGCCGCCCCCGGTGGGCCCGGTCAGCCGCCCCCGGTGGGCCCGGTCAGCCGCCTCGGGCGAACAGCGCCAGGCGAACCCGGTTCGGGCTGTCCGTCTTGGTCATCAGACTGGTGATGTGGGTCTTGACGGTGGTCACGCCGATGTGCAGCCGGTCGGCGATCTCGGTGTTGGACAGCCCCTCGGCCACCAGGTCGAGGACGTCCCGCTCGCGGGCGGTCAGGCCCGTCACCGGTGTGCGCGGCTGCACGCGGGCCCGCACCGCCCGACCGACCAACCGCTGCAACACCTCTTCGCTGAACGGGCTGGCTCCGGCGGCGGCCCGCCGGACCCCGTCGACCAGGTCGGCAGGCGGGGCGTCCTTGAGCAGGAACCCGCAGGCACCGGCGGTCAGGGCGGGATAGAGATGGTCGTCGTCGCCGAACGTCGTCAACACCAGCACCCGGGTGCCGGGCCGGTTGGCGAGGATGCGCCCGGTCGCGGTGATCCCGTCGACACCGGGCATCCGCAGGTCCATCACCACGACGTCGGGGACGAGCCGGGCGGCCAGGGTGACCGCGTCGCGGCCGTTGTCGGCCTCCCCGACGACCTCGATGTCGGGTTGTGCCTCGCAGAGCATGCGCAGGCCCGCACGGATGAGGTGCTGGTCGTCGACCAGCAGCACCCGGATCACGCCGGCCCCGCCGCGTACGGCCCGGCGGAACCGGGCGGCGGGGACGCCGGGCCGGCCCACCCGGCCCGAGGCGTCCCCGCACCGGCCGGCGACGCACCGGCACCGGGCGACGCCCCGGTGGGGGACGCACCGGCAGGCAGCACGGTCCGGACCCGCCAGCCGGTGCCGGCCGGCCCGGCGTCCAACCGCCCACCGAGGACCTCCACGCGTTCCCGCATGCCGGTGAGACCGTGTCCACCACCGGGCGGCACCGCCGCCGGAGCCCAGCCCCGACCGTCGTCGGACACCTCCCAGTGGACGGCGTCCTCGACGACCGACACCGACAGCCGTGCCCGCGCGGACGCGCCGGCGTGCTTCACCACGTTCGTCAGAGCCTCCTGGGTCAACCGGAGCACCGCCAGCCCGCGTACCGCGTCGAGTGCGCCCACCGCCGGATCGACCTCCGCCTCCACCGTCACCCCGGCCTGCCGGGCCCGGTCGATCGCCGCGCCGAGCGCGGTGGGCAACGCCGCCGGCTCGATCGAGATCAGTGCCGCGTCCCCGTGCGCCACGTCGGGATCACGCAGCACCGCGACCAGCCCCCGCAGGTCGGCCAACGCCGCCGTCCCGGTCGCGTGCACGTCGTCGAAGACCGCGCCCACCCCGGGGCCGAGGTCGGTCAGGACGTGCCGGGCGACACCGACACGCAGCACCATCGACGCCACATGGTGCGCGACCACGTCGTGCAGCTCGCGGGCGATGGCGCTGCGTTCGTCGGCGCGTGCCGCCCTGTTGTCCGACTCGCGTCGCAACTGTTCCGCCCGGAGCCGTTCCTCGGCCTGCCGGGCGAGTTCGCGGTTGGTACGCACCACCGTGCCGACCAGCAGCGGCAGCCCGACGTAGACCAGCACCCCGAACACCGTCCCGACGATGCCCCGGGCCCCGTGACCCGACGGGGACGGGCCGAACGCCGTGACCACGGCCAGCCCGCCGGCGGCCAGCCAACCGGTACGCGGCCGACGGGACCGCATGGTCAGTTCGAGCAGCGCCCAGCTGGCCCCGACCTGGTTGATGGTGGTGTCGTCGAGGGCCACGACCGCGACCACCAGCAGTCCGGTCTGCACCGTCAGGTTCACCAGGGGCCGGCGGTGTGCGAGCACCGCGACGGCGAACGCGACCACCGCCAGCGCCCACTGGGCGTCGGTGGGCGGCTTACCGGCCTGCGTGCCGAAGACGAGGTAGCCGAGGCCGCTGAGATCGAGCAGCAGCATCCGCACGAGAGTGTCCCGTGCGTCGAACAGTCGCCCGACCCAACCCACGGGGTCAGCCTACGGATCGGGGGGTGGGAGCGGCAGCTGCCCCACTCGGGTGGGCCCAGCGGGTCCGCAGCACCAGGTAACCGGCCAGGCCGAGGGGTCCCAGCAGGATCGTCGCCACCAGCACCGGGGCCATGACCAGCGCCGGCACGGCACGGTCCCGGCTGTCGAGCCACGCCCACCGGCCGACGAACAGGTCGAACCCGATCAGGTGCGCCCAGGCTGCCGCCGCGCCGACGTCGGTGCCGAACAGGTCCCGTACCCCGGTCAGGGTCGGCGAGGTCACCACCGGGAGCACCGCGCCGAGCGCCGGGAGCACCAGCACCGCGTAGATCACCAGGACCGGCAGGACGATCAACGGCGACCGGACGATCCGGATGGTCCACGACCAGCCCGGCAGCAGGATCATCAGCGCCCAGAACGGTGCGGCCAGCGCGAAGGTCAGCGTGAACCAGGTGGCGGTCACGCGGCCAGCGCCAGTTCCGGGCGACGTCGCCGGGCCACCACCGCCACCGCGGCGACCGTGGTCGCCGCGGCCAGGGCGGCCAGCGCGGTGAGGGTGGCCAGGTCCGGCCGCAGCAGCGGCTGCCCGCGCAGCGCCTGCCAGGTCAACAGCACCGTGAGTACGCCGTACCCGGCCCCCGCGACGACCAGCAGCCGGACCCGGCTCCGCTCGTCGAGCCAGTGACCCAGGTAGCGGCGCAGCAGGTAGGCCAGGATCGGTAGCGCCTGCATGGCGTGCAGCCCCACGAAGTGCCCGATCCGCAGGTCGCCCCCGGTGGTGCTCCACCCGACGATCGGCAGGCCCGGCCCGCCGTCCGGCACGCCCACGCTGTGCGCCCCGGCGATCCCGTCCGGCCCGGCCCGGTCCTGGGCCACCATCGGGAACGCCGCCAGCATTCCCAGCGCGGACAGGCCGAGCCCCAGAGCCACCGCCCAGGTGGTGGCCCGGTCGGTGGGCCGCCGTACCAGCAGCGCCACCGCGACGATCAGGTGCGCGGCGAACAACACCATGATCGCTATTCCCATCACCTGCCAGAGCGCGGCGTTGAGCGGGGTGGTCTGGTTGTAGTGGCTGGTCGTGCCGCGCAGCACCTGCCCGACGATCACCACCATCTCGACCAGGGCCGTCGCCACCACCACGCCGGCCGACCACTCGGCGATCCGGCTGCGGCGCGGCAGTTGCGCCAGCATCCAGGCGAGGGTGGCGGCGTAGAGCGCGAAGGACACCGAGAACTTGAACGGCTTGAGCCAGATCGGCACGCCGGTGAGTACCCGCCCGTCGACCACCACACCGACGGCGGTGACGACGGCGAGCACCGCCGCCGCCACGCTGAGCACCCTCAGGGGGCGGTGCCGGCCGGCCGCCCGGGACATCAGTTCAGTCATGTGTCGAGCCTCGCCGGCCGTCGGCCCGGCCGCGCCCGACCGGAAGCCCCGGTCACGGCCCCCGGTCGGAGGCCGCCTCCTCCCCAGGGTGGAGGGGTGCCGGGGCGGACGGGCGGATTGACGGCATAGACGATGCTCAGTACCTTGGAAAGCGCTTACCTCGACTGACGCGCCGACCCACCACCTCCCGGAGCGGCCCCGGGGCAGGGCGGGCTTCGTACCCCAACCCCCAGGAGAAGACCATGATCTACCGACAGCGTCGGACGGCACTGTGGATGTCCGCAGTGGCGGCGACGACGCTCACCGCGACCGGAGTCGTGATCACCGCGAACGCCGCCCAGGCCGCCGCCGGTTGCCGGATCGACTACACGGTGTCCACCCAGTGGTCCGGCGGTTTCACCGCGAGCGTCAACCTCACCAATCTGGGCGACCCGCTCAGCGCCTGGACGACCACCTGGACGTTCGGTGCCGGGCAGCGCGTCGACCAGGGGTGGAACGCCACGTTCAGCCAGAGCGGCAGCACGGTCAGCGCGGCGAACGCCGGTTACAACGGGGCGGTCGCCACCAACGGCACGGTCTCGTTCGGTTTCAACGGCACCTGGACCGGCAGCAACCCGGTCCCGACGAACTTCGCGGTCAACGGGGTGGCCTGCACCGGCGGCGTCACCCCCACCACCGGCACCCCCACCAGCGCGCCCCCGACGACACCCCCGCCCACCACACCCCCACCCACGACACCCCCGCCGACCACGCCGCCGCCGACCACCCCACCGCCCACGACACCCCCGCCGTCGGGCAGCACGCTGTACGTGGCACCGAACGGCAGCGCCGGTGCGGCCGGCACCCAGACGAACCCGACCACGCTCGCCTCGGCCATCACCCGGGTCACCGCCGGTGGGACGATCTATGTCCGCGCCGGGACGTACAACCTGGCGCAGACCGTGACCATCGAACCGGGCAACAACGGCACCGCCAGCGCCCGCAAGAAGCTGTTCGCCTACCCGGGCGAGAAGCCGGTGCTGAACTTCTCGGCGATGAGCGAGGACCCGGCCAACCGAGGGCTCGCGCTGAACGGGTCGTACTGGCACGTCCAGGGCATCGTCGTCGAGCGGGCCGGCGACAACGGGATCTTCGTGGGCGGCAGCAACAACATCATCGAACGTACGGTGACCCGCTTCAACCGCGACAGCGGGCTACAGCTCTCCCGGATCGCCTCCAGCACCCCGCGCGACCAGTGGCCGGCCAACAACCTGGTGCTCAGCGCCGAGTCGCACGACAACGCCGACTCCGACGGGGAGGACGCCGACGGCTTCGCCGCCAAGCTCACCGTCGGCAACGGCAACGTCTTCCGGTACGCGGTGTCCCACAACAACATCGACGACGGGTGGGACCTCTACACCAAGACCGACACCGGAGCCATCGGTGTGGTGACCATCGAGGACTCCCTGGCCTACAACAACGGGACGCTCAGCAACGGCACCCAGAACGGCAACGGTGACCGCAACGGCTTCAAGCTCGGCGGCGAGGACATCGCGGTCAACCACGTCGTGCGGCGGACCATCGCCTTCCGCAACGGCAAGCACGGGTTCACCTACAACCGCAACCTCGGCTCGATGTCGATCTCGAACAACCTGAGCATCGACAACACCGAGCGCAACTTCTCGTTCGACGGTGGCAGCTCGGTGTTCCGGAGCAACACCTCGTGCCGCAGCGGCAGCGGCTCGAACGACAAGATCGTCGGCAACGCCGACAGCTCCAACCAGTTCTGGAACGGCAGCAACGGCTCCCGCTGCGCGTCGTACACCGGGGCGATCGGTTGGTCCTTCGCCTCCGACGGGCGGCTCGTGGTGACCCTCGGCGGCCGGCAGGTCACCCTGTAACCGCCGGCCTGCGGGTGGTGGCCCGGCCGGTCCGACCGGCCGGGCCACCACCACGGGCAGCCCGGTCGGCACGGCCGGCGCGGCCTGCGGCCCGTCGGCGGCGACGGCCAAGGGCGGGCCGCAAGCCGGGCAGGCGGAGGCGGCGGACCCGGCCGGGCGGGGCAGGCGGAGGGCGACCGGTCACCGGGTCGTGAGGCCGACCAGCGTGGCCAGTCGCGCGACACCGGCCACAGTAGGCCGCCCCCGGGCGATCTCGGCGATCACCGCACGCGCCGCCGGCCGGCAGCGCACCTCGGCCGGCGCGATGCCGTCCGCGTCGACGAGCACCCGACCGGCCCCGAACAGGTCACCGACCTGGAGGTACGCCCGCGCGGCGTCGACCAGGTAGGCGGCCCGGTACTCGGCCGGCAGCAGCTGCCACCCCTCCCGACGGACCACCTGCTCGTGCCGGTAGACAGCCTCCCCACCGTCGCCCACTTCGATCGCCGCCACCACCCGGGCCAGCTCGACGGCGACCGGCCCGAAGCAGATCCGGTGCGGATCGTCACCGCTCCCGGCCCGGGTGGCGATCCCGGCAGTCAGGTCGATCAGCTCGTCGGCCCGGTGGGTGTCGCCGTGCTCGGCGGCGGCAAGGGCGGCCTGGAGCAGCAGCGTCCCGCAGAGCGCCTGCCGGCCCGCCGGGGCGTCGCGTACCGGCCTCGGGGCGACGCGACGCGCGGCGGCCACGGCCACCGCGAGCGCCAACCGGCCACGGCCCAGGGCCCGCAACGCCTGCCCCACCGCGACCGCCGCCGTACCCGCCAGTACCGGGTCGTCGCCGGCCACGGCCACCGCCCGGTCGGCGGCCAACCACCCGAGGTCGGCCTCGCCGAGCTTCACCAGCACCGCCGAGGCGATCCGGTACGTCTGCACCAGCGCCTCCGCCGCGCCCTCCGGGGCGGTCGAGTGCCGGCTGCGGGCCGCGTCGAGCAACCCCGGCAGTGCCCGCAGCACCTGCGCGTAGTGCGCGTGCTGATAGGTCAACCAGGCGTGCCCGACATGCCGCCGCAGTTCCGCCGGTGACACCACCCCGACCGTGACGTCGTAACGGGCGAGGGCGGCGCGCAGCCCGTCCACCCCGTCCACGCCGGTCCCGCCCGCCGACGGCAGCCGGGTGCCGAGCAGCACCGCCGGATCGACCCGCAGCACCTCGGCGATCTCCTGGATGACCGAGTACCTGTCCAACGTGCGGACCCCGCGTTCGACCTTGTCCACCCAGCTCTTCGACTTGCCGAGCCGGTCGGCAAGCATCTGTTGGGTCATCCGCCGCCGTACCCGCCAGCGCGCCACCCGCCGTCCGACCGGCAGTTCCTCAGAGCCCACGCCGCCACCGCCGATCCGGCACGGCGCGCGTCGTGTCCTCCACGGGTACCCGCTCCGCCTCGGCCTGCGCGAGCAGGCGACACCGAGCCGCCTCCTGCTCAGCTGCATCAATCCGCTCACCCCGGTTCCTTGGAGGGGACGGATCGTCCTGAACCGAATAGACCGGATGCTGGTACCACTTTCGTCTCGGCATGACACCCCTCTTCATCACTGACCGGGGTCCAACTCTACTAGCAGAGTAGACAGTGTAAGCAGTGTTGAAACAAAATACATACTGGACATGGCTAGCTGGGCCGACTGATCTACTGAATTCCATGAGTGGCTACGTCCCGACCTTCCGGATGGTCATCAACGACATCCGGACGTCGATCGCCTCGGGGCAGCTCAAGAAAGGCGACAAACTCCCGTCGCTGCCTGAACTTGCCGAGAGGTACGACTGCTCCATCGGCACGGTGCGGCGGGCGATCGAACATCTCCAGATCACCGGCGAGCTTCAGGGACGCCAGGGCAAGGGCACTTACGTGACCGGGAAGCTGTTCGAGGAGTCCTGAGCTGCGGGCTGATGCTCGTCGCCCGTCAGCGGGCGGCGCGAGGTCGGGTCTGGAGTGTCATGGTCCGATCGGGCTTATGACACACAGGCATAAATATGACGGACAGGCATACTGCTCTGCGCGCACACTGGCTCCCGCCGCACCCGTGACCCAGCGTGACGACCCCTCGCGGGGACAGGCACCCTCGCGATCCCCGATGCTGCCGCGGGCAGCAGCGGGCAGCAGCGGCCCGCCGCTACCCGCCGCACCGCCCGTGTCACCCGAGAAACGCGCGGGCCCGCGCAGATGACCCCGGGCCACGACCGCTGCCGCGCACAGCCAGCCGTGGCACAGCCGGGCGCGGCGCTCAGAGAGCCACGATCGCGGCGGTCTCCGCCGGCAGCTCCACCCGGTCGCGCATCACCGTGACGCCCTCTCCGGTGGTGAGCAGCACCCGGCGTGCCACCCCGGGCAGGGTGATCCGCTGGCGTCGACCGGCGAGGTTCGCCACCACCAGGCATCCGCCCCGGCGGACCACCAGGAACTCGTCGCCGTGGCGTACCTCCACCTGGTGCAGGCGGGGGTCGGACAGGTCGGGGCGGGCCTTGCGCAGCGCGATCAGCCGCCGGTAGAAGTCGTACATCTCGCGGTGTTCGGGCTTGTCCAGCTCGGCCCAGTCGAGCCGGGAACGCAGGAAGGTCTGCGGGTCCTGCGGGTCGGGCACGTCGCCCGGCGGCCAGCCGTGCGCGGCGAACTCGCGCCGCCGGCCGGTCGCGACCGCCGCCGCCAGCTCCGGCTCCGGATGGCTGGTGAAGAACTGCCACGGCGTGCTGGCCGCCCACTCCTCCCCCATGAACAGCATCGGGGTGAACGGCGCGGTCAGCAGCAGCATCGCCCCGACCCGCAGCAGCGCGGGCGACAGGCCGGCGGAGATCCGGTCGCCGGTGGCCCGGTTGCCGATCTGGTCGTGGTTCTGCAGGTACGCCACGAACCGGTGCCCGGGGGTGGCGTGCCGGTCCACCGGCCGGCCGTGGCTGCGGTTGCGGAAGCTGGACCAGGTGCCGGCGTGGAAGAACGCCCCGGTCAGCACGTCGGTCAGGCACTCCAGCGAGCCGAAGTCGCCGTAGTAGCCCTGCCGCTCCCCGGTGAGCAGGGTGTGCAGGGCGTGGTGGGCGTCGTCGTTCCACTGCGCGTGCAGGCCGTAGCCGCCCGCCTCCCGGGCGGTGATCAGCCGGGGGTCGTTGAGGTCGGACTCGGCGATCAGCGACAGCGGCCGGCCCAGGTGGGTGGCGAGCGCCTCCACCTCGACCGCCACCTGCTCCAGGACGTGCACCGCGCGGGAGTCGGGCATCGCGTGCACGGCGTCCAGCCGCAGGCCGTCGACGTGGTAGTCGCGCAGCCACATCAGCACCGAGTCGACGATGTAGCGGCGCACCCCGTCGGAGTGCGGGCCGTCCAGGTTGACCGTGCGTCCCCAGGAGTTGTCCTGCTCGGTCAGGTAGGGCGCGAACCTCGGCGCGTAGGCCCCGGAGGGCCCGAAATGGTTGTAGACGACGTCGAGGATCACCCCCAGCCCCCTGGCGTGGGCGGCGTCGACCAGGCGTTTCAGCCCGTCCGGCCCACCGTAGGGCTGGTGCGGGGCAAACCAGCACACCCCGTCGTAGCCCCAGTTGTGTTCGCCGTTGAAGGCGTTCACCGGCAGCAACTCGATCAGGTCGACGCCGAGGTCGACCAGGTGGTCGAGGCGGTCGATCGCCGCGTCGAAGGTGCCCTCCGGGGTGAACGTGCCGACGTGCAGCTCGTAGAGGATGCTGCCGGGCAGTTGCCGGCCGGGCCAGCCCTGGTCGGTCCAGGCGAAGGCGGCGTGGTCGTAGCGTCGGCTCGGCCCGTGCACCCCGGTCGGCTGCCAGGCCGACCGGGGGTCGGGCAGCGGGGTGTCGTCGTCGTCGAGCAGGAACGCGTAGTCGGTGCCGGGGCCGGCGGCGGGCACCTCGACCCGCCACCAGCCGTCCGGCCCCGCCCGCATGTCGTGGTCGGCGACGCCGGGCAGGTGCAGCCGGACCCGGGCGACGTCGGGCGCCCAGACGGTGAACTCGGTCATGCGGCAGCCTCCACGGGGTCGGTGGGAGCCAGCAGGGCGGTGGGCGCGAGGAGCGCGACGGGGTAGGTGCTCAGCAGATCATGAAGGAGCAGCTCAGAACCACTGTAGACCCGTCCGGTGAACACGTCGGTAACACTGTTGCCGGGCATCGACAGGCGGGTGTCACGCCAGCCGCCGTCGCGGGCCAGCCCCACCGGCAGCCGGGTCGCCACCGCGATCACACCACCCCGGTCGAAGGCGACCACGTGGGCGGCGGCCGGCCCGTGCGCGGCCACCGGCCGGTAGCCGGCGAACAGCTCCGGGTGGTCACGGCGCAGCCGCAGCGTGCGGGAGACCACCAGCAGCTTGGCCGCGCCGTCGGCGGCCACCGCCGGTTGCCAGCCGGCGTCGAGCCGGGCCAGCAGCTCCCGGCGTACGGCGAAGTCGACCGGGCGGCGGTTGTCCGGGTCGACCAGCGAGTTCTCCCACAACTCGGTGCCCTGGTAGGTGTCGGGCACCCCCGGCATGGCGAGCTGGACCAGCTTCTGGCCGAGCGCGTTGGACCAGCCGGCCGGGGTCAGCTCGGCGGCGAACGCGCTGACCTCGTCGTGCAGCAGCGGGTCGTCGTACAGCCGGTCGACCAGGGCGTGCAGGTCGTGTTCGAAGGTCGGGTCGGGGTCGGCCCAGCTGGTGGAGGTCGACGCCTCCCGGGCGGCCTTCTCCACGTACGCGTGCAGCCGCTCCCGGTCGATCGGCCAGGCACCCACGGCGGTCTGCCACAGCAGGTGGGCGAAGGCCGGATCGGCCAGCGGCGCACGGGCCATCCAGTCACCGACCTGCTCCGCCCAACGGGCCGGCAGCTCGGCGAGCACGGCCAGCCGGGCCCGGACGTCCTCGCCGCGCTTGGTGTCGTGGGTGGACAGCGTGGTCATGCTGGTGGGCCAGCGGACCTGCCGGGCGGCGGCGAACCGGTGGAACTCCGCCGGCGGCACCCCGAAGTGGGCCGGCGAGCCACCGACCTCGTTCAACGCGACGAACCGGCTCCACCGGTAGTAGGCGGTGTCCTCCACCCCCTTGGCCATCACCGCACCGGTGAGCTGCGGGAACCGGGCGGCCAGCTCGTGCTCGGGACGGCGCAGCAGCGCGGTCACCGCGTCGAGGGTGGCGGTGAGATCGGGCCGGCGGCGGCCCGCCTCGGCGCGGGCGGCGGCCAGGTGCCGGGCCCCGTGCGGCGGGTAGCCCCGGTAGACCGGGAAGCAGGCGGCCAACTCCGCCAGGGCCGCCCGGGTGGCGTCCCGGTCGAGGTCGGGGGCGAGCGCGGCGAGCCGGCCCAACTCGGCGGCGAGCAGCCGGGTGGCGGCTTCCAGCTTGGTGGTGTGGGTGAGGTCCTGCCACGAGGTGTGCCGGCCGGTGAGCCGGGCGTCGAGGGCGGTGAAGTCGCCCTCGGCCCGCCCGTCGACGAACAGCCCGCAGACCGCAGCGAGCGCGTCGTAGCCGGTGGTGCCGTCGACCGGCCAGTCCGGTAGCTCCTCGCCGTACTCCAGGATCTTCTCCACCACCAGCCAGGCGTGCGGGGCGGCGGCCCGCAACCGGGTCAGGTAGCCGGCCGGGTCGCGCAGGCCGTCGGGGTGGTCGACGCGGATGCCGTCGACCTCACCGGCGGCCACCCAGCGCAGCACCTCGGCGTGGGTGGCGTCGAAGACCGCCGGGTCCTCCACCCGCAGCCCGGCCAGGTCGGACACGGCGAAGAACCGGCGGTACGTCAGCTCGGCGTCGCCACGCCGCCAGGAGACCAGCTCGTAGTGCTGCCGGTCGTGCACGTCGCGGGGGCTGCCGTCGGCGGTGCCGTCGGCGATCGGGAACCGGTGCTCGTGGTAGCGCAGTTCCCCGTCGACCAGCTTGAGGTCGTCGGTCGCGTCGGGGCTGTCGGCGAGCACCGGCAGCAGCAGCCGCCCCCGCTCCCAGTCGACGTCGAACCAGTCGGCGTAGGCCGAGTCCCGGCCCCGGCGCAGCACGTCCCACCAGGCCGGGTTGGCGGCCGGCTGGGCAACCCCGGCGTGGTTGGGCACGATGTCGACGACCAGGCCCAGCCCGGCCGCCCGCAACGCCCGGACCAGCCGTTGCCGGCCGGCTTCCCCGCCCAGCTCCGGGTTGACCGCGCGGTGGTCGACCACGTCGTAGCCGTGCGCGGAGCCGGGGGTCGCGGTGAGCAGCGGTGCGGTGTAGAGGTGGGTGACGCCCAGGTCGGCGAGCCAGTCGGCCAGCCCGGCGGTGGTGTCCAGGTCGAACCCGGGTCGGACCTGGACGCGGTACGTCGACCCGACCGTCGCCGTCGAGTCGGGTGCGGGCTGAGCGGGCATGTCAGACCGTCCTCTCCAGGACCACCAGGGAACGGTCCGGCACGCAGACCGCGCCGCCCGCCTCGACCACCGTCGGCTTCTCCGGATCCGGTTCCGCGGTGCTGATCACCAACTCCCAGCGCTGCCCGAACTCCGCACCGGGCAGGGTGAAGTCCAGCGGCGCGTCGTGGGCGTTGAAGCAGAGCAGGAACGAGGAGTCCCGGTGCCGCTGGCCGTACTGGCCGCGCTCGGGGATGCCGTCGCCGTTGACGAACAGGGCCACCGACCGGCCGAAGTCGTTGCCCCAGTCCTCACCGGTCATCTCCCGGCCGTCGGGGGTGTACCAGGCCAGGTCCGGCAGCCCCGCCTCGGCGTTGCGGCCACCCACCGGCAGGCCGGTGAAGAACCGGCGGCGACGGAACACCTGGTGCCGGTTGCGGAAGTCGGTGAGCCGCCGGACGAAGGCCAGCAGGTCGTCGTCGGCGTGCTCCCAGTCCACCCAGGCCAGCTCGCTGTCCTGGCAGTAGGCGTTGTTGTTGCCGTGCTGGGTACGGCCCAGCTCGTCGCCGTGGCCGAGCATCGGCACGCCCTGGGAGAGCATCAGGGTGGCGAGGAAGTTGCGGCGCTGCCGGGCCCGCAGTGCGGTGATGCCGGCGTCGTCGGTCTCCCCCTCGACGCCGCAGTTCCAGGACCGGTTGTGGCCCTCGCCGTCGCGGTTTTCCTCACCGTTGGCCTCGTTGTGCTTGTCGTTGTACGACACCAGGTCGTTGAGGGTGAACCCGTCGTGGCAGGTGACGAAGTTGATGCTGTGGAAGGGGCGGCGGCCGTCGTCCTGGTAGAGGTCGGCCGAGCCGGAGATGCGGGAGGCGAACTCGGCCAGGGTGGCCGGCTCGCCGCGCCAGAAGTCGCGGACCGTGTCGCGGTACTTGCCGTTCCACTCCGTCCACAGTGGCGGGAAGTTGCCGACCTGGTAGCCGCCGGGGCCGACGTCCCACGGCTCGGCGATCAGCTTCACCTGGCTGACCACCGGGTCCTGCTGCACCACCTCGAAGAACGTGGACAGCCGGTCGACTTCGTAGAACTCGCGGGCCAGGGTGGCGGCGAGGTCGAAGCGGAACCCGTCGACGTGCATCTCGGTCACCCAGTAGCGCAGCGAATCCATGATCAGCTGGAGGGAGTGCGGGCTGCGCACGTTGAGGCTGTTGCCGGTGCCGGTGTAGTCGACGAAGTACCGGCGGTCCTCTTCGGACAACCGGTAGTAGCTGGGGGCGTCGACGCCCTTGAAGCTCAACGTCGGGCCCAGGTGGTTGCCCTCGGCGGTGTGGTTGTAGACCACGTCGAGGATGACCTCGATGCCGGCGGCGTGCAGCGCCTTGACCATGCCCCGGAACTCCTGCACCTGCTGGCCGAGGCGGCCCAGCGCGGAGTAGCCGTGGTGCGGGGCGAAGAAGCCGATGCTGTTGTAACCCCAGTAGTTGCGCATGCCGAGGTCGGCCAGCCGGTGGTCGTGCACGAACTCGTGCACCGGCATCAGCTCGATGGCGGTCACCCCGAGCTGCCGGAAGTAGTCGATCATCACCGGGGAGGCGATCGCCGCGTAGGTGCCGCGCAGCTCCTCCGGGATGCCGGGGTGACGCATGGTGAGCCCGCGCACGTGTGCCTCGTAGATCACCGAGTGGTGGTAGGGGATGCGCGGCGGCCGGTCGTTGCCCCAGTCGAAGTACGGGTTCACCACCACCGACTTGGGCATGAACGGGGCCGAGTCGGTCTGCGACATCCGGTCCGGGTCACCGCCCAGCTCGTAGTCGTAGACCGCCGGGTCCCAGCTGACCTCCCCGTCGACCGCCTTGGCGTACGGGTCGAGCAGCAGCTTGTGCGGGTTGCACCGGACACCGTTGGCGGGGTCGTACGGGCCGTGGACCCGGTAGCCGTACCGCTGGCCCGGCTCGATCCCGGGGATGTACGCGTGCCAGACGTACGCGTCGACCTCACGCAGCTCGACCCGGCGCTCCGCGCCGGTGTCCCACTCGTCGAACAGGCACAACTCGATCTTCTCGGCGACCTCCGAGAAGATCGCGAAGTTGGTGCCCATCCCGTCGTAGGTGGCGCCCAGGGGATAACGCTCACCCGGCCAGACCTGCATGTCGCTCCTTCGGCCCATGATCATGAGCACACCTACCGAGTCGGGGACCGGCCGATGCGCACGCCACTGATGCCCCGTGGCCGGGTCGGCCAATCCACCCGTTCGGACGGCACCCGATTTCCACCCGTCCGAGGGATCACCCACCGTCAGGTGTCGTCCGTCACGATAGGCCCTTTCGAGATGCGCCGAGCCGCCCGATGCCCTTTGCTAGACGCGACGCGCCCGCGCGGGCACGTCGCCACTCGGCCCTCGGCCACCCCCACCACCGCCCCCTCCCGCCGTCACCGCTGCCGGCGTGATCGCGTGCGCATGGACGGAGATTGATGTGACCACCCTGCGGGTCAGCGACCAGCTCGCGACCGCTGTGGACCGGACCCGCCGGCCCACCCCCACCTTCCGGCCCCAGCTCCCCCAGCAGGGCGGCGGCTCCGGCGTGCCCCCGCGCACCCGGCGCATCCTGATGCTCTCCTGGGAGTATCCGCCGGTGCTGGTGGGCGGGCTCGGCCGGCACGTGCACGCCCTGTCGGTGGCCCTGGCCGCCGCCGGGCACGAGGTCACCGTCGTCACCCGGCACACCGAGGGCGCGGCGCTGGAGGAGTACGCCGACGGCGTGCGGATCGTCCGGGCCGCCGAGGACCCGGTCACCTTCCCGCTGGCCACCGACTCGCTGCTGGCCTGGACGATGGCGTTCAACCACACCCTGACCCGGGCCGCCCTGCGGGCCACCGAGTCCGGCGCGTACGACGTGATCCACGCCCACGACTGGCTGGTCGCGCACACCGCCATGACGTTGCGCGCCCACCTGGACGTGCCGCTGGTGACCACCATCCACGCCACCGAGGCCGGCCGGCACCAGGGCTGGCTGCCGGGGGAGATGAACCGGACCATCCACGGCGTCGAGCAGTGGCTGGCCGCCGAGTCGGGTCGGGTCATCGTCTGCTCCCGGTACATGCGCGACGAGGTGGGCGCGCTGTTCGACGTGCCGACCGCCCGGGTCGACGTGGTCCCCAACGGGGTCGAGCCGCACCGGTGGAAGGTGCCGACCTCGGCGGTCACCGCGGCCCGCGCCCGGTTCGCCGGGGACGGGCCGCTGGTCACCTTCGCCGGCCGGCTGGTCTACGAGAAGGGCGTCCAGCACCTCCTCGCCGGCCTGCCCCGGCTGCGCGAGCGGCACCCCGGCCTGCGCGCGGTGATCGTCGGCGACGGGCCGTACAAGGCGGAGCTGGAGGCCGAGGTGCGCCGGCTCGGGTTGGGCGGCACGGTCGCCATGCCCGGTTTCCTCGGCGGCACCGACCTGCCGGCCGTGATGGCCGCCTCGGACTGTTTCGCGGTGCCCAGCATCTACGAGCCGTTCGGGATGGTCGCCCTGGAGGGCGCGGCAGCCGGCGCACCGCTCGCGGTCGCCGAGACCGGCGGGCTGGCCGAGATCGTCGAGCCGGGGGTGACCGGGATGACCTTCGCCCCGGAGGACCCGGCCGACCTCACCGAGGCCGTGCACGCGCTGCTGTCGGACCGGGAACGCGCCCGGGTGCTCGCCCGCCGGGCCCGCGCCATGGTCCACGAGCAGTACGGCTGGTCGGCGATCGCCGCCCGCACCGCGACAGCGTACGCCTCGGCGATCGCCGGGGACGCCGCGTTCACCGCGCAGCGGGCCGAGCAGCGGATGGCCACCGGCCGGGTCACCGCCCCGATCCCGGCGGGCAACCTGCTCGTCGCCGCCGGCCTGCGCTGATCCACCGGGCCCCGACGCCCGGTCTCCCGTACGCGAGAAGGCCGCCGACCCCCAGCGGGGTCGGCGGCCTTCGTCGTGACCGGGGTCAGCGCTGCGAGATCGCGGTGAACTCCCGCTCGGGCGCACCCGTGTAGACCTGCCGGGGCCGGCCGATCTTGGTCTCCGGGTCGCTGATCATCTCGCGCCACTGGGCGATCCAGCCGGGCAGCCGGCCCAGCGCGAACAGCACCGTGAACATCTTGGTCGGGAAGCCCATCGCCTTGTAGATCAACCCGGTGTAGAAGTCCACGTTCGGGTAGAGCCGGCGGGACACGAAGAAGTCGTCGGCGAGCGCGATCTCCTCCAGCTGCATCGCGATGTCCAGCAGCGGGTCCGGCTTGGCCATCCGGCCGAGCACGTCCTGGGCGGCCTTCTTGACGATGGCGGCCCGGGGGTCGTAGTTCTTGTAGACCCGGTGCCCGAAGCCCATCAGCTTGACGCCGTCCTGCTTGTCCTTGACCTTGCGGACGAAGGACGCGACGTCACCGCCGTCGGCCTCGATCTTCTCCAGCATCTCCAGCACGGCCTGGTTCGCCCCGCCGTGCAGCGGACCGAACAGGGCGTTCACCCCGGCCGAGACCGAGGCGAAGAGGTTGGCGTTGCTGGAGCCGACCAGCCGGACGGTGGAGGTCGAGCAGTTCTGCTCGTGGTCGGCGTGCAGGACGAACAGCATGTCCAACACCCGCGCCACCACCGGGTCGACCTCGTACGGCTCGGCGGGAACGCCGAAGTTCATCCGCAGGAAGTTCTCCACGTAACCCAGGGAGTTGTCCGGGTACAGCAGCGGCTGACCGATGGACTTCTTGTAGGCGTACGAGGCGATGGTGGGGACCTTCGCCATCAGCCGGACCGTGGACATCTCCACGTGCTCGGAGTCGAACGGGTCCAGGCTGTCCTGGTAGAAGGTGGAGATGGCGCTGACCGCCGAGGACAGCACGGCCATCGGGTGGGCGTCCCGGGGGAAGCCGTCGAAGAACCGGCGCATCTCCTCGTGCAGCAGGGAGTGCCGCCGGATCCGCTCGCTGAATTCGCCCAGCTGCTGCTGGGTCGGCAGCTCACCGTAGATGAGCAGGTAGGAGACCTCCAGGAAGGAGGACTTCTCGGCCAGCTGATCGATCGGGTAGCCGCGGTACCGCAGGATGCCCGCGTCACCGTCGATGTAGGTGATCGCGGAAGAACAGGACGCGGTGTTCACGAAACCGGGGTCGTATGTTGTCATCCCGGTTTCCTTGAGCAACTTACTGACCCCGATGCCCGCAGGGCCCTCGACCGCGCCCTGCACCGGCATCGAAAGCTGCCCACCGGGGTGGTCGAGCTTGACTTCCGTCATGTGGTTCCTCGCTTCGCCGGCGAATCTTCGTTGAATTGCCTTCGCTTTTACCGTAATCGCGGTCGCGGGGATACTGCCCCCCGTGGTTCTGCGGTGAGGTATGCGTCACCCGATTCCCGACCCAGCGGCGCGGAAACCCCGCCGGGCCCGGGGGTACGGCCGGAGCCGGACACCGGTGACGGGACGCAGAAAAGCGGCGAAATGCCAGGAAATTGCACTACAGCTTAGGAGAGGGTCAATCGACGCAGATCGCCGCCGCTGCCCACCCGGTAGATGTCCAACCGGTTCGCCCCGGCCCGGAACAGCCGGTCGTCGGGGAGGAACGCGGCGAACCGGCGACCCCCCCGGTCCGGGGGCACCACCGGGACGACCGCGCCGATGCGGCCGTTGACGGCCACCGCGAGCAGCGTGCCGTCGGGCACCTGCCCGGGCACGGTCCCCCACACCAGGGCCGGCAGCTCCCCCGCCCCCGCATCGACGTGGTCGAACGCGCCCAGGTGCGCCACCGAGGCGGTACCACCCGACGGCTTCTCCCCCACCGTCGTGCCGACCAGCGGATGCGGGACGGGCGGCGCGGGACGGGCCGGCACCCCGCCGGGAAGGGCCACCCGCTCACCGGGCTGGTCGTAGAAGAACTTCTCGGTACGCTCCCGGGGCGGCTGCTGCGCAGACCGGCCGTCGAGCCGCCACGGGACCCGGACGTGCACCTCGTCGGCGATGGTGGGCAGCAGGTCCACGTGCTCCCAGTTGCGGTCGTCGACCCGACCGGCACGCTGACCGGGCTCCTTGACGAACAGCGGCACCCAGGCCACCTCGCCGGGCGCGTGCGTGATGGCCCCCATCCCCCGCCCCTGCCAGTCCGGGGCGAAACTCACCCCGTGGTCGGCGGTGAGCACGACCAGCGACCTGTCGTACAGGCCGGAGGCGCGCAGGGTGCGCAGCGTCTCGCCGACCAGCCGGTCGGTGTACCGCAACTGGGCCAGGTGCCGGGCCCGGGCCAGTTCCGCCCAACCCGCGCCGTCGTTGGGCAGGTCGTCCGGTGCGTCGTAACGCGCTCCGGACGGCAGGTACACCCACGGGGCGTGCGGCATCAGCAGGTGCAGGAAGTGCAGGGTCGGCCGGTCGGACGGGCGCAGCCCGGCCAGGAAAGCGGTGAACCGGGCCGGCTGGTTGTCGTTCAGGCTGTCCCAACGGAACTTCGGGTCGGCCGGGACCGGTTCGGCGGCGTCCAGGCCCACCTCGGCGGCGGTCTGCTCCCGGTACGACTCCTGCGGGTCGACCCGGCTGTCCACCGGGGCGGCGATGCGGCCCAGCAGCGCCCCGCTCTCCCGGACCAGCACGCCGAGCCCCTGTTCGGGGGCGACCGGCTGGTCACAGCGGCTGGGCGGGCAGAGCCGGGTGATGCTCTCCTGGGCCCGGATGTCGTACAGGCCGCCGAGGGCGGTGAACAGGTTGTCCGGGTACTGCGAGTAGTGCGGGGCGGCCGGGGTCGACGGGTAGCGGCCGGTCAACATCGCCGGCAACGCGTACGGCGTCCACCCGCTGACGCCGGTGGCGTTGCGGTACCAGGTGGAGCCGCCGGCCAGCTCGGCGAAGTTCGGGTAGCGGGCCGCGTCGATCCGTCCGTCCGGACCGAGCAGCGACACCAGCGGCAACTCGTCCAGGACGATCATGACGACCGGCGGGTGCGAGCCCGGGCCGGCGACCCCGGCGGCACCCTCGTGCGCGCGGGGCAGCACCACCGCCGAGGCGGGCGATGCGAACAGGAACAACCCGACGAAGACGACCGGTCCGACGGCGGCCACCCGCAACACCCGGCCGGGCAGCGACCAGCGCCGGTGTGCCACCGCCCCGGCTGCCCCGGCCAGCACCGCCACCACCACCAGCGGTACGCCCCGCAGCGCCGTCACCTGCCGGCCCACCTGCACGGCCAGCCCGGCCAGCAGCAGCCCGACGAGCACCGTGTGGGCACCGGCCCGGACCCGGGCCCCGGCCAGCCGGGTCGCCGCCCCGAGCAGTACCACGGCGAGGCCGGGCACCACCGCGACCAACGCCACCAGCGCGAGCACGTCCCCGCTGCCGGCCCGGTGGAACAGGAAGAAGTCGGGGCTGCGCCCGAGCACGTCGAGCAACGGCTGGGTGACCACCAGGCCGACCAGGGCGACCAGCTCCGCCGCCCGGCGCAGCTCGACCCGGCGGGTGGACGGCGCGCTCCGCTCATCCGGCGCGGGCGGCGCGACGGGCTCGGTCCGGGTGAGGGTCGGCTCAGTCACCCACCACCACCTGGTAGAGCGTCCGGGTGCCGGAGGGCAGTTCGCACCGACGCTCGATCCGGCAGTGGGCGGTCAGCAGCCGGGTGAACTCGTCGCGCCGGTAGTCGGGGAAGATCCCGGCCGGCTTGTTCGCCAGCAGCCGCCGCGCCATCGGGTCCTGCGGATCGACGAACTCCACCACCAGCCGACCACCGGGTCGGACGTACCCGACCAGCTGGTCGACCACCTCGGGAAGCGGCACGTTGTGGCCGATCGCCAGGTGGTGCACGACGGCGAGGGCGAGCACCACGTCGGCGTGGGCCCGGGCGGCGAACCCGGCCCGTTCCACGCCCCGCCAGCCGCCGCCGGGTGACGGGTCGGCCAGGTCCATCACCAGCGGCAGGATCCGCCGGTCACCCTCGGCACGCAGCGCCCGGTAGAGGGCGTCGACCACGGCCGGGTCCTGCTCGACGGCGACCACCTGGGCGGCGTGCCGGGCGGCGATCCGGGCGTACCGGCCGTCGTTGGCGCCCAGGTCGAGCGCCAGCCGGGGGGTGCCGCCCGCCGCCACCGCCGCCTCGACGAAGCTCTCCTTGGCCGCCCGGTCCGCCGTGGTGTAGCCGCAGGTGCGCGGGTAGTCGACCCAGTGGCTGCCGGCCACCCGACGGTCCAGCCGACTGACCAGCCGCGTCAACCGTCGTACGGTGGCCAGGGCCAGCTGGCGGGAGTAGCCCGCGTCGCGCAGCTGGGCGGCGACGGCGTTGCTGCTGGCGTCGGCGTTGCGGGCCTGCATCGCGCCGTGCAGGTGCACGTGCGTGGGCACCCCGGGCAGCAGCCGGCGCACGCCCCGGAACAACGGTCGGAGCTGGTCGGGGGTGATGCCGTCGACCCGGGCCCGCAGCCAGGGCTGGAAGTCCACCCCGAGATGGGCCTGAAGCAGCAGCGGATAGAGCAGGGTCTGGCAGAACTGCCGGTAGCCGGCCCACGGCTCGCCCTCGGTCAGCGGCGCGAACGAGCCGATGTCGATGAAGACCGGGGTGGCCCCCCGCCACTGGAGGTTGTAGGCCGAGCCGTCCTTGACGGTGAACCCCGCCTCCAGCGCCCGACGCAGGATCTCCAGGTGCAGCAGGGCGGCGTCGCGCAACATGCCGAACGACCACTCGTACGGATGCGAGACGAACGGGATGCGCTCGTGCCGCAGCACCGTGGTCCACCCGGTGTCCGGCAGCGTCGCCGGGTCCACCGCCGAGGTGGCGCAGACCTTGCCCTCGGCGAGCAGCGCGGCGAAGAACCCGCTGGCCGCAAGGGCCTGCCAGTCGGCGGTGCCCTGCGGGCCGAGCCCGCGCAGCACCTGTTCGCCCAGGTGGAAGACCCGATTGGCGGGGTCGCGGAAGGAGCCGGGTTCGGCCCGGATCCCGAGGTCGGCGGTGGTCATCCGTGCGCCGGCCCGTCAGTTGCCGGCGGGCTGTCGCGGTTGCCGGTCGGTCCGGGTGGCCTCGGCCGGTACGGAGGGGTGCCGCCCGGTCGCGACCGGTTGCCGCCCGGTCGCGGTGGCCTCGGCCTGCCCGGCGGGTTGGCCGGGTGGGCGGGCCTCGACGGGTTCGGTGGGGTGGCGCCGGAAGCGGGCCGCCACCCGCCGCCAGTAGAGCTTGGCGGCGACCGCTGCGCCCGCTGTTCCGCCGACCACCGCCTGCACGATCAGACTGCCGGATCCCGCGTCCAGGTAGGCCAGGTGCATCATCGGCCGCTCCCTTCCCTCGCCGTCATGGACCGCCGACAGGCACGCCGTTACGAGGCATTTGAACCTGAAAGGCGGGTTTCTCCCCTGACACCGTACGTCGTCCGGTCCCCGCGCGAGGGGCACATGGTTTCCTCGGTCCGTTCCGTTCAAGACCCCGGGTCGGGCACCGACCTAGCCTGAACCCATGACGCCCCGCTTCGACCTCATCGGCACCGCGGTCAACGACATGGCCCGCACCCTGGACTTCTACCGCCGGCTCGGGCTCGACATCCCCGCCGACGCCGACCACGAGGACCACGTCGAGGTCACCCTGCCGGGTGGGCTGCGGCTGGCCTGGGACACCGTGACGCTGCTGCGCGGCTTCCACCCCGACTGGACGCCACCCAGCGGCAGCCCGCGCGCCAGCCTCGCCTTCCGCTGCGCCGACCCGGCCGAGGTGGACCGGTACTGGACCGCGCTGACCGACGCGGGCTTCCACGGTGAGGTCGCCCCCTGGGACGCCTTCTGGGGCCAGCGGTACGCCGTCCTGCACGACCCGGACGGCAACGGTGTCGACCTCTTCGCCCCGCTCGACCCGAGCTGACCACGGCGGCCACGGATTTGCCGGCATTCCCACCTGCTGCCGGCGGGACGGCGTGGTAACCGAGACCGAGAAGACCCGGCTCACGCCACCACTGCCCGCGCCACCGCCCCACGGGGCCACAGCCACGCGCGGCCACCGCCTGCCCCGCCACAGCCCGCGCACCACCACAGCCCGCGCGACCACCACAGCCCGCACCACCACAGCCCGCGCGGCCACTCCCCCGCACCACCACAGCCCGCGCCCGCGCGCCACACTGCCCGGGATGCCACCCGGACGCAGGATCCTGCCGGGAGCGGGACCAGGCGTGGTGCTATTCGGGTCCTTTCGAGCTGATGACGTCAACGATTCACTCGACCGGCCCGCCCACCGACTTCGCCGCTGCCGGGCCGGTTCGGGCAGGCGGAGCGGGGAGAACGAGGACAGAACCGGCCCGCCACCCTCTCATCCCCGAGCCGACATCGTCGGTCGGTGGCGTCATCAGCCCTCCCCTCCGACGCCGACCGGCGGGCGTGGAAGGTCCTGGAGAAACTGGCGAGGGCTCCGGACGACCAGGGCGGAAGCAGGGTGGTGACCGACGAGGACTCCGGACGACCGGGGCGGAAGCAGGGTGGTGACCGACGAGGACTCCGGACGACCGGGGCGGAAGCAGGGTGGTGACCGACGAGGACTCCGGACGACCGGGGCGGAGGCAGGGTGGTGAGTCGTTTGGGTCATCAGCTCGAAAGGGCCCGGACAGCACATGGTCAGCCGGGCTGTCCGACGACCCGGGCGACGGCCCGGGTAATGGCCCGGGCGACGGCCCGGCGCTCAGTGCGCCGGCCGGAGCACCGGAATCGTCTCGATCAGCCCGACGATGCCCGCCGTGGCCCGGCGTCCGCTGGCGGCCCTTCCGCAACGGACTTCCGGGCCATCGCCCGGCCACGCTTGCCCAGCACCCGGCCCACGGCGACCACGACGTGACTGACGACCGACTGCCCCGTCCGTCGTCGCGCCGATGTCGACGGAGCCGCCCACGGCTGCCAAGGCACCCGATGACGGGCAGCCCCGAGTAACGGCAACGGGCACTACCGGGCAACGGACAGCGACAGGCAACACCCTGGCAACGGGCACTACCGGGCAACGGACAGCGCGGGTCAAGGGGCACCACTGCCGACGGGGCGGGGTCACCGGGCGAGCAGGGTGGTCGGCGGGACTCCGGCCAGGTCCCGGGCGTCGCGGGTGAAGTGGGCCTGGTCGGCGTAGCCGGCACGGGCAGCCACCTCGGCCAGGCCGACCCCGCGACCTGCCAGGGCGAGGGCGCGGCGCAGCCGCAGGATGCGGGCGAGGGTCTTCGGGCCGTACCCGAAGAGGGCCTGGCTGCGTCGGTGCAGGGCGCGCGGGCCGAGGCCGACCTCGGCGGCGGTCGCGGTGACCGTGGCGCCGGCGGCGAGCAGGGCGGCCACCCGGGGGCCCAGCGGGTCCGCGCCGCCCACCCGGGCGAGCCGGTCGGCCGCCACCGTGGCCAGATCGGCGGCGGTGGGCGACGCGCCGAGTTGGTCGGCGAGCCGGAGGGCGGTCCGCCCCCAGAGGGCGTCGAGGGGCACCCGACGGTCGCGCAACTCGTCGGCGGGGACGCCGAAGACGGCCGGGCCCAGCCCGGGCGGTAGCCGGACACCACGCCACCGCTCCCCCTGCCGGGACAGGCTCAGGTAGGCCGTGCGGTCCGGCCCGGCGACCAGCAGGCCCGCCCGGCTCGACCAGAGCAGATCCAGGCAGCCATCGGGCAGCACCCGCGTCGGCGCGGCGTCCGGGCGACTCTCGCTCGCCCAGAGCACCGCGCCGACGATCATCTCGGCAGGCCGTTCCCGGTACACGGACCCAGCCTGCCACGCCACCGGCCGGGGACCGCGCCACGCCACCGGCCACCGGCCCGAACCGGACGACGACGGACACCGAAACAGGCCGGACATCGGGCCGTCACCTGGCAGATCGCCATCGCATAACTTCCTCGCTTCCGCGTTCCCGCAGCTCTTGTGCAGGGCGAACGTTTGTGCAACTGTCATCACCCAGTTGAGCAATCGTTTGCGCAAGGGGGTGTGGCTGGTGCGGATCGCGGTTCTGGCAACCGGTGGGACGATCGCGTCGCGGTGGGACCCCGACGAGGGCCTGGCCGTGACCGACTCCGTCACGGACCTGCTGAAGAACGTCACCGTCCCGGCCGGCGTGGAAATCCACGGCTTCGACCTGTCCTGCCGGCCGAGCTTCGCGCTCTCCCTGGACGACATGCTCGGCACCGTCCGGGCCGTCCGGGCCAAGCTCGCCGACGGGTTCTCCGGCGTCGTCGTCACCCACGGCACCGACACGCTGGAGGAAGCCGCCTACCTGACCGGGCAGCTCACCGGCCCCGACGCCCGCGTCGTGCTGACCGGCGCGCAACGCAGCGCCGACGAGCCCGACTCCGACGCCGGACGCAACCTCGCCGACGCGATCCGGATCGTCGCCGCCCCGCAGCCGGTCGGCGCGGCGACGGTCATGGGCGGGGTCGCCTACGCCGCGGTGGAGAGCCGCAAGGTGCACACCTCGGCGGTGTCGGCGTTCTCCGGCGGAACGGCCGGGGTGCTGGCCCTGGTCGACCCGGACGGCGTGCTCCGCGTCTCCACCGCCGCCCGGGGCAGCCACTACGCCGACCGACCGGTCCCCACCGCACTTCCCCGGGTGGACCTGGTCAAGCTCGTCGCCGGTGTGGACGGCACCCACCTGAACGCGTCGCTGCGCGCCGGTGCCGCCGGCATCGTGGTCGAGGCGTTCGGCGCGGGCAACGCCCCACCCGCGGTCGCCGAGGCCGTCGCGGAGGCCGGCCGACGCGGCGTACCCGTGGTCATCACCAGCCGGACCGGGGCGGGCCGGGTCCGCCCGGTCTACGCCGGCGGCGGGGCGACCCTCGCCCGCGCCGGCGCGCTCTTCGCCGGTGACCTCACCGGCACCCAGGCCCGGGTGGCGTTGGCCCTCGCCCTGGCCGTCGAAGAACCCGGCGCCGTGCCGGCAGCCCTGCGCACCATGGTGGAAGGACGTCACGCGTGAAGACCGAAGCAGTGACCATGAACGGGTACGGCGGCCCCGAGACGCTCACCCTCACCGAGGTCGACCTGCCCGAACCCGGCCCCGACGAGGTCCTGCTGCGGGTGCTCGCGGTCGCCGTCAACCACCTCGACGCCGACCTGCGCAGCGGGGTGTCCCGGATGCCGCTGCGGCTGCCACACGTGCTCGGCCGGGAGGTCGTCGGCGTGGTGGAACGGCTCGGCTCCCGGGTCACCGACCGGGCCCCGGGCGACCGCGTGCTGGTGCTGCCCAACACGCCCTGCGGGACCTGTCCCCGTTGCCTGGGCGGCCGGGCCAACCTCTGCCCGAACGCCGACATGCCCGGCATCACCAGGTGGGGCGGCTACGCCCGGCACGCGGTGGCCCCGGCGCGCGGCCTGCTCGACATCGGCGACCTCGACCCGGTGGTCGCCGCCTCCACCCCGATCTCCTTCGGCACCGCCTGGCGCACCCTGTACTCCATCGGCCGACTCGCGCCCGGCGAGTGGGTCCTCGCCCCGGGTGCCGCCGGTGGGCTCGGGCACGCGGTGGTGCAGCTCGCCAAGCTCGGCGGCGCGCGGGTGGTCGGCCTGATCGGCGACCCGGCGAAGGCCGACTTCGTCTCCTCCCTCGGCGCCGACGCGGTGCTGAGCACCCGCGATCCCGACTGGGCCACCGAGGCCCGGAAGATCACCGGGGGTGCGGGCTTCGACGTGATCGTCGAACACATCGGCGGCGACGTCTTCGAGGCCGCGCTGGGCACCCTCGCCCCCACCGGCCGACTGATCGTCGGCGGCGGCCACGCCGGGGAGCACCCGCACCTCGACCTCATCGAGACCTTCCGCAACGAGTACGAGCTGCGCGGGTCGCGCAGCCAGCGCCCCGACGAGATCGCCCGGGTGCTGGGCCTGGTCGCGGCGGGACAACTCACCCCCCGGGTCGACGCGGTCCTCCCGCTGGCCGACGCCGGCCGGGCCCACCAGGCGCTCGCCGACCGGCGGGTGCTCGGCAAGCAGGTGATCACACCGTGACCGACCACCGGCGGGGGGATGCCCGCGGCGACGTGCTGGCCACGCTCGTCGCCGGTGCCGTCGAGGCCGCCGACACGCTGCTGGCCACCGGCGCTGGACAGGTGCTGGTCCGGCAGGTGGCAGCCCGGCTGACCGCCAACGCCGTCGCGGCCCGGGGGCACCTGCCCGCCGGGCTCGACACCCCCGGCGACCCGCACGGCCGGTGCACCCTGCTGGCCGCCCCGGGCGGGACGGACGAGCCGGCGCGGGCGGCGGCGGTGACGGCGACGGCGATCACCGTCAGCCAGTGCGACGAGGGCCTGCGCGAATCCCGGGGGCACCCCGGGCTGCACGCGTACGCCGCCGCGCTGGCCGCCACCGAAGCCGACGGTCGCAGCCTGCGGGTGTTCCTGCGGGCGCTGGCGGTCGGCTGGGAGGTGGGCGCCCGGCTCGGTCTGCTCCTCGGCGCACCCCGCCCCGGGGTGCACCCGCACGGTGGGTGGGGCACCGGCGCGGCGGCGGCCGCCGCCGGGATCGTCACCGGTCAGGACACCGCCGGGGTCACCGACACGGTGAACCTGGCGCTGACCGTGGCGCTGGCCGGGCCCGAAGCCGACACCCGGCGGGGACACGCCGCCCACTACCTGCTGCCCGCCCTCGGCACCGCCAACGGGCTGACCGTCGCCCGGCTCGCCGACGCCGGGTTCCCGGCCACCGGTCCGGCGCTGCCGCACCTCGCCCGGACCGTCCACCACGGCGGAACCGACCGGCCCGTGGACGGTGCGCTGGGATCCCGACCGCTGCTGCCGGAGGCCTACTTCAAACCGGTGGGGGTCTGCGCGCACACCCTGACCGGGTGGACGGTGGCCCGCGCGATGGCCCGGGACCTGACGGCCGACGAGGTGGCGACGGTGACCGTGGACACCTACGCGGGCGCGGCCCTGCTCGCCGAGCGTCGTCCGGTCGGCCGGCTGGCCCGCCAGTTCAGCATCCCGTGGGTGGTCGCCTGCGGGCTGGTCGGCACCGACCCGGGTGCCCCGGACGGGCCGGCGGACGACCGGCGGGCCCGCGCGGCCCGGCTCGCCGAGCGGGTGACCGTACGCCACGACCCCGGGCTGGACCAGGGATATCCGGCGGGCCGGCCGGCGGTGGTGGAGGTGACCACCCGCAGCGGGGCCCGGCTGACCGGGCGGGCCCGGTTCCACCACGGCGACCGGGAGGACCCGATGACGGCCGACGAGCTGGCCGCCGTGGACGCCGCGCTGCTGCGTACGCCGGGCGTACCGGCGGGGGCGGCCGAGCTGCTGTACGGGCTGACCCGGGCCCCCGGGGCGACCCGACTGCGAGACCTCACCGCGCTGGTCCGGGGTGGGGCACCGAATCCGCACGGCGGCCCGCCGTCGGTTCCCGCTGGGCCCGGCCCATCCGGCAGAAAGGACATGACGTCATGGTGATCAGAGTCGAACCCGGCACCGCGCGGGACTTCATCGGCTACGGCGCGGACCTGCCCCGCGTCGAGTGGCCCGGTGGCGCCCGGGTGGCGGTGAGCCTGTGCCTCAACTACGAGGAGGGGGCCGAGCACAGCCTCCTCGACGGCGACAGCGTCAACGAGTGGGTCGGCGAGATCTCCTACACGCCGACCAGCGCGGAACACCGTGACCTGTCCCAGGAGTCGGTCTACGAGTACGGCAGCCGGGCCGGGGCGTGGCGGTTGCTGCGGCTGTTCGACCGCACGCAGACCCCGGTGACCGTCTACGGCTGCGCCGAGGCGCTGGCCCGTAACCGGCCGCTGACCAAGGCGTTCGTCGACGCCGGGCACGAGATCTGCTCGCACGGCCTGCGCTGGCGGGAGCCGTCGGGGATGACCGAGGACGAGGAACGCGCGGAGATCCGGCAGGCGGTGGCGACGATCACCGAGCTGTGCGGGGAACGCCCGGTCGGCTGGTACTCCCGCTACGCCCCGTCGGACCGGACCCGGCGGCTGCTGGTCGAGGAGGGTGGCTTCCGCTACGACTCCAACGCCTACAACGACGACCTGCCGTACTGGGTGCAGGTGGCCGACCAGCGGCACCTCGTGGTGCCGTACACCCACACCTACAACGACGGCCGGTTCGCCTTCAGCCCCGGCTACGGCAACCCGACGGACTTCTTCGAGAACTGCCGGCGGGGCATCGAGTACCTGTGGGAGGAGGGCGAGACCTCCCCCAAGATGATCTCGATCGGGCTGCACGCCCGGCTGATCGGCCAGGCCGGGCGGGCCTCCGCGCTGCGTGACCTGATCGCCTGGGCGCAGGACCTGCCCGGCGTCTGGTTCGCCAGGCGGCGCGACATCGCCGACTGGTGGCACCACAACTACTCCGACCTGCCGGCCCACGGAGGGCAGTGACCATGCGCATCGAGATCGACAACGTGGCCAAGGGGTATCCCCGGGCCGACGGGAGCCGACTGTCGGTGGTCGGCAGCCTCAGCACCACGATCGAGGCGCAGGAGTTCGTCTGCGTGATCGGGCCCAGCGGGTGCGGCAAGTCGACGCTGCTCGGCCTGCTCGGCGGGCTGCGCCGGCCGGACGACGGGGAGATCCGCTTCGTCGGCGAGCGCACCGCCGCCGGCCCGCTCACCTCGATCGTCTGGCAGGACTACGCGCTGATCCCCTGGCGCTCCATCGCCGACAACGTCGGCTTCGGGCTGGAGCTGCGCGGGGTGCCCGCCGCCCGGCGGCGCGAGGTGGCCCGGGAGCACCTGACGATGATGGGCATCGAGGCGTTCGCCGACAACAAGCCGCACGAGTTGTCAGGCGGGATGCGCCAGCGGGCCGGGATCGCCCGGGCCCTGGCGAGCGACCCCGAGGTCCTGCTGATGGACGAGCCGTTCGCGGCGGTGGACGCCCAGACCCGGACCCTGTTGCAGGACGAGCTGCTCCAGGTCTGGTCGAAGCACCGCAAGACGGTCCTGTTCATCACGCACAGCATCGAGGAGGCGCTGCTGCTGGCGGACCGGATCATCGTGCTCGGGCCCCGGCCGACCCGGGTGGTCGAGGAGATCCGGGTGCCGTTCCCCCGGCCGCGTACCCGCGACGTCGAGTTGGACCCGCGGTTCACCGAGTTGAAACGCCACCTGTGGGCGCAGTTGCGGGACGCCACCCTGGCGGCCGAATGGGCGGAAGCGAAGGGGGACCGATGAGCGAGCAGAGCGTGCCGACCCGGGAGCGGACGCCCGACGAACCCGTGGTCCGCTACGCGGTGGACCCCCGCGCGGAACGCCCGCCGGGTCGCGGCTTCAAGCTGCTCAGCAGCGGGCTGGGCAGCATGGTCCCGGTGGTCGTGGTGCTGGCGCTGTGGCAGGGCGGCAGCATGGCCGGGCTGATCGACAAGACCTTCTTCCCGGCCCCGTCGGAGTGCGTGCAGGCCCTGGTCGAGCTCTTCTCCTCCGGGGAGCTGCTGCCCAACGTCGGGATCACCGCCCAGCGCATCCTGCTCGGCTTCCTGCTCGGGGTGATCCCGGCGACGCTGCTGGGCATCGCGATGGGACGGTCGAGGTGGGTTCGGGTGCTGATCGACCCGCTGATCGCCATCACGTACCCGATCCCGGTGGTGGCGATCCTGCCGCTGCTGCTGGTCATCTTCGGCACCGGCGGGCGGCCGATCGTGGTGCTCGCCGGGATCATCTCGTTCTTCCCGGCCGTGGTGAACGCGATGTCCGGGGTGCTCCAGGTCGACGAGCGGCTGATCCTGATGGCCCGCAACCTGGGCGCCGGCCGGCAGCAGATCCTCTGGAAGATCGTCCTGCCGGGCGCCCTGCCGTCCATCTTCGCCGGCATCCGGCTGGCCGCGGGGCTGGCCCTGCTGGGCACCATCGCCGGTGAGTTCCTCGCCGCCAGTGACGGCGTCGGGTCGATGACCTGGCGGTACTGGCAGATTTATCAGATCGACAACATGTACGCCACGCTCGCGGTGATCGCGGCGATGGGCTTTTTCCTCACCACGGTGACGCTGCGCGTGCAGCGGCGCTTCTTCAGCTGGACGGAGGGCCAATCATGACAATCAAGCGGATCACGACGATCAAGCAAAAAGGTGTCATCGCCGCGCTGTTGGGGGCGAGCCTGCTGCTCGGCACCGCGGCCTGCGGTGACGACGCGGAGTCGAAGGGCGCCGACGGCACCGACAAGGTGACGGTCAACTCGCTGGAGATCCTCTCGCTGGCGCCGATGATGGTGGCCGACGCGAAGGGCTTCTTCGGCAAGCACCAGGTCGAGGTGGAGTTCAGCAACGCCGACATCTACTCCCGGCTGGCGGTGCAGGGTCAGGGCAAGCTCGACGTGAACATCCCGGGCACCGGTGGCGCGCTGTTCAACGCGGTCAACCAGGGCCTGCGGGTGCGGGCGGTGGCCGACCGGCAGCAGTACCGGTGCGCGTCGGACAACCTCCTGCTGGCCCGTACCCAGGCCTTCGACGGCGGCCTGAAGAGCGTGGCCGACCTCAAGGGCAAGAAGGTCGCCATCCTGGCCAAGGGTTCGACCACCGAGTACTGGCTGGACCGGGCGCTGGGTGAGGTCGGGTTGAAGCAGTCCGACCTGGGGCAGATCGTCACCCTGAGCTACCCGGACACGGCCAACGCGCTCAAGAGCGGTGCGGTGGACGCCGGCTTCGTGGTGCAGCCGCTGGCGTACCAGCTCATCACCGACGGGCAGGCCAAGCGGGTGCTGGCGATGAACGAGGTGGCGCCCAACCAGGAGCAGGGCCTGATCACCATGTCGCAGGACTTCATCAGCAAGCGGCCCGAGGTCGCGGCCCGGTGGATGGCCGGCTGGCTGGAGGGCGTGCGCTACTACCAGGACCCGGCCAACAAGGACGACGTCATCAAGATCGTGGCCGAGCGGACCAAGGTGCCGGCGGAGACGATCACCAAGCTGTACGGCACCGACCAGTGGCCGTACATGGACCCGAACGGTCGGGTGGACACCGCCACGGTGACCGCCGAGGACGGCAAGTGGCTGCTCGACAACAAGATCATCGAAAAGTTGCCGGAGGTCGGTGAGTGGCACGACGGTTCCGTCGTCGACGCCGCCCTGAAGATCGTCGGCGAGGTGCCGGCCAACCGCGACTGCGGCGGCGTGCAGAAGCTGGAGTCCTGATGTATCCCCGTCCGAGCCGGCTGGCCGAGGTGCTGCGCGACGGTGGCGTCGCCCTCGGCAGCCTGACCCTGCTCCAGGAACCGGCGATCGGCGAGATCCTCGGCACCCTCGGCTACGACTTCCTGGTCGTGGACACCGAGCACGCCGCGGCCGACGAGCAGAGCGTGCTGGCGATGGTCCGGGCGGCCGGCTCGGCGGGGACCACCCCGCTGGTCCGGCTGCGCCGGATCGAGGAGAAGGACCTGCTCTGGTCCCTGGACAGCGGTGCCGGTGGGGTGGTGCTGCCGCTGGTGGAGACCGGCGCGCAGGCCGTCGAGGCGGCCCGGCTGACCCACTACCCGCCGGTCGGTGACCGGACGCTGTGCTCGGCGGCGCGGGCCGCCGGGCACGGCACCGCCCGGGGCGACTTCGACCGCTACCTGACCTGGGCCGGACAGAACACCACGGTCGTCGCCCTGGTCGAGACCCCTGCGGGGCTGGCCAACCTGGACGACATCCTCGCCGCCGACCTCGACGTGCTCATGCTCGGGCGGGCCGACCTGTCGGTCAAGCTGGGCCTGGGCTACCAGCCCACCCACCCGGAGGTGGAGAAGCACGCGGTCGACTTCGTCGAGCGGGTCGTCGCCGCCGGCCGGGTCGCCGGCATGCTGGCCTACTCCGCCGAGGAGGCCCGCCGCTGGATCGACCGGGGCGTCCGCTTCGTCGTCTACTCCCAGCCGGAGATGCTGCTCTCCGACGCCTACCGGCGGGCCCGCGACGAGATCCTCGGCGGCACGTCGTGAGCCTGCTGGTGACCGGCGGGGCCAGCGGCATCGGCGCGGCCGTGGTCGCCGCCGCCCGCGCCCGGGGCGAGACGGTGCACGTGCTGGACGTCTCCACCGGCGTGGACGCCGCCGACCCGGTCGCGGTGGGCGAGTTCGTCGACGCGATCGGCACCCCGCGCCGGGTGGCCCACCTGGCCGGGGTGGTCAGCTCCGGTGGCATCGAACAGACCAGCCTCGCCGAGTGGGAACGCACCCTGCGCAACAACCTCACCGCCGCGTTCGTCGTCAGCCAGGCCGTGGTGCCCCGGATGGCGGCGGCCGGCGGCGGGTCGCTGGTGCTGATGAGCAGCCTCAACGCCCGTGACGGCGGCACCCGGCTGTCGGGCACGGCGTACGCGGCGGCGAAGGCGGGGGTGCTGGGCCTGATGCGGCACCTGGCCGTCGACTTCGGACCGCAAGGGGTACGGGTCAACGCCGTCGCGCCCGGCCCGGTGGCCACCCCGATGCACGACCGGCTCACCGCCGAGCAGAAGGCGGGGCTGCGGGCCCGGATGCCGCTGGGCCGGGTCTCCTCGGCACAGGAGATCGCCGACATCGTGCTGTTCCTGCTCTCCGATTCCTGCGCCACGGTCACCGGCATGACCTTCGATGTGAACGGGGGCAGTCATCTCAGCTAGGTTGCCGGGTACGGGTACCGGTCCGGCACGGGAGGCACAGTGAACAAACGGGTGACCCTGCGCGATGTCGCCAGCCTCACCGGGGTGCACGTCTCCACGGTCTCCCGGGTGCTGCGCGGCGACGACGTGCGGGTCGCCCCGGCGACCGCGACCCGGATCGTGGAGGCCGCCAAGCAGCTCGGGTTCCACCGGGACCGCTGGGCGGCCAGCCTGCGCAGCGGCAAGACCGGGGTGATCGGCGTGCTGGTCCCCCGGATCACCGACATCGTGCTGGCCACCGTCTTCGAGGGCATCGACGCCGCCGCTGCCGCCGCCGGCTACCAGGCGGTGGTCAGCAGCAGCTGGGACGACGACGAGGCGCGGGCGCTGCGCATCCAGCGGTTGATCGGGGAACGGGTGGACGGGCTGATCATCGGTGACGCCCGCCGCAACGACCCGATGCTGGCCCGGCTGGCCGCCGACGGGGTGCCGTTCGTGCTGGTCAGCCGGGCCTCCCGGGGTTTCCCGTCGGTGACCGGCCGGGACCGCCTCGGTGGGCGGCTCGCCGCCGAGCACCTGATCGACGTGGGCTGCCGGCGACTGGCGGTGATCGCCGGCCCCGGCCACGCCAGCACCTCCGCCGACCGGGTCGCGGGCTTCCTCGCCGCGGCGAAGGCCCGGGGCGTCCCGGTCGACCCCCGGTGGGTCGCACCGTCCACCTTCGACGTCGCCGGTGGGGCCTCGGCGATGGCCGGGCTGCTGGCCACCGGTCGTCCCGACGGGGTCTTCGCGGTCAACGACTTCGCCGCGATCGGCGCGATGGGCACCCTGCGCGACCACGGCCTGCGGGTCGGTCGGGAGGTGGCGGTGGTCGGGTACAACGACATCGACGTGGACGCCCAGCTCCTGGTGCCGCTCACCTCGATCCGTACCCCGCTGCGGGACATGGGCTCGCAGGCGCTGCACGCCCTGCTCACCCTGCTCGACTCGGGCAGCACCACGTCGGTGCGGCTGGCCCCGGAGCTGGTCGTCCGGGCGACCACCGCCGACTTCCTCCCCGACGCGACGAGGGCGGTGGCGGGTACCGTCGCGCTGCCGGCGGTGTCCCGGGTGGGCACACCGGTGAACTGACGGCCGCCCGGCGGACCCGGTCGGCCGGCACCCGCCGTGCCGCCCGGACCGGATCCGCCCGTGCCCCGCGCCACCCGGACCGGTGCCGGGGGCCGGTCGTGCGGGGTACGGCGGCCACGACGCGTCGCCGCCCGGCCGGTCAGCGCCGGCGGTGGTGCATCGCCAGGCGTAGCAGCAGGAACCGCAGCGCCGTGGCGGCCAGGTTCGCCGCCACCAGCACCACCAGTTCGACCGACCGGGCCGGGGTGCCGACGGCGTGCAGCGCGGCGAGCGCACCACTGGTCAACGCCAGCCCGAGGGCGAAGGCGAGCAGGCCCTGGAGGTGGTGCCGACCGACCGACCGACGACCGGTGATGCCGAAGGTGAGCCGCCGGTTCGCCGCGGTGTTGCCCACCGCGGTCACCAGCAGCGCCACCAGGTTCGCCGGTTGCGCGCCGAGCACCCCCCGGGTCGCCACGAACAGCACCAGGTACGCCACGGTGCTGACCACCCCGACCAGCGCGAAGCGGGCCAACTGGCCGGGCAGCCCGACCGGCACCCGCGCCGGCTGCCCGGCCAGCGGTGCCCGGCCCCACTGGGCGCGCAGGGTGGCCAGCGGCAACGCCCCGGTGAGCAGGGCCCGCCCCAGGCGGCCGATGCCGCGCAGGTCGGCCAGGGCGGTGGCCACGATGTCCACCCGGCTGTCCGGGTCGTCGACCCAGTCCACCGGCACCTCGTGGATGCGCAGCCCGGCCCGCTGGGCGAGCACCAGCAACTCGGTGTCGAAGAACCATCCGGTGTCCTGCACCAACGGCAGCAACTCCCGGGCCACGTCGGCGCGGATCGCCTTGAAACCGCACTGCGCGTCGGAGAACCGGGCCGCGAGGGCACCCCGTAGCAGCAGGTTGTAGGCCCGGGAGATCACCTCCCGTTTGGCGCCCCGCACCACCCGGGAGGTCCGCGCCAGTCTGGTGCCGATGGCCAGGTCCGAGTGACCGGAGATGAGCGGGGCGACCAGCGGCAGCAACGCGGCCAGGTCGGTCGACAGGTCCACGTCCATGTAGGCCAGCACCGGGGCGTCCGAGGCCGACCAGGCGGCCCGCAGCGCGCGGCCCCGACCCTTGGCGCTCAGGTGCCGCACCTCGACGTGCGGCAGTTCGGCGGCGAGCGCCTCGGCCACCCCGAGGGTGCCGTCGACACTGGCGTTGTCCGCCACGGTGATCCGGAACGGGTACGGGAAGTGCGCGCTGAGGTGCTCGTGCAGCCGACGTACGCAGGGGCCGAGGTCGGTCTCCTCGTTGTAGACCGGCACCACCACGTCGAGCACGGCGGTGGGGGTGTCGGTCCGGGTCTCGATGGCGCGTCGGGGGCTGCCGATCGTGGTCATCCCTGTGCCTCCTGTCCGGCACTGGTCAGGTCGTAGACGGTGACCCCGTCCACGGTCTGCGCGGTGAAGGTCTCGGCGACCCAGGCGGCGATCTCCTGGGAGGCGGAGCTGCCCCCGTTGGCCCGGAAGCCGCCCCCGCCGACGAAGTAGTGGATCTTCCCGGCGGCCACGTACTCCTGGAACCGGGCCAGGGTGGGCGACGGGTCGCTGCCGTTGAAGCCGCCGACCGCCATCACCGGACGACCGGTGGCCAGCTGGTATCCGGAGGCGTTGTTGGAGCCGACGGCCGCCGCGACCCAGGTGTAGTCGTCGGCGTCGGCCGTCAGCAGCGCCTTCAGCGCGGCACTCGGCTCGCGGGAGTCGAGCAGCCCGCCCATCCCACCGCCGGTGCGCCCCTGGCCACCCCCGGTACGCCCACCGTCCTGCCCCGTGCCACCGTTGCGGCCGGTGCCGCCGTCCTGCCCCGGGCCGCCGTTCTGGCCGGTGCCGCCGGGGAAGCCGGGGAACTGGCCCGGGCCGCCGTCGGCGGTACCACCGGGGAAGCCGGGAGGCTGACCGTTCTGGCCGGTGCCGCCGGGCCGGTTGCCGCCCGGGAAGCCGCCACCGGGAAACTCCATGCCGTTGCCCATCCGGCCGCCGGGTCCGCCACGCCCCGGGCCGAAGCCGCCCTGCACGGCCGGGCCGGCGCTCGGGATGGACCCGGTGTGCGGGGTGCCGGTGGTCTGCGCCGCGTACGCCGCCGGGCCGGCCAGCGCGGCCGACGCGCCGAGGGCCAGCGCCACCGGCACCAGCCGCCGGGGCAGCAGTCGGGCCGCCAGGATCAGCACCGCCACGGCGAGGCCGACCACCAGCACGGCCGGGCGCAGCCAGGGGTGGAAGTCGGGGCTGCGCCCGAGCAGGGTCCAGGACCACCAGGCGGTCACCGCGAGGGTGCCGGCCAGGACGACGGTGGCGAACACCCCCCGCCACCGGGCGGACCGCCGACCACCGGCCCCCGGCGCGGCACCGGCGACAGGCTGCGCCGGCCCGGGGTCGGCCCCCGGCGTCGGTCCCGGGTGGACAGCCGACGCGGTGACCGGCGCGGCGGGCGTCGCCGTACCGGTGACCGGGGTGGCGGGTCGGGCGGCGGCCCGGCGTTCCCGCCAGAGCAGGACGGTGCCGATGCCGACCAGCGCGCCGACCGCCGGGGCCAGGGCCACCGTGTAGTACGCGTGGAAGATGCCGGACATGAAGCTGAAGATCAGCCCGGTGACCAGCAGCCAACCGCCCCACAGCAGCAGCCCGGCACGCCGGCGGTCGGTGCGGGCCGCCCGCCCGGCCAGCACCAGGCCGGCGACGAGCAGGATCAACGCGGCCGGCAGCAGCCAGGAGATCTGGCCGCCGACCTCGGTGTCGAACATCCGCAACCAGCCGGTCTGCCCGGAGAACGGCCCACCGCCGCCCGGCCGGGCGCCGCCGCCGACGCTGCCCTCCTCGTCGCCGGTGATCCGGCCGAGGCCGTTGTAGCCCAGGGTCAGCTCCAGGATGCTGTTGCCCTGCGACCCGCCGATGTAGGGCCGGGCGCTGGCCGGGACCAGCTCCACCGTCGCCACCCACCACCCGGCGGCCACGACCAGCCCCAGACCGGCCAGCAGCAGTTGCCGGATCCGCCGCCAGAAACCGGTCGGCGCGGCCAGCAGGTAGACCCCGGCGAAGACCGGGACCACCAGGAACGCCTGGAGCATCTTGGTGAGGAAGCCGAAGCCGACCAACACCCCGACCAGCACGATCCACCGGGTGCTGGCCGTCTCCACCGCCCGCACCGTGGCGTACGCGCCGAGCACGAGCAGCAGCACCAGCAGCGCGTCCGGGTTGTTGAACCGGAACATCAGGGTGGCGACCGGGGTGAGCGCCAGGACCGTCCCGGCGATCAGGCCGGCGGCCGGGCCGTACCAGCGGCGGACGGTGGCGAACAGGACGCCGACCGAGGCGACGCCGAGCAACGCCTGCGGCACCAGGATCGCCCAGCTGTTCAGCCCGAAGATCCGTACCGACAGGGCCATCAGCCACAGCGAGGCTGGCGTCTTGTCGACGGTGATCGAGTTGGCCGCGTCGGAGGAGCCGTAGAAGAACGCCTTCCAGCTCTCCGCACCGGCCTGCACGGCCGCCGAGTAGAACGAGTTCGCCCAGCCGGACTCCCCCAGGCCCCACAGGTAGAGCAGGGCGGTGCCGAGCAGCAGCACGGCCAGCGCGGGTCTGACCCAGCGCGGGTCCCGTCGTGGGGGCGCGTCGCCCGCGTCCGGGTGGACGGTCGCCGACCGGGCCGGCGGTACGGTCGCGGCGTCGGGCGGGCCCGACGGCGGTGCGGTCGCGGCGTCCGGCGGGCTGGCCGGCGTCGTCAGCAGGCTCTCGGTTCTGTCCATGCGGTCAGCCTGGCCGGGCTGGTTGGGTCGATCCCGTGCCCTGGCTATGCGTGCGCTGTGGAATCCGGGGACGCGGGCCCGTCGCCGTCCGACCGCGCGGGCGCGACGGAAACCTGCGGCGCGGGGGCGGCGGGACGTGCCGGTGTCGGCGGGTCCGAGGCCGGGGGCGCGGGGGCGGTGGAGTCCGGCAGCCGTACGGTGAAGACGGTGCGGCCCGGTCGGCTCTCCAACGCGACGGTGCCGTGGTGAGCCTCGACCACGGCGGCGACGATGGCCAGGCCGAGGCCGGTGCTGCCGTGTTCCCGGGACCGCGAGCTGTCCCCCCGGGCGAACCGTTCGAAGACCTCGTCGCGCAGCTCCGCCGGCACCCCGGGGCCATCGTCGGTGACGCTGATCTGCACCGCGCCGGGCATCGGGGCGAGCCGGGTGGTGACGGTGCTGCCGGGCGGCGTGTGCACCCGGGCGTTGGCCAGCAGGTTCGCCACCACCTGGTGCAGCCGGACGGCGTCACCGGGCACCTCCACCGCCTCGTCGGGCAGGTCGAGTTGCCACCGGTGTTCGGGGCCGGCCACGTGGGCGTCGCTGACCGCGTCCACCACCAGCGCGGTCAGGTCGACCGGCCCGGTGGCCAGCGGCCGGCCGGAGTCGAGCCGGGCCAGCAGCAGCAGGTCGTCGACGAGGCTGGTCATCCGGGTGCTGGCGGACTCCACCCGGCGCAGCGCGTGGGCGACGTCCGGCGGCACCTGGTCGCGGCCCCGGCGGGCCACCTCCGCGTAGCCCCGGATCGCGGCCAACGGGGTGCGCAGCTCGTGCGAGGCGTCGGCGACGAACTGGCGTACCCGGGTCTCGCTGGCCTGCCGGGCGGCGAGCGCGGCGGCGACGTGACCGAGCATCCGGTTCAGCGCCGCTCCCACCTGCCCCACCTCGGTACGCGGATCGGTGTCGGCGTCGGGCACCCGCACCGACAGGGCCACCTCGCCCCGGTCCAGCGGCAGCTCGGCGACCCGTCCGGCGGTGGCCGCCACCCGGTGCAGCGGACGCAGTGTGGCCCGGACGATCAACGCGCCCAGGCTGCCGGCGACGAGCAGACCGGCGGCCGCGACGCCCGCCTGGGCGACGACCATCCACCACACCGTCTCCTGCACCAGCTGCAGCGGGATGGCGAAGATCAGGATGTCGCCATCGGGGAGCCGGCGGGACACCGCCCGGTAGTCACCGCGGTCGCCGAGTGCGACGGTGTGCGGCGCACGGTCGGTGGGTAGCCGGGTCAGCGGGGCGACCTCGGCGGCGGTGAGCGCCTCGGTCGCCCCGGAGCTGCTACGGATGCGGGCCGACGTCTCCCCCTGCGGGGTGACCCGCATACCGACCGAGCCGACCGGGAACGTCGGCGGTGGATCGGGTGACCCCTGCCGGTTGGCGGACTGGTCGAGAGGGCGCGGCTGGTCCGGGGATCGGTCCCAGGGCAGCCGGCTGTCGAAGCGGCGGTTGTCCATGGCGAACTGGTTGTCGACCTGGTTGATCAGGAAGTGCCGCAGCGCGATCGTGGTCAGCCCGCCGATGCCGATGCTGACCAGCGCGAGCAGCGCGACCACGGTGAGCACCAGCCGGCGGCGCAGGGACCAACCGGCCAGCCACCGTGCCCGGACCGCACCGGACAGCCGGCGACGCAGCCGGCCGACCGGGTCACGGCGCGGGCTTGAGGACATAACCGGCGCCGCGCAAGGTGTGGATCATCGGGCGGCGTCCCACGTCGATCTTCTTACGCAGGTACGAGATGTACAGCTCGACCACGTTGGCCTGCCCACCGAAGTCGTAGTTCCAGACCCGGTCGAGGATCTGCGCCTTGCTCAGCACCCGGCGCGGGTTGCGCATCAGGTAGCGCAGCAGCTCGAACTCGGTGGCGGTCAGGGTGATCAGGTCGTCGCCCCGGCGTACCTCGTGGCTGTCCTCGTCGAGGGTGAGGTCGCCGACGGTGATCACGGCCTCCTCCCGGGCGGTCACCGCGAAGCCGGTACGCCGCAGCAGGGCGCGCAACCGGGCGATGACCTCCTCCAGGCTGAACGGCTTGGTGACGTAGTCGTCGCCGCCGACGGTCAGCCCGGCGATCCGTTCCTCGACCGCGTCACGGGCGGTCAGGAACAGCACCGGCACGGTCGGGGTCTGCTCGCGCAGCCGGCGCAGCACCTGGAAGCCGTCCAGGTCGGGCAGCATCACGTCGAGCACCACCGCGTCGGGTTGGAACTGCCGGGCCGCGCTGAGCGCCGCCATCCCGTTGCCCGCGCTGCGCACCTGCCAGCCCTCGTAGCGCAGTGCCATCGAGAGCAGGTCGGTCAGGGTGGGTTCGTCGTCGACCACCAGCACCCGGACGGGCTCACCGTCGGGACGGCGAAGCTCGATCCGGTTCGGTACGGTCTGCCCGTCGGTCACCATGCCCCCATCGTGGGACCGGTTGCTGGTCCTGATCTATGCGCATCCTGTGTGCCGGCTGTGCGCGTGCGGCTGCCCCGCTCGACCGTACCGGGCCGGACGGGGTCGGGTGGGCCGATCGTGCTTCTGTGGGCCGCTACTGGCCCGCGCCGAGCGGGTAGGTGTGCACGAAGGACATCGTCCAGACCCCGTCGGCGGTCGGCCGGTCCCGCTGGTAGAGGTGGTCGGGGCCGCCCCCGCCCGGGGTCGGCGGGGTGTCCGGGTGGCGCAGCACCCAACGCACCGGCGGCACGCCCGCCTGGTCGGCTGGCAACGCCCTGACCAGGTCGTGGGCCGGCCCACCGAGGAAGCGTACGGTCACCTCGCCCATCGACCCTCCCGGTGGTGGGCCGACGGTACGCCGGCCACCCCGGCAAGCTACCGCACACCCGGCCGGGCCGGGGGCACACGACGGACGCCGCACGACGGAGGCCGCACGACGGGCCGGCACCTGGCGGTTCCGGGGTCCACCGGGGCGGGCGGACGGTTTGCCCTGCGCAGCGGCCGGGTACCGGCTCGGCAGCGCCATCGCCATCCCGGCGACGCGGTCGGCATGGACAGGAGCGGGTCGATGAGGACGCTCGCCGGGCGGTACCAGCTCGAACAGCGCATCGGCATGGGTGGGATGTCGGAGGTCTGGCGGGCGCACGACGTCGTGCTGGACCGGCCGGTCGCGGTCAAGCTGATGTCCCCCGCCCACCGGGGCGAGGAGACCTCCGTCGAGCGGATCCGGACCGAGGCCCGCTCCGCCGCCCGGCTCGTGCATCCCAACGTCGCCAGTGTCCACGACTTCGGCACCTCCACGACGCTGCCGGGCCGGGAGATGCCGTACATCGTGATGGAGCTGGTGGAGGGGGAGACCCTCGCCGCGCACCTGCGGGCCGGGCCGTTGGACTGGCGCATCGCCGTACGGGTCTGCGCCGAGGTGGCCGCCGGGCTCGCCGCGGCGCACGCCCACGGCATCGTGCACCGCGACGTCAAACCGGCCAACGTCATGCTCACCCCGTCGGGGGCGAAGGTGCTCGACTTCGGCATCGCCACCCCGGCGGGGGCCCCCGACCGCAGCCCGGACGGCATGGTGGTGGGCACCCCGGCGTACCTGGCCCCGGAGCAGTTCGACAGGCAGCCGGCCACCCCCGCCGCCGACATGTACGCGGTGGGGGTCCTGCTCTACTACTGCCTCACCGGCCGGTTGCCGTACGCGGCGGGGACCACCGCCACCCAACTGGTCGGGGCCCGGTGGAAGATCACGGCGGAACCGCTGCCGCCGATCGCGGGGTTGCCACCCGAGGTGGTGGACCTGTGCCGGCGCTGCCTCGACGACGACCCCCGGCAGCGGCCCAGCAGTCTGGTGGCGGCGCTGGAGCTGGCGGAGGTGGTCGACGCCCGGGTCTACGTGCCGATGCTGGCACCGGTGCCCCGGCCCCGGACGGCGTCGATGTCGCCCTGGACCGAGCGGGCGGCGGCGGAGGCGACCGAGGTGGTGGCGTTGCACGACTGGTCGCGTACCGGATCGGTCTGATCCCGGTTCCGCCGGCCGCGCGGCACGGCGTTTCACCCGTTCGTGGCCGGGAATCCGGCCCACGAGTGAGGGAGGAACGCGATGCCGGATCCGAGTTCCTGGCTGCACGAGGCCAGCGCGACCGCCACGGGCGGGCACGTACGCACCGACGACGGTGGGCTCTCCACCGCGCTGGCGTCGCCGCTCGCGCCGCACTGCACGGGGTTGACCCCGGAGCAGCTGCTCGCCGCCGCCTTCGCCTCCTGCCTGCACCACGCGGCGGTCGAGGCGGCCGGGGAGATCACCGACGAGGCGCACACGGTGCAGGTGACCGCCGAGGCGAAGCTGGGACGCGACGACGACGGCCGGTACCGGGCCGACGTGCACGCCAGCATCTCGTCGGTGGGGTTGAGCCGCGACCAGTTGGCCGAGCTGGTCGCGTACGCCGACCGGCTCTGGCCGTTCTCCAGCGACGACAGCAGCCGGCACCGGTTGACGGTGAGCGCGGCCGACAACGGCCGGCACTGAGCCACATCGTTCGGCCGGTGGAGGCACCATCGGTGGTACGGCCACCATCGCCCCCACCGGACGAACGATGCCCACCGATCGATCAGCAACGATGACATTCTGCCCGCTATCGCCAAAGAAGTAATGCTATAAGCGACAGAAGCGGCCTGAGGCTTACGCGGCTCCCCTAGCGATATGCGGAGAAGATCCGGGCGGAAAGTGACCCGTTGTGGCGTAGGCCACCCGGCACGGCGGTGGTCCGCGGCCGAAACCTCTCTAGCCTCGGCGGGTGCACCCCGACGACACCGATGAGCAGCGACCGGCCCGACAGCACGCGGCTGACCCTTCGACCGGGGCCACCTCGGACGAACGGAGGATCGGCCGGCACCGCGCACCGGAGCCGCCCCGGCGGGGCGTCCGCACCCCGTTCGCCTCGGTCCCCGCCCGGATCGCCCTCGCCGGCGGCGTCACCTGCTGTCTGGGGCTCATCGCGTTCGCCGGTACGCACCACGTCGACCGGCAGCGGCCCCGGCCGGTGCAGGAGGTGCTGGCCGACCGGGCCGCCGACGAACAGCGGGCCTCCCGCGCACGGGACCGGGCCGCCTCGCCCCCGGCCGCCCCGGCGTCGGCGAGCCCGCACCCACCGGCCGCCCGCAGCGCCTCACCGACACCGACGAAGCCGGGCCGGCCCCGTCCGGTCGCCGGCCTCACCCCGGTCCAGATGGACAACGCCAAGAAGATCGTCGACGCCGGTGTCGATCTGGGCGTGCCCCGACGCGGCATGGTGGTCGCCGTCGCCACCGCCATGCAGGAGAGCGACCTGCACAACCTCGCCAGCGACGTGCTGCCCGAGTCGTACGACCACCCGCACCAGGGCAGCGGTTCCGACCACGACTCGGTCGGCCTGTTCCAGCAACGCCCGAGCAGCGGCTGGGGCACCGTCGCCCAGCTGATGCGCCCCGACTATGCGGCTCGGGCCTTCTATGCGGCGCTGGCCAAGATCCCCGGCTGGCGGGAGCTCAGCGTCACCGCCGCCGCGCAGGCCGTGCAGATCTCCGCCTACCCCCACGCCTACGCACGGCACGAGCAGCGGGCCACCACCGTGGTGGCCGCGCTGACCTGAGGCCCGACGACCCCGGCCCGTCACCGCAGCGGTGGCGGCGCCGACCACTGAGGCCCGACGACCCCGGGCGGTCGCCGCAGGTGGCGGCATCGACCGCTGAGGCCCGACGGCCCCGGGTGGGTCGCCGGCAGCGGGTGCGGCCCGGTCAGGCCGCCCAGGTCCCCGGCTCAGGCTGGTCGGCCGGCACCTCGTCGACGCCGGTGGCCACCCGGGTCGCCGGCACACCCCCGGCGGCGGCGGTCGGGGTGTCGACCGGCACCGTCTCGACGGCCACCCCGGTCAGGAGCTGATCCGCCCGGGCGGCCCGGTGCCGCCGTTCGTGCAGCGACGCCTCGAACTCCCGCCGGGCCTGCACCGCCTCGGCGTACACCCGCTCCCGCAGTTGCCGGGCCTCCTCCCGGGCGGCGTCCAGCTCGTCGCGGGCCCGGGCCAGTAGCTCGGCCGCCGGCTCCGCCGGGCGGACCGCACGGCCGGCGTCGGCCCGCCGCCGGTCGACCATCGCCAGGAGCAGGGTGGTCTCCTGGCGGATCTGATCCCAGTCCCGCCCCGCGCCGGCGATCACCTCCGCCCGCGCGGCGAGTCGGGTCAACCGGACTCCGAGCTCGTCCAGGAAGGAATCGGCCTGTTGCCGGTCGGAGCCGGACCGCACGACGGAGAACCTCATCACGTGTCGCCCCCCAGGAAGCTGATACGTCTGTTCCAGCTCGATCCTGGCGGCAGCCGGCCGACACGGGGGCGGTTCGGGAAAAATGTTCAGCAATTGCGGGGCCGGCGGCCGGCCGGGCCCCGGCGCGGGGGACGCGCCGGGGCGAACCGCGCGGTCAGGAACGCTTCGGCAGCACCACGACCCGGCCGAAGAACTCGTCGATCCGGCGCACCACGTCGTTGAAGTCGTCCAGGTCGATCGGCTTGGTGACGTAGGCGTTGGCCTGCAGGCTGTAGCTGCCCACGATGTCGGTGTCCGCGTTCGAGGTGGTCAGCACCACGATCGGGATCGTCCGCAGGTCGTCGTCCTGCTTGACCTCGCCGAGCACCTGACGCCCGTCCATCCGGGGCATGTTCAGGTCGAGCAGGATCACGTCGGGGCGTCGGGCGTCGACGTGCCGGCCCTCCCGACGCAGGAACTCCATCGCCTCCTGGCCGTCACCGACCACGTCGATGACCTTGGCGATCTCGGAATCCGCCAGGGCTTCCTCGATCATCAGCACGTCACCCGGGTCGTCGTCGACCACCAGGATGCGGACGGGGTTCGTGGCGCCTCGGTCCATGGGTCCAACCTGTCTGTCTCGGCGATCGGGGACGACGGTCTCGGTACCCCGTCGGCGGGAGAACCGAACGCGGTCATCCGCGAGGTGGGAAACCGGTCGGTCATCCGCTGGCGGGGAAATTTAGCCCATCACCGGGCGGACGGCGACCGCGGGTCGGCGGTGTCCGGCTGGTAACGCAGCACCTCGGCCAGCCCGGTGATCTGGAGAACCCGATCCACCCGGCCGGTCGCCCCGGACAGCCGCAACCACCCGCCCCGGGCGGCCGTCAGGTTGTCACCGCGCACGAAGGCCGCGATGCCTGTGGAATCGCAGAAGGTCAACGCGCCGAGGTCGAGCAGCAGGTGCCGCTCGCCGTCGGCCACGAGCCGGTCGATCTCGGCGTTGAGCGCCCCGGCCGCACCGAGATCCAACTCGCCCGCGAGCCGCAGGCACACGCCGCCACCATCGCGCTCGTCGTGCGTGACGGTGAAGGTCAACGTCGTCCCTCTCGCTTCCACCGCAGGAAGACCCTTGCAGTGCAGCAAGTATACGCAGCGCTCCCCGGGCGCCCCGCAACGCCGCGTCAGTGCCGGACGACCCCGGATGCGACGGTCGCCGCCACACCCAGCGCCACGAACCGTCCCGCCCGGGGGAAGTCACGCAGGGCGTGCCCGTAGTGGCCCAGGGTCGACGCGACCGCCGCGGTCGGTACCCCCCGACTGGCCAGGATCGTCGCCAGCCAGGACACGAAGTCGGTGAACAGCTCCGGGTCGTCGACGTAGACGGCGGCGGCCAGCGAATCCACGATGTAGCCGAGATCACCGATCGTGGCATCCCACTGCGTCGAGGTGTACTCCCCGACCGACGGCACCCGGACCCGCAGGTCCGCCACCGCCGAGTCGATCAGCTCACCACGCCGTTTCACCAGGCCCGCGTACTCGTGGTCGGCGAGGTGGGACAGCTCCGCAGGTGGAACCCGACGCAACCGCCGCTCGTCGGCGACCAGGTCGGCCGCGCCCGGGGCGTCCGCCGCCCAGGCGACCCCGAGCCGCCGGGCCCACCGGCCGTCCACACCGAACCCGCGCCCGCCGACCACCACCGGCACGTCCGAGCGCCGGCACGCCTCGATCATCCGGTGCGCGTACGGCAGCCGCATGGGCAGGGCACAGGCCAACGCGACCGCGTGCGCGTCGTGCCGGTGCAGGTAGGACACCAGGTGCGCAGCCGGCACACTGGCCCCCAGGAACGTCACCTGCCAGCCGCGCAGTCGCAGCACCTCCGCGACCAGCCGGGGCGGCAGGGCGTGCCACTCACCATCCATGCAGGCCACCACGATCCGCCCCCGGGTGGGACGCGGATCGGCGTACCCGGCGATCGCCGCCACCACCCGCTCGCTGATGTGGGTCGCCGCGTGTTCCTGCGCCACACTCCACTCGTTGCGGGCCCACCGCTCACCCACCTCGACCTGGGCCGGTGCGACCAGGTCGAGCAGCACCCGCTCCGCGGGGACACCGGCGTCGAGCAACCCGGTGGCGACCTCGATCGCGCCGTACTCGTCCGCCTCCTCCAGACAGGCGAGGAAGTCGGCGAAGGCGTGCGCCGGGTCGACCGGGGCGGTCGGGACGGTCACGATCGGGGGTTCCTCTCGGCCGTGCCCGGGACAGCCGGGACGGAGTGCAGGTGCCGTCGGGGACGACCGCCCGGCCCGGTCGCCCGCAGGGCCAGCACCGCGATGTCGTCGTGGTCACCGTGCCCCAGCCAGTCGCAGGTGACCTGCTCGACCCGCTCGGCGAGCGCCGGGGCGGGCATCCGGTGGCAGGCGGTCACCGCATGGACCAACCGGTCCTGGCCGAACTGCTCGTCACCACGTCGACCGCCCCGGGCCTCGGTCACCCCGTCGCTGTAGAGCAGACAGGTCTCCCCCACGGCCAGGCGTACGGTGACCTCACCGACGCGGGGGTCGGGGACCACGCCGATCAGCATGCCGCGCAGCGGCACCGTCTCGACCTCGCCGGAGTTGCGCAGCACCAGCGGCGGCAGGTGCCCGCCACCGGCCATCGTCAGCGACAGGCCGCCGTCGCGGTGCGGGCGTACCGTCCCGAGCACCAGGGTGGCGAAGCGGCCCTGACCGTGCGCCTGGGTGGTCTCCAGCAGGGCGTCGTTGAGCAGCTTCACCAGCCGGCCGGGGTGCGACTCGACACGATGGAGCGCCTGGAGACACTGACGCAACTGGCCGGTGAAGACCGCGGCCTCCACCCCCTTGCCCGAGACGTCGCCGAGGAAGAACACCGCGCCACCGTCGGCCAGCCGGTGCGCGCCGTAGAAGTCGCCACCGATGCGCAGGCTCGCCTGCGCCGGCCGGTAGGCCGTCCCCCACTGCACGCCGGCCACCTCGGGCGGCTCCACCGGCACCAGACTGGCCTGGAGGGTGTCGGCCACCTCGGCCTGGTTGCGGTAGAGGACCGCGGTGGTGAGCGCGGCGCCGGCCCGGGCGGCGAAGGCCCGGACGAGATCCAGGTCGGCCTCGTCGTACCAGCGGATGCGGCGGGCCACCAGCAGCACCCCGGCCGGGGCGTCCCGGCCGGGCAGCGAGACCATCCGGGCGGTCACCTCCGACGTGGTCAGCCCCGGCAGCCAACCGGCCTCGACCGCCTGCTCGACGAGCCAGTCCACGGCATGCGGCTCGACACCGGACAGCCCCTCGGCGATCGCCGGGGGCAGTGCGGCGGCGGGCAGCACGCCGCTGTCCACCGTGGGGGACTCGTGGTCGGCCCGGGTCGCCCGCCACCACCGGGCCCGCCCGGACCGGGGCGCCAGCACCAGCACCGCCACCTCGGCCAGGGTCGGTACGGTCAGCCGGATGACGGCGGCGGCGGCCCGGTCGGGGTGCAGCGGGTTACCGAGCTTCTCCCCCACGACGGCGAGGAAGGCGGACCGGGCCCGCTCGGCGAGCAGCGCGTCCGCCCGGGAGACGCTGTCGGTGACGTCCTCGACGTACAGACAGCTGCGGGACCCGGACAGCGCCACCCGGCGGATCCGCAGCCGCCGGCCGTGATGGCCGAACCCGTCGGGGTCGGTGACCCCGGTCAGCACGGCGAGCCCGGCGGCGGCCAGGCCACGACCGGGCGTCACCTCGGGCAGCAACCGCTCGGCGACGGGGCTGACGTGCCTCACCACGCCGTCGGAGTCACAGATGATCAGGCCCTCACGGAAGTGCTCGACGACCTCGGACCAGGCGGGCTCGGACCGGGCGGGCTCGGGCCAGGCGGGCTCGGACCGGGCGGGCTCGGGGCTGGTGCCGTCCGGTGCCAGCGGGGGCAGCACGGCGGGGGCGCCGACGGACCGGGCCGGAGCCCGTCCGGCACTCGGCGTGGAGATCCGTCCGTCGCCCGGGTCGAAACCCCTGACGTCGGCAGCAGCCACCAGCTGAGCCCCACTCCCCTTGTCACCGTCCGCCTGTCACCGTTCGCCGGGCCGCGGAGGTCGTCCGTATGCGCCAATCTGTTCCGCTCAGCCTACGCCGCACGGCGGGTTCCGCCACCGCACGGCACCCGGCGGCCCGGATACGCGCTCCTGCGGACCCGCCGGGAGATTGTTACGATCCGGCTGATCCAGCCCGACCGTCGGCCCTGCGGAAAGGCGCGCTGTGGCATCCCCTGGCAGGACTTTCGAAGCTGCCCCGCTGACCATGTCGGTCGACGGGTCCGACCCCCGGTCACCGGTCATCGCGGTCGGGGGTGAGCTGGCCTACACCACCTCCGCGCCGTTGCGCGCCGAGATCGACCGGTTGCTCACGGGCCGGCCTCCGGTGATCGTCATCGACTTCGCCGGCCTGACCTTCATCGACAGCACCGGGTTGTCGGTCATCGTGCACGCCTGGCGCGAGGGCCAGCGGGCCGGGACGCTGATCCGCCTGCGAGCCACGCCCCGGTTCCTGGGGACCATCCTGGACATGACGGGGGTCACCGGGCTACTGGCCCGTCAGGCGCCGGAGCAGTCCGCCGTCGCCGCACCGAAGCCACCCGCCGCCACCGCCTGAACCCCCGGCGACCGCGCCCGGCCCCGGATGGGTCCCGCGAACCCCCGACGTTTCCCGGTCCGGGGTTGCTGGGAACATGAGGGCATGCGCCCGCAGCTGTTGTCCATCGAGGTGACCCGGCCCGATGCCGGCCACGCCCGGCTGCGGTTGACCGGTGACCTCGACTTCGACACCGCTCCGGAGCTGCTCGAGGCGGCGGCCCGGGTCCGCGCGGACGGCTGCCACGAGCTGACGGTCGACCTCGGCGGGGTCGGTCTGTGCGACTCGTCGGGCCTGAGCGCCTTCCTGGTGCTCAGCCGGGGCGGCGTCGGGCCGCTGCGGCTGACCGGGGTGGGTGACCGGCTCCAGCAGTTGCTCGACCGCACCGGCCTGACCGAGCTGCTGGCCGTGGAGCGACCGACGGCAGGTGCCGCCGACGACGTCCGCGAGGTGGGCTGAGCCACCCGGCTGCCGGGGTGGCCCCCGACCCTGGGACCAGGGGCCGGGGGCCGGGAGGGGGCGGGCGGGTCAGCTACACCCCGGTCATGTTCGTGCCGGGGCCGGCGGCGGGCGGCCCGGTCGACCCCGTCGGCGTACGGCCGACGGTCATCCGGCGACGGCGGGCTCCTGCGTCACGACGGCGGGTTGCCGGCGGGGACCGGTCGACCGGACCTCGACGGGGGAGGGTCGTTCGACGTCCTCCGGAGGACCGGAATCGGGCAGCTGGAACAGGTAACGGACGAATCCCCCACCCGACTCGTTCTCCTCCGCTCCCGGCCACTGCCCGGCGCAGTCCACACCGACGACCTCACGACCGGAACCGTCGGCCTCCTCCACCAGCGCCCAGAGGCTCACCGGGTAGCACCGTGTCGCCTCGGGGCCGATCCGCCACCGCGAGTACCAGCCGGGACGAGCCGGAACAATCTCCACGATCCTCTTCATGACGACCTTCCCTTCCGCGTGCCTCGGAAGACCTCCGGTCGCCTCGATGATCTGCCCCGGACGGGTGAGCGCCCCTCACCCCCGGCGAGTGAAGCCGCTGCCCGCCGGGGGTCCGGCAGAACGGTTTCCGGGCTCCGACCGGGGGTAGCCGCGCCGGATGGGGACCACCGACGATCGTCGTACCGCCCGCCGGGCGCTGATCGTGATCGGTCTGGTGTTGGCGGTCGTCATCGGGCTCGGCCTGCTCTGGTCCACCCGTCGGGTGCTGATCTGGATCCTGCTCGCGGCGTTCCTCGCGATGGCCCTCAGACCCCTGGTGGACCGGGTGGAGCGCCGGCTGGTGCGGCACCGGGCCACGGCCACCCTGCTGGTCTTCCTGGCCGTGTTCGGGCTGCTGGCGGCGGTGGGCGCGGTGATCCTGGTGCCGCTGCTGGACGAGCTGGGACGGTTCGCCGACCGGGCCCCCGAACTGCTGCGGCAGGCCCGCGCCGGGCAGGGACCGCTGGGCGGCCTGCTCGACCGGACCGGCCTGTTGGACTACGCCCGTCGCCACGGCGACCAGGTCCAGCGGTACGGCGGTGAGCTGCGCCAGCCTGCGGTGGAACTGTTCCGGGGCGTCCTGCGGACCCTCGCCGGCCTGGTCACCGTCGTCGTGCTGGCCTACCTCATGGTCCTGGAGGCGCCCTGGATCATCCGGACCATGCTCGGGGCGGTCGGTGCCGGCACGGGGGTGCGGTTGCGGCGGATCGGGCGGGGCACCTCGCGGGTCATCACCGGCTATCTCAGCGGCAACCTGCTGATCAGCGTGATCTGCGGACTGGGGACGTACGTCGTGCTGGTGCTGGTGGGGGTGCCGTTCGCAGCGGTGATCGCGCTACTGGTGGGGATCGCCGACCTGGTTCCGCTGGTCGGCGCGACGCTCGGGGCGGTCGTCGCGTCCGGGGCCGGCTTCCTGCGCTCCCCCACCGCCGGGCTGGTGGTGCTGGTCTTCTTCGTCGTCTACCAGCAGGTGGAGAACCATCTGCTGCAACCGCTGATCATGTCCCGGGCGGTCCGGCTGAACCCGCTCACCGTGCTGGTCAGCGTGCTCGTCGCGGCCGATCTGGCCGGGCTGGTCGGGGCGCTGTTGGCCATCCCGGCGGCCGGGGTCGTCCAGGTGCTGCTGCGCGAGTTCGGACCCGTCGGCCACCGCAGGGGTGACGATGTCGGCGGGTCCGACGCGGCCCGGCCCGGCCGCCGGGGGTGAGCCGGCGGCCGGACCGATCAGCTTCGGTCAGCGGGTGCGCGCCGGCACCTCGGGCGAGGAACTCTCCAACGGCACGGCGTTGGCCGGGACCAGGCCGAGCTGCGTCGCCGGGCGGGTCAGCGCCGCGTCGAGCACCCAGTCGGCGCTCACCCGCGCCCGGTTGCCGGGCATCGCCAGCAGGTGGTAGCCCCGGGTGACCGCCTTGGCGGGCAACCCGGACAGCGACAGTTTCAGCGGGTTGGCCGCCGCGTCCTTCCCACCGAGGTCGACCACCCAACCCAGGTCGTGGTGCTTGTACGGGTGACGCCGGCCCTGGCCGTAGGAGGCGGCGATGTTGCGCGCCACGAGCTTCCCCTGCCGCTGCGCGTGCTGGGCGGTCATCGTGCAGACCTGGCCGGGGCGGGTCAGGTCCGGCACGGCGGCGGCGTCGCCGCAGGCGTACACCTCGGGGAAACCGGGGACGTTGAGGTACTCGTCGACCACCAACCGGCCCTTCTCGGTCCGCAGCCCCAACTCGGCCACGAACGGGTCGGGACGGACCCCGACGCACCAGGCCAGCGTGCAGGTCGGGACGTACTCGCCGTCGGTGAGGCGTACCCCGTCGGCGGTGGCCTCGGCGACCGAGGTGCCCATCCTGACGTCGACACCCCGACGACGCAGCACCCGGTCGGCGGTGCGCGACATCCGCTCGTCCAGCTCCGGCAGGACCCGGGGGGCGACGTCCAGCAGCATCCACCGGGGCCGGACCGTCAACCGGGGGCGCTGCGCGTGCAACGCGTCGGTGAAGAGCTGCCCGTGCGCGGCGACCTCGGTGCCGGTGTAACCCGCCCCCACCACCACGAAGGTGGCGCGGGCCTGCTGCTCGGCCGGGTCCTGCGCCTGCTCGGCCAGCTCGATCTGGCGGACCACGTGGTCGTGCAGGTAGACCGCCTCGGGCAGGCCCCGGAAGCCGTGGGCGTACTCGGTCACCCCGGGGATGGGCAGCAGCTTGTTGACGCTGCCGACGCAGAGCACCAGCCGGTCGTAGGCCAGTTGGCCCCGCTCCCCCTCCGGGTTGGTGAAACCCACCCAGCGGTTGGCCAGGTCGACCCGGTCGGCCTCGCCGACGACGACCCGCACCCCGGGCAGGGTGCCGGTCAACGGGACCGAGATCCGGGTCGGCTCGACCACCCCGGCGGCCACCTCGGGCAGCAGCGGCAGATAGAGGAAGTAGTCGGTCGAGTTCAGCAGCACGATCTCGGCCCGCCCACCGGCCAACCGCCGCAACGTCTTCGCCGCGTGGTAACCGGCGAAACCGGCGCCCACGATCACCACACGAGGTTTCGTCATGCCCGCTCCCTTCCCGGCGGTCAGCACGACAAACGTGTCGGATCGCCCCGGCACCGTCGCACCGGAGCGGGGCGGAGCGCGCCGGAGCGGGGCGGGGCGGCCGGTGACCCGGAGTCACCGTTCCCGCCGCCGCGCGAGGACGCGTGCGGTGCACGAGGGCGTTCCGGCCCGCCTGATACATCAGTGACGGGCTCCCGACTGTAGTCACACCGCGTAGACGACACCGTTGCTTTCGACGCGCCTTCCGCTCACGCTGAGTTCCTGTTCGACCACCACCAATCGGAGGGACAGATGAGAGTTCGCCGTGTCGTCGCCGTCGCACTGGCCGCCCTGCTGGCGGCCGTGGGGCTCGCGCCGACCGCACCCGCCGCGGCGGCCACCGCGGACCGTTGGGGTTTCGCCTACGTCGACAACCCCACCGTCACCAGCTGGACCGTGCTGGACACCACCCGGCAGTGGGGCACCTGGAAGACCGCCTTCCCGGCCGCCTGGGCCACCGGCATCAAGCTCGCCCCGGGCCGGTTCCAGGTGCGCTTCCCGCAGATCGGCGCCGGTGCGCGCGGGGTGCCGCACGTGACCCCGGTGGACCGGGCCGGGCACTACTGCACCGTGGTGCGCTGGTTCCAGTCGGGCACCGACGAGATCGTCGACGTGCAGTGCTTCGCCCCCGGCGGCACCCGCGACGACAGCCGGTTCACCGTGCTGTGGACCGCCAGCTCCGGGGTGCTGCCGGCCGGCACCGCACACGCCTACGTCCAGGGCGGGGTCAGCGGCCTGGTCCAGTCGTACGTGTCCACCGGGGCCCCCGCCGCGCTGGCCCCGCTGGGGGTCGGGCAGTGGTCGGTGCGGCTGCCCGGGGTCGGGCTGGCCGGGGTGCTGGCCGGCAACGTGCAGGCCACCGCGATCCAGCCGAACGCCGGTCCGCGCCGGTGCACCGTGGCCCGGTGGGGCGCCTCCGGCACGGACGTGCTGGTCTACGTGTTCTGCTTCGACCAGGCCGGCGCGCCGGTGAACACCGACTTCACCCTCTCCTACCACCGGGGGCGGTCGGTGATCGGGTCGCTGGCCCCGCCGAAGTTCTTCGGTCACCTGGCCAGCGCGGCGGGCGGCCCCACCAACGACAACTCCCAGCTCGGGGTGGGCGTCAACACCATCGCACCGCTCGCACCGGCCGGCCGCTACCTGGTCACCTTCAAGCAGCTCGGCCAGAAGGAGACGCATGCCCAGGTCACCGCGCAGGGCACCGGGCCCAACTACTGCAACCTGACCCAGCCGTGGTCGTACGCGGTGGACGCCCCGGTGGACGTGATCTGCTTCGACAACACCGGCACGCCCGCCCCGTACCAGGTGCTGGTCGCCTTCACCTCCCGGATCTGAGCCGGACGTCGATGCCCGCCGGTGCACCGCACGGGCGGGCATCGGCCCGGGCGACGCCGCCGTACCGCCAGCACCCGCCCGGCCCGGCACGTGCCGGGGGCCGTCGCCGCCCCGCCCAACCCGTGGACCGGGTGCCGAACGTCGTCTCCGCTTCCCGGCCGGTTCGGCTAGCGTTGTCGGACCGTCGCCCCGGCGGCCGAGCCACGAGCAGCACGAAGGTGAGCCGATGGGACCGAAGGCGAGCATCCGGGACGTCGCCGCCGCGGCGGGCGTCTCGGTGACCACCGTGTCCCACGTGTTGAACAACAAGTCCGGCACCCGGGTCAGCGCACAGACCCGGGAACGGGTCGAGGCGGTGGCCCGGCAACTCGGTTACGCGGCGAACGGGCTGGCCCGGGGGCTACGGCTGCAACGGTCGTACGCGCTGGGGCTGCTCGGCGACGTCATCGCCGCCACCGGGCAGGCCGGGCGGCTCATCCTCGGCGCGCAGGAGACCGCATCGGCGCGCGGGTGGGTGCTGCTGCTCACCACCGGACGCGACCTCGAGGCCGAACGGCGGGAGATCCGGGCGCTGTCGCGGCACCGGGTCGACGGTGTGCTCTACGCGACCACGGACCACCGGGTGGTGCGGGTCCCCGACGAGCTGCGCCCGATGCCGGTGGTGCTGCTCAACGCCCGCAGCGACGACGCCACGCTCCCCTCGGTGGTGCCCGACGAGCGCGGTGGTGCCGCCGCGGCGGTGCGGGAACTGCTCGCCCACGGGCACCGCCGGATCGGTTTCGTCACCACCGTCGACGACGTTCCCGCCGCGCGGGGCCGGCTGCTCGGCTACCGCGAGGCGCTGTGGGCCGCCGGGGTCCCGTACCGGCCGGAGCTGGTACGTGCCGACGTCGGCGACCCCGCCGGCGGGCACCGGGCCGCCCGCGTCCTGCTCGACGCGGCCGACCGGCCGACGGCGCTGTTCTGTTTCACCGACCGGATGGCGATGGGCGTCTACCGGGCCGCCGCCGAACTCGGCCTGCGGGTGCCGCAGGAGCTGTCGGTGGTCGGCTCCGACAACCAGGAGGTCATCGCGGACGGGTTGTTCCCCGCGCTGACCACCGTGGCGTTGCCGCATCACGGGATGGGCGCGTGGGCGGTCGAGACGATGGTGGAGCTGCTCGACCGGCCGAAGGGGGCCCGTCGCCGGGTGGCCCGGCACGTCGCCATGCCCTGCCCGCTGGTCCGCCGGGCGTCGGTCGCCGCCGCACCGCACTGACCGGCGGAACCCGCAGGTGCCGACCGCGGGCCCGGACCACACGGGTCCGGGCCGTCCGGCCGCGAGCCCGGTCGCACCCCGCGACGGCGGCGGGGACGAAGGCAGGTGGCTGGTCAGAGTGGTCGGGGGAACGGTTCGGCGGTCGGCATCGGCACCTGGAGGTAGGTGGCGCCACGCAGGTCCAGCCAGGCCCGGTCGGGGGCCCGGACCAGCCGCAGCATCACCTCGGCGCAGGAGGGACAACGACCCACCAGCCCCGGGGCGTGGGCCCAGACGCGCAGTCCGGCCATCGGGCCGACCATGCCACAGGACGCGCACCGCCCGGTCGCCGCGCTCAGGTCCACCGCGAGCAGCTCGCGCAACGGCCCGTCGAGCATGTTGCCGTCCAGGTAGGACATCTCGGTCATCGGTTCTCCTCGCCGGTCAGCCGGTCGGCCCGAACCGTTCGGTCCGGACCCGCCGGGTCGGGTGGCCCAGCCCCACCAACAGGTCCGCGACGGTCTCCACGAAACCGGTCGGACCGCAGACGTAACAGAGCGGTTCCAGGTCCGCCGGCCAGCCGTGGGTGTTCACGTCGGCCAGACCGATCCGGTGCGGCTCGCCCCGCCACCCGTCGGGGGCCTCGCGGGTGTAGACGTAGCTGACGTCCAGGCCGAAGTCGTCGCGGGCGCGGGTACGTAGTTCGTCGGCGTAGATGACGTCCGCCGGGGTGCGTACCGAGTAGATCAGCCGGAACGGCGCCCGGCTGCCGGCGGCCCGGCGGGCCCGCACCATCGCCATCAGTGGCACCACCCCGGAACCCCCGGCGACCAGCAGGACCGGCGCGGTCTGCTCGGACCGCCAGACGAACCAGCCGCCGACCGGGCCACGCACCTCCACCGGGTCCCCCTCGGCCCAGGCGTCGGTCAGGTACGGCGACACCTCGCCGTCGGGCACCCGCTGCACGGTCAACGCGATCCGGTCGCCGTCGGGCGGGCCGGCCAACGAATAGGAACGGGCCGCCTGGTAGCCGTCGGGGGCGGTGAGCCGGACGTCGACGTGCTGCCCCGGCAGGTGTCCCGGCCAGCCGGGCACCGACAGGACGAGGGTCTGCGCGGTGGGCGTCTCGATCCGGCGCTGCGCCAGCCGGGCCACCCGCCAGCCCAGCGGGGCGGCCACCCGGCCACCCGGGGCGGCTGTGGTCACCTCAGTCACCCTGGTAGCGCTGCTCACGCCACGGGTCGCCGTAGTCGTGGTAGCCGGCCGTCTCCCAGAAACCGGGCTCGTCCTCCACGGTCAGCCGCAGGCCCCGCACCCACTTGGCCGACTTCCAGAAGTAGAGGTGCGGCACCAGCAGCCGGGCCGGGCCACCATGCTCGGCGGGCAGCGGTTCGCCGTCGTACCCGTGCACCACCCAGGCCTGACCGTCACGCAGGTCGTCCAGCGGCAGGTTGGTGGTGTATCCGCCGTACGAGTGGGCCTGGGCGTAGTCGGCGGCGGTGTCCACGCCGTCGAGCAGCACGTCCAGCGAGACGCCCTGCCAGCTGGTGCCGAACTTGGACCACCGGGTGACGCAGTGGATGTCCACCGTGGGGGTCTCCTGCGGCAGGGCCATCAGCTCCGCCCAGGACCAGCGGAACTCGTCGCCGGTCTCGGTGGCGAGGACGAACTCCCAACGGTCCAGCGGGACCCGGGGGGTCGGCCCGGCGGACAGCACCGGGAAGTCCTCGGTCAGGTACTGCCCCGGCGGCAGGGCCGGATCGGTCGTACGGCGTCGGCCCTGGAAGCCCGGTGACACGATTCCCACCCGTCAGTCGTACCACCCGGCGGGTGTGCGCGGGAGGGTTCCCGCCGACCGGCACGCCTTCGGCGGCGACCCGGTCGCGGGTCGCCGCCGGGCGCGTACCGTCAGTGCTTGTCGGTGACGACCTCGACCTCGCCGGGCTCCCGGTCGCGGGTGGCCCGCAGGCTGGTCAGGGTGACCACGGCCAGGACGCCGATGATGACGCCGAGCGAGGCCAGGGTCGGGATCTCCGGCACGCCCGACCAGATCCCGTGGGCCCAGTGCAGGCCGAGCTTGACGCCGATGAAGGCCAGGATGATGGCCAGACCGTAGCTGAGGTGCACCAGGCGGCTCAGCGCGGCATGCAGGACGAAGTAGAGCGCCCGCAACCCGAGCAGCGCGAACGCGTTGGTGGCGAAGACCAGGTAGGGGTCCTCGGTGATGCCGTAGACGGCGGGCACCGAGTCGACCGCGAAGACGATGTCGGTGGCGAGCACCGCGACCACCACCAGGGCGAACGGGGTGAGGGCCCGGCGACCCTGCTGCCGGATCGTCATCCGGGTGCCGTGGTACTCCTCGACGACCGGCATGAACCGGCGCAGCAGCCGCACCGACCGCATCTTGTTGATGTCGACTTCCTGCTCGTGCCCGGACAGGGCGTCGCGCAGCAGCTTGACCGCGGTGGCGATCAGGATGATGGCGAAGAGCAGGAAGGCGAAGTCGAGGGTCTGCAACGCCGCCGCGCCGAGGGCGATGAAGATCGCGCGCAGCACCAGCGCCCCGGCGATGCCGTAGAGCAGCACCCGTTGGGCGAGCACCGCGGGCACCGCGAAGGCGGCCAGCAGCAGCATGAACACGAAGAGGTTGTCGACCGACAGGGACTTCTCGACCAGGTAGCCGGTCAGGTACTCGACGCCCTGCTGGGAGCCGAAGCGGTACCAGACCCAACCGCCGAAGGCCAACGGCAACGCGATGTAGAAGGCCGACCAGCCCAGCGCCTCCCGGATCGACACCTCGTGCGGGCGTCGGGTGACCAGGAAGTCGAGGACCAGCAGGGCGAGCACGCCGACGATGGTCACCGCCCACAGGGTGGGCGTGCCGACCGACGACAACCCACCGGCAGCAAAGTACGACAGATCGGTCATGGAGCCTCCTCGAACACCGTGCCATGTTCGAGGTCTCCTTCACCCACGTTCGCCGTGGGCAACCACCCGAGGCGCACCCGGGGCGCGCCGTACTGACCGGAATGGTTCGTGGGAAGTACTCCCCTCGTGCGGTCCAGGTTAGGCCAGGTCCGAGCAACTCGCCAAGTCAGGGCGCACCACCGTCACGGCGTCGTTGCCCTGGTCAACGGCTGTGTGCCCGGGGCGGCGGTCGGCCCGACGCCCCCGCCGGAGCCCGACCACCCGGTGGCACCGGGGTCGACCGGTGGGGTCAGGCCCGACGCAGGGCGGCCACCCCGGGGGTGAGCGCCGGTTCCACCAGTTCCCGGTAGTCGCGGGGGAACCGGGTCACCAGATCGTCGAACTCACCACCGCTGACCGCCTCGCGGACCGTGACGAAGACCGCCCGCACCACGTTCCGGGCGGCCGATTCGTCCAGGTCGGCCCGCTGCGCCACCCGGGCGACGAACTCGGCCGCACCGAACCGCTCGGCCGCCTCGGTGCTCGGGCTGGGCCGCAGTGCCAGCCGCAGCGGCGCGGGCAACTGGGTGGCGAGGTCGAGCACCTCCCCACCGGTCAACCGCTCGGCGAGGGTGGCCAGGGTCGCGTGGACCAGCACCACGGCCCGCTCCGGGTCGGTGCGGACCCGACGGGCCACCTGGTCGACGAAGGTGTCGTAGTTCATGCGGGGCTCCCTTCGACATGAGGCCGGTCGGTTACCCGCCACGGCGACCCGGAAACGACCCGGTTCCCCGCCCTCGCCCGGGTCCGGTTCCGACGCCGGATCCCGCTGCGGGCCGTACCACCGGCAACGAGCCACTTTTCCGCTTCGGGGCGCGTGACCGGCCGGCGGACGGGTAACCGCCGCCGATCGTGACCGGCACGAGGCGGCGAGGAGGCTCACCGGTGGCCAGTCGAACCGAGGTCCTGCGGTACCTGTCCCGGCTGGACTGCCCGGCGACGCGCGACGCCGTGGTGCGCCAGGCCGAGCGGGAGGGCGCACCACCGGAGGTGGTACGGGCGTTGCGCGCGCTACCGCCGGTGGACTACGCCGACACCGCCGAGGTGGCCCGCTGCGCCGCGCTCGACCCGGCGCCGGAGGGCGACCCGGCCCGACGCGCGGAACAGGGCGACCGCAGGCGTCACCTGCGGGTCGCACAACACCTGCGGAGCATCTGAGCCGCCGGCGGCGAAGGTGGTCTGCTGCCCGGCCGGCGAGACGGCGGGGCCGGGAGGCGGGAGGGGTCCCCACACAGGCGGGCGCCCCGGGTCACGAACCGTGACCTGGGGCGCACGCGTGCCTGTTCACCGGCCAACCGCCGGGTGGCCACCCGAACCGGGTGGGCATCGCTGCCACGATCATCATATGACACGCCATCACCCGTACGGCTGATTGTTGAAATAGTGTGGGCTAGCACACGGCCGGGCGGCGGGTCAACCGTGCAGGTCCCCCCGCCGGTCCCGGGCCTTCAACCGGACAGTCGGCAGTTCCGGGGCGGGCAGCGGCGGGGCCGCGTCGTCGGCGACCCGCCCGAACCGGTCCCGGCCGGCCATCCAGTCGTCCCGGGCGGCGGCCACCTCCTCGTGCGAACGACCGACGAAGTTCCACCACATGACGAGCGGCTCGTCGAACGGCTCACCGCCGAGCAGCATCAGCCGGCTCCCCGGTTCGGCGGTCAGCTCCAGCCGGTCGCGCCCCCCGCCGAGCAGGAGCAGCGCGCCGGGCTCCAGGGACAGTCCGTCGACCCGGGCCCGGCCGGACATCGCCAGCAGGGCGTACTCGAAGCCGGGTCGCAGGCCCAGCGTGGCCGGAGCCGGCCCGTGTGCCTGGAGCTGCGCACCGACCAGCGGCGTGTGCACCACCGCCGGGGACCGCTCGCCACCCAGCTCACCGACGAGCAGGGTGTGGTCCCAGTCGCCGGTGCGCCAGCGGGGCAGGTCGGCGTGGTGGGCGAAGTCGGCCGCACCGGCCCGCGCCGGATCCGGCAGCGCCACCCACAGCTGCACACCGTGCATCAACGGCGGGTGGGAGGCCGGTGACCGCTCGGAGTGGGCGATGCCGTGCCCGGACGTCATCACGTTGAGCTGACCGGGCCGGATCGGCTGGACGTTGCCGAGGCTGTCGCGGTGCACGATCTCACCGTCGAGCAGCCAGGTCACCGTCTGCAGGCCGGTGTGCGGGTGCGGGGGCACCTCCATGCCGGGCCGCTGCGCAACGTCGTCGGGGCCGAAGTGGTCCACGAAACACCACGCCCCGACCATCCGCCGGGCCCGCTGCGGCAGCAGCCGGCGCACCGTGGTGTAGCGACCCAGGGGCACGTCGTGGCCGGGCAGCAGCACGCTGCCCGGGTCCTCGTCGGCCATGCCGGGTGGTCGGGTCTGCGCCGGCAACGATTCGGTACGGTCCACCGTCCGACTCTATGCCGGCCCGCCCGCCCGGGCGCGGGGCCGGCCGGTTCAGTCCTCGACGACGGTGACCGTGTTGGCCCCGGCGACGAGGTCGAGGTAGAGCCGGTCGGGTGCCCGGTCCCAGTTCGGCGAGCCGACGGTCGCCCCCCGGGCCAGCCCGTCCCGCCGATCGCCGTACCAGACGACGCTGCCGGCGCCGGAGCCCGCCCGGACCCGCACCGGGGGCCCGTCGGGCGCCCGGACCACGAACTGGTTGACACCGCCGGTCATCCGTACCGTGCGGGTGCCGGTCGTCGGGGGTAGCCGCAGGTCGACCCGGGCCGCGCCACCGATCAGCTCCAAACCCGACAGCCGCGCGTCGGAGAGGTCGAGGACGTGGTCGCTGACCCCGCCGATCAGCCGCAACCGCCAGGTCACCCGCGTGTTGAGGACCACGTCGACGACGCCCCGGCCGGGCCGGTCCCGGCGGGTCACCCGCAGCTGCACCCGGTCGCCGGAGACCTCGGGCCGGGGGGTCAGGCCGGCGTCGGCCGGGCTGCTGATCCGGTACAGGTCGGCACCGAGATCGTCGGTGCGCAGCCGGAACGAGGTCACCCCGTCCAGCAGCTCGAAGGTCGCCCGGCGCAGCTCACCCACGGGTGCGGTCGCGGTCCGCCCGGAGGCGGCCTCGGCGGCACCGGCACCACCCGGCTCGGCGGTCGCCGCCACCGGCGGCGCCCCGTCGCGGCCACCGGAGATGACCATCCCCAGCCGGTCCGGGTTGGCCATCGTCACCACCACCGCGAGCGCGCCGAGCGCGACCACCAGCACCGCCGCGGCGGCCAGCAGCCGCGCCCCCCGGGGCCACGGCGACCGGTCCGCCCGGTCGCCGTCGGTCACCTCGACCGGCTCACCCGTCACCTCGATCACCGGCTCGAAGACCGGTTGCTGCTGCCCCGCCGTCGGACGGTGCTCCTGATCCGGCTCCGCCATCGTGCCTCCCCTGTTCCGGTCCCCGCACAGCAGTACGGACGCGCAGCCGCAACGGATCAGTCCGGTCGGCGTACGGTGGCGGACGTCGCCGGGGCCGGGGCCGGATCAGTCGGTGTCGCGTCCCCAGACGCCACCCCGGTAGACGGTCCCCCGGTAGGTCGTGTCCCCGCCGGGCTCCGCCGGCCCGGCGGCGGCATCGCCGGGCGGGACGCCGCCGGCCGGGGTGTCGGCGCGGGCGGCGCGGGCCCGGCGGACCCGGTTGACCACGAACCAGCCGGCGGCGGCGACGCAGACCACGATGACGACCTTCTGGAACGACCCGACGTACTCCTCGACGACGTGCCAGTTGTCGCCGAGCAGGAAGCCGGCCATCACGAAGGTGGTGTTCCAGATCAGGCTGCCCAGCGTGGTGTAGAGCAGGAACGTCAGGATCGGCATCCGCTCCACCCCCGCCGGGATGGAGATGAGGCTACGGAAGATCGGGATCATCCGCCCGAAGAACACCGCCTTGACCCCGTGCTTGAGGAACCACGCCTCGGTGCGGTCCACGTCGCTCAGCTTGACCAGCGGCAGCCGGGCCGCGACGGCACGCATCCGGTCGCGCCCCAGCGCCGCGCCGATGCCGTAGAGCACCCACGCGCCGACCACGGACCCGAGGGTGGTCCAGAGGATCGCCGAGACCAGGCTGATCCGCCCCTGGGCGGCGGCAAAGCCGGCCAGCGGCAGGATCACCTCGCTGGGGATCGGCGGAAACAGGTTCTCCAGCGCCACCGCCAACCCCGCGCCGGGGCCGCCGAGCCGCTCCACCAGGCCGGTGACGAAACCCACCGGTCCCTCGGACGACGGCTCGGCGGTGGACACGACCGTACGGGAGTTGAGCGCCAGGGAGCGTGGGATCATCCGACAAAGTTACGAGCCGGTCGACGAATCGACCACGCGGACCGTGCGTACCTGACCGTTTACGCTGGGCCGGTGGGCGGAGTGTTGACTCAGGTGTGGCGGTATCCGGTCAAGTCGATGCTGGGCGAACCGCTACACGGCGCCATGGTGGACGGTCGGGGGCTGGCCGGGGACCGCCGGCTCGCCGTGCTGGACCGCGACACCGGGCGGGTCGGCAGCGCGAAGCGGCCCCGCCGGTGGTCGGCCCTGCTCGGGGTCCGCGCGACCGGTGCCGCCCCCGACCGGGTACGCCTCACCCTCCCCGACGGCACCGGCTACGCCCACCCCGACGACGGCCTGGACACCGCGCTGTCCCGGCTGCTCGGCCGGTCGGTCACGCTGACCGGCACGGTGCCCGCCGACGCCCTGCTGGACCGGGCCGACCCGGACGCGGTGCTGGCCGAGGGAGCCGATGCCGACGTGCCGGTCACCGGGAACCCGTTGGATGGCGTCGCCCCGGCCGGCAGCCTGGTCGACTTCGCACCGCTGCACCTGCTCACCACGGCCAGCCTGGACGCGCTCGACCTGCCCTGGGAGGCGGCTCCGCGCTACCGGCCCAACCTGGTCGTCGCCACCGACGCGACGGGTTTCGTGGAGAACTCCTGGGTGGGTCGGGAGCTGCGCGTCGGTGCGGAGGTGGTGCTGCGGGTGGTCGCGCCGACCCCCCGGTGCGCGGTGCCCACCCTGGCACACGGCGAGCTACCCGGGGATCCGGAGGCGCTGCGGCGGCCGGCCCGACGCAACCGGGTGGTCCCCGTGCCCGACCTGGGGGCGCAGCCCTGCGTCGGGGCGTACGCGGTGGTGGTGCGGGGCGGTCGGGTCACCGCCGGGGACCGGGTCGGGCCGGCCTGACCGTAGGCAGCCCGCCGCGTAGGAGTCCACGCGGGGTGAGCGGAGCGTCGGGTCGCCCGTGCGGGGAGCCCTCCGGCGTCGGCCCGGCCGGTCGACGGGACGGGTCAGGGCTTGCGGCCGAGTGCGCAGTACATGCTCACCTCGTCCACCGTGGGGCGGGGCTGTGGTTCGGCCTCGGCCCGCCAGCGGGCGACCGAGACGAAGCCGGGCTCGACCACCTCCAGGCCGTCGAAGAACCTGGCGAAGTCGTCCCGGCTGCGCAGGTTGATCCCGCCCGGTGGGTTGCCCGCCCGGGTCGTCTCCCGGGCGGCCTCGGCGACGTCCGGAGGAAGGTGGTCGTAGGTGGCGTGCGAGGCGGCCAGGTAACTGCCCGGCGGTAGTTCCGCGAGCAACCGGCGGACCACGGCGTACGGGTCCTCGGCCTCCCCCACGAAGTGCAGGATGGCCACCAGCATCAGGGCGACCGGCTGCCCCAGGTCGAGGGTGCGCCGCAGCTCGGGGTGGTGCAGGATCTTCTCGGGTTCACGCAGGTCGGCGTCGATGTAGGCGGTGGCGCCCTCGGGCGAGCTGGTCAGCAGGGCGCGGGCGTGGGCCAGCACGATCGGGTCGTTGTCGACGTAGACCACCCGGGACTGCGGGGCGACGGACTGGGCCACCTCGTGGGTGTTGTTCGCCGTCGGGATGCCGGTGCCGATGTCGAGGAACTGTCGGATGCCCGCCTCACGGGCCAGGTGGGCCACGGCCCGTTGCAGGAAGCGACGGTTCTCCAGGGCGGCGGTGCGGATGGTCGGGAAGGCCGCGGCCATGGCGTCGCCGGAGTCGCGGTCGGCCTGGAAGTTGTCCTTGCCACCGAGCCAGTAGTTGTAGCGGCGGGCCGGATGCGCGACCGAGGTGTCGATCCGGTCGCTGGGATGCTGGGCGGCGCCCGTCGGGGCATCGGTGGTCACCGGGTCCTCCATGACTGCGCGCCACCGGTCGATGGCGTCCGTCCACTGTCTGCGGTTCTGATCATCGTAGAGGCCGCCCCGCCGGGGTGGCGGGCCGGTGCGGTGGTCACTGCGGGTACAGCTCGTCACGCAGTCGGGCGAGGACCTCCGGTGTGCGCTCCGGCGGGGTGGCCTCGACGCAGAGGCGTTCCATCGCCGCCGCGTAGTAGTCCAGGTCTTCCCGCTTGTCGAGGTAGAGCGCACTGGTCAGCTGCTCGATGTAGACGATGTCGGGCAGGTCGTCGTCGCCGAACCGCAGGATCGTGAACGCCCCGCCGGCCGCCGCGTGGCCACCGGCGTCGAACGGGATGACCTGCAACCGGACGTGCGGCGACCGGGTCGCCTCGATCAACGCGGTCAGCTGCCCCCGCATCACCTGCGGGCCGCCGATCGGCCGGCGCAGGGCGGCCTCGTCGATCACCGCCCAGAGCTGCGGCGGGTCGGGGCGGTGCAGCACCTGCTGACGCTGGACACGCAGCTCCACCCGGCGGTCGACCTCCTCGACCGCCGCGCCCCGGTGGCCGAGCAGGACCACCGCGCGGGCGTACTCCGGGGTCTGGAGCAGGCCGGGGACGAACTGCACCTCGTAGCTGCGGATCAACGCGGCGGCGGCCTCCAGGCCCAGGTAGGACTGGAACCAGGTGGGCAGCACGTCGCCGTAGCGGTGCCACCAGCCGGGGCTGTTGGCGTCGCGGGCCAGCTTGAGCAGCGCGTCGCGGTCGGCGGCGGCGGTGACCCCGTAGAGGGTGAGCAGGTCGGCGACGTCCCGCTCCTTGAAGCCGACCCGGCCCAGCTCCATCCGGCTGATCTTCGACTCCGAGGAGCGGATCTCCCAACCGGCACCCTCCCGCGTGACACCGCTGGCCTCCCGCAGCCGGCGCAGCTGCGCGCCGAGCAGCATCCGCAACACCGTGGGGCCGGTGGCCGGTCCCCCCTCGGCGGCAACCATCGTCACGTGCCCGCCCCTCCGCGCATGCCCATCCGTTCACGGTCCCCGGGCCCCCGCCCGACCGACGAGTAAGCATGCCATGGACCGTCCGTGAGATGAACATCCTCCGGACGGACACGGTCCCATGAGCGGGACCACCAGGTGTCAGTCGATCAGATGGTCGAAGTCGCCGTCGCGCGCGCCGAGGACGAATGCCGCTATCTCGTCCACCGTGTAGATCAGGGCCGGCCCCTCGGGGTGGCGCGAGTTGCGCATGGCGATGCCCGCCCCGCCGGGGAGTTCGGCCAACTCGACACAGTTGCCGCTGGGGTTGCTCCGCCGGCTCTTCTCCCACCTCAGGGGGGGCAACTCGGTGGTGGGGACGCCGTTTTGAGGCTGCTGCATGGATGTCTTTCTGTCGGGGTTCGGACCCACTGTCGCAAGGGGATGGTGCGGGTTCGAGGGTGGTGCGACATCAGATCCGGCCGTGCTGCACGTGCATCTGCTATTGCATCTGCACCAGACAGCGAGCATGATAACGCACGTGCGCGGTACTTATCCGTTCACTTTGAGTGACCAGCCCCAGGGCATTCACCTGGGAAAACGGCGACCCTGCGCGGCACGACGGCCGCCGCCGCCCGGGTCGTACGCCGACACTGCGAGGGAGGACCCGTGCCGGATCCGTTGACCGTCGCGTCCGGCGTCTCCGCAGCCGGGGCCCTGGTCTCGGTGTGGCAGCTACGCCGCCGGGCGCTTGCGGCCGAGGCGGAACTGGAGCACCTCCAGGCCGAACTGGCCGCCGAACGGCACGCCGCCAGTCACGACCCGCTCACCGGGCTGCCCAACCGGCGGGCCTTCTACCGGCTGGCCGCCGCGCTGCTCACCGATGCCGGCGGGCAGCCCCTCATCGCGGTCGTCCTCGACCTCAACGACTTCAAGCAGGTCAACGACCGCTACGGGCACGCCGCCGGCGACCAGGTGCTGATCAGCGTCGCCCAACGGCTGGCCGCCTTCGCCGGCGACAATCTGGTCGCGCGGCTCGGCGGCGACGAGTTCGCCGGCCTGCTGGCCAGCCCGTCGGTCGACCGACGCTGGATCGACCACGCCACCCGTCGGCTCTGCGAGGCGCTGGCCGCCCCCATCCCGCTGGGCCCGTGCAGCGTCCGGGTCACCGCCTCGGTCGGGCTCGCCCCCGTCACCGGCCCCACCCAACTCGCCGACGCGCTGTGCCGGGCCGACGCCGCCATGTACCGGGCGAAGGGTGTCACCAGCCGTCAGTCACCCCGGCAACTACTCGACGTGGCCCGCCTCGCCGAGTGCTGAAACCCACCACCGGCCGGGACGGCCCCGGCCACACCGGCAGCGCTCAACGCCAGCCGTAGCCGGCCCGCAACGCCTGTCCGACCCGGTCGAAACGGCCCCGGTCCAGCACCGCGCCCTCCCGGCGGATGCCGTCCTCCCGCATGGTGAGCACCCGGTCCAGGCGAACCCAGCTGGGCCGGGCGTCACGGTCCCACTCCCCCGGGCCCAACGCCAGCCAGTGCCGCTGACCGTCGCGCTCACTCTGGCTGGAGAGCATCAACCCGAACAGGGTGCGGCTGGACCGGCCGACCACCAGCACCGGACGGTCCTTGCCCTGCTTCGGGTCGTCCTCGTAGGGGACCCAGGTCCAGACGATCTCCCCCGGGTCGGCCTGCCCGTCCGGCTCGGGGGCGTACGACAGCTCCCGCCGTTGCAGGGCGCTGACCTGCCGCCGCCGCGCCACCTGCGCCGGGATCGCAGCCGGGGTGCCCCGCCGCGCGCCGACCACGCCGGTCACCCGGCCGAGCCGGGTCGCCACGTTCCTCAACAGACCTGCCACGGCGGGCAGCCTACCGCCGTCGCGCCCGGGTCACCCGCCGAGGGCGTCGACCTTGCGCAGCAGCACCGCCCGCTCCCGGACGTTGCGGCACAACCGGGCGGCGAACTCCAGCTCCGCCCGGGCCTCGGCGCTGCGGCCGAGCCGGGCGAGCAGCTCGCCCCGCACGCTCGGCAACAGGTGTGACCCGGCCAGTCGCCCCCCGGCGGCCACCTCGTCCACCAGGGACAACGCCTGCTGCGGGCCGTCGGCCATCGCCACGGCCACGGCCCGGTTCAGCTCGACGACCGGCGACGGCGCCACCCGGCCGAGCGCCTCGTAGAGCAGCACCACCCGGGCCCAGTCGGTGCGCTCCACCGAGGGGGCACCGGCGTGGCAGGCGGCGATCGACGCCTGCAGGCCGTACGGGCCGAGGCCTCGCCCCAGCGCCACCACCCGGCCGAGCGCCGCCGTCCCCCGCCGGATCGCCGACCGGTCCCACCGCCGCCGGTCCTGGTCCGCCAGCAGCACCGCCGCACCGTCGGCGTCGACCCGGGCCGGGAACCGGGCGGCGGTCAGCTCGCACAGGGCGAGCAGTCCGTGCACCTCCGGCTCGGCGGGCAGCAACGCGGCGAGCGTCCGGGCCAACCGGATCGCCTCGTACGCCAGGTCGGGGCGGAGCAGCTCGTCGCCGGTCGTCGCCGTCGACCCCTCGGTGAAGATCACATAGAGCACGCCCAGGACCCCGCCGAGGCGTTCCCGCCGCTGCGGCGGCTCGGGCAGGGCGAACGGCACCCGTGCGGCGGCGATCGTCTTCTTCGCCCGGGTGATCCGCGCCTGCACGGTGGGCACCGGCACCAGCAGCGCCCGGGCGATCTCCTCGCTCGACAGGCCACCGACCACCCGTAGCGTCAGCGCCAGCCGGGCCTCGGGGGCCAGCACCGGATGACACGCCACGAACATCAGCGCGAGGACGTCGTCGTCGACCCGGTCCGGGTCCCACGGCAGTTCCCCGTGCCCGGAGGCGGGGTCGGCGAGCTGGCCGGCGAGCACCGCGTACCGGTCGTCCAGCGCCGCCCGGCGGCGGAACGCGTCGACCGCCCGCCGCCGGGCGGCGGTGAGCAGCCAGCCCACCGGGTTCGCCGGCACCCCGTCGCGCGCCCAACCGACCAGCGCCTGCGCCACCGCCTCCTGGGCGACGTCCTCGGCGAGCGCGAAGTCGCCGGTGTACCGGGCCAGCGCGCCGACGATCCGGGCCGACTCGATGCGCCAGAGCGTCTCGACGGCCCGCCGGGCCGCCTCGGCTCCCGGCGGGTCGTCGGTGGGCACCGTGCTCAGAGCTGGCCGGTCCGCTCGCGCCACGCCCGCTCCCTGACGATGAACTCGTTGTCCTGCGGGAACTCGTCGATGCCGGGGACCCGGCGCACCTCGCACCTGCTGCCGCTGACCGCCGGCATCCGCCGGGCCCACTCGACGGCTTCCTCCTTCGACGCCACGTCGAGCAGGTAGAAGCCGCCGAACAGCTCCTTCGTCTCGCCGTACGGGCCGTCGGTGACGACCGGGGTCTCCCCGCTGTAGTCGACCACCACGCCCTGCGCCGGGTCCTCCAGGCCCTCGGCGGCCACCAGCACGCCCGCGCGGATCAACTCATCGTTGAACCGTCCCATCGTCTCCAGCATCTCCTCGAAGGGGATCTTCATCATCGTCGCCAGGGACTCGTCGGTGTTCCGCATGATCAGCATGTACTTGGCCATCGTCGTCGCTCCTCGTCGTCGGGTCGCCGTTCGACCCGCTCACCCTCAGGTCGAACGGGGACCGGGCCGGATCGACACGACCGTCCGGTCAATTTTCGTCAGGCCGGCCGCCGGGCCAGCACCAGGGTGGTCCGCAGGTCGAGGGTGACGGTGCCGCCGAAGCCGTCGACGGCGGCCCCGATCGCCGCGAGGACCCGCTCCCGCTGCCGCGGTGGGCGGCGCAGCTGCGGCGAGAAGGTGCCGACGAGACGCTGGTACTGCGCCGTGGTCAGCGGCACCGCCCGGCGGAACGCGGTCGGCCGGACGTCGGTGAACAGTCCACTGCCGGTGATGTCGGCGTGGAACCAGTCCTCCGGCTGGTCGTGGTGCGGCACCGGGTCGACCGACTCGAACGCCGCCCGGATCGCCGCCGACTGGGCCGGGTCGACGTAGTCGTAGCGGTGGGCGAAGACGGCCAGGGTGCCGCCGGGGGTCAGCGCGTCGTGGGCCCGCCGGTTGCGGGTGGCCGGGTCGAGCCAGTGCCAGGCCAACGCGCACGACAACAGGGGCACGCCGGCCGGGGCGGCGACCACTGCTCGAACCGGGCCACCACCACCTCGACGTCGGGGAACCGGGCGGCCAGCACCGCCGCCATCCGCGCGTCCGGCTCGACACAGGTCACCCGGGTCCGCCCCGGCGCGGCCCGGTCCACGTCGGTCCGGCCGGCGCCGACCGGGCCGGGGCGCGACGGTCCGGTCGATCCCGACCCCACGACGCCCGGCCCCACGACGCCCGACGCCGGCCGGGCCGGGCCGGCAGCGGCGGCGAGGTCGCGCAGCAGCGCGGTGGCCAGGCCGGTGCCCGCGCCGACCTCGACCAGCCGGGTGGGTGGTCCGCCGTGATAGGCGAGGATGGTGGCGGCGAGGGCGGCCGGGTAGCCCGGCCGGATCTCGTCGTAGTCGCCCGCCACCTCACCGAAGAGCTCCGCCATGATCGCCATCGTCGCACCGCCGCCGCCCCGACGGTGCCCCGTCGAGGGAGGCCCATGACCGAACTGCCCCGGGACCTGCCGGTCATCGAACGCACCGCCGTCCGGCTGGTGGTCCGCGACCTCGACGGCCTGATCCTGCTGTTCCACACCCGCGACCCGGAACACCCCCGGCTGGGCACCTGGTGGGAGCTGCCCGGCGGGGGCGTCGACCCCGGCGAGACGTACCCCGAGACCGCCCTGCGCGAACTGCGGGAGGAGACCGGGTTCGTCGTCGCCGCCGCGCAGCTCGGCCCGCCCACCTGGCGGCGGCGGGCCAGTTTCATCCACCGCCGGTTGCGCCACGTCCAGGACGAGGTGGTGCTGACGGTACGCCTCGACGCCGCCGCCCCGGACATCGACGGCGCCGACCGGCTCGACTACGAGGTGGAGGACTACTTCGGGTTCCGCTGGTGGCCGCCCGACGAGATCGTCACCAGCACCGCCCGGTTCTATCCGGGCCGGCTGCCCGAGCTGCTCACCGGTTTCCTGGCCGGCGAGCAGATCGACGAACCGTTCGAACTGTGGTCCTGACCGGGGTGCCGCGAGCGCGAACGGTGGGCACAGTGGGGGCATGACGACGATCCCGTACACCCCACTGGCCCGGTACGCCGCCCGGCTGCACGCCGAACTCGGCGACCGGCACCACGTCGCCTCCCCGCTCGGTGCCTGGCTGCTGCTGGCGCTCGCCGCGCCGGCCGCCACCGGCGCGGTCCGGGCCGAGCTGGCCGAGGTGTTGGGCGTCGACGGGGAGGCCGCCGCGGCGACGGCCGCCGCCCTGTTGGACCACCCGCACCCGCTGGTGCCGTCGGCCACCGCGCTCTGGCACCGACCCGGCGCGGACACCGCGAAGCTCGCCGGCTGGACCGACGGACTGCCCCGGGCCACCGCCAGCGGGCCGCTGCCCGACCAGGCGGGCCTGGACGCCTGGGCCCGCGAGCACACCCTGGGGCTGATCGACCGGTTCCCGCTGACCGTCTCCCCCCGGGTGCTGCTGGCGCTGGCCGGCGCCCTCGCCACCCGGATCTCCTGGGCCACCCCGTTCGACCTGGTGCCCGGCGCGATGCTCGGCCCGGGCGCGGCGGACCTGCCCGGCGACGAACGCCGACCGGGCGCGGGACCCCGCCCCGACCAGGCGCACGGGCCGGCCGGGCCGGGGGGCGACGCCGGCCCCGGGCACGGGCCGGCGGGGTCCGCCGACCGGGGTGCCCCGGACAGCGGGTGGGCCGGGCGGCTGGCCCGGGCGCTGCGCAGCCCGGAACACGGGCACCGGGTCTGGATCGCGGCGACCGGACCGGCCGGTGACGTCGCCGTGCACGCCGCTGCGGCGGTGGAACGCGACGGGGCCGGGCTGCTGGTGCTCTCGGTGCTCGCCGACCCGGCGGTCCCCCCGGCCGACGTGCTCGCCGCCGGCTACGCGCTGGCCGGCGCGGCGGTGGACGGGGAACCGGGCCGGCGGTCGCTGTTCGACCTGCCGCTGGGGGTGGGACCGCTCGGGACGCTGCGCGAGGAGCGGGTCCGCACGTCCGCCCGCGACGGTCGGGAGGAACGCCGGCACGCGGTGCTGCCCTGCTGGTCGGCGCGGGACGAACACGACCTGACCGCCCCCGGGCTGGGGTTCACGGCGGTGGGCCGGGCGCTCGGCGGGCTGCTCGGCACCGAGGCGGACGTCGAGGCCCGGCAGGTGGCGGTTGCCCACTACGGCCGGTACGGCTTCGAGGCCGCCGCGGTGACCGGTGCGTTCGCCCTGACCAGCCTCCCACCGGAGGGGGTCCGTCGGACCGCCGAGCTGCGTTTCGGGCACCCGTACGCGGTGCTGGCGGTGGCCACCGACCACCGCGACGGCGGGACCGGGCCGTGGCACGGGGTGCCGGTCTTCTCCGCCTGGGTGGCCGAGCCCCGGGAGCCGTCGGACACCGACCTCGCCGATCCGGCCGAACCCTTCTGACCAGGCCCGGGCCGGCCTGCCCGCCCGTGGAGGGGCGGACGCCGCCCGGCCCCGACCGCGACGAGCGTCCCCGAGGCGGCACCGTCCCCGGGGACCCGTCGCGGCCGGGTGTCCCTGCCGCGCGGGTACGACGCCTCGATGCCGTCGTACCCGCGCGGACCGGTCAGCCGGCTACCGACGCCGGTTCCGGGCGGGTCTTCGCCCGCTCGGCGAGCCGCCGCTGCCGCTCCTGCGCCCCGATCAGGTCGTCGGGGAGCGAGTCGGGCACCTCGATGTCGAAGCGGCGCAGCATCCGGATCGCGAACCCACCGAGCGTGATCAGCACCAGGGCCAACCCGAAGCAGACGTACGCGAAGCCGATGCCCCGACCCGGACCGGTGCCGATCACCGCGCCCACCGAACCGGCGAGCGTGCCGCCGTCGGCGAGCATCGGCTCGAACAGGGCCGTCGCGCCCGGGGCGAGCAACGCGAAGCCGATCGGCAGGGTCGACCAGGAGATCGTCTGGTTCAGGCTGAACACCCGGCCGTGGAACCGCTGCGGCACCTTGACCTGCACGATCGTGGCGTAGATCGACTGGGCGGTGGTCATCGCCATGGCCAGCCAGAACGCCCCGAAGGCGATCATGACGACGGAGGCGTCGAGGCCGATCAGCAGGCACCCGACGGCGGTGCCCAGGTTGCCGATCAGCACCCCGATCATGCGCCGCTGCCGGGGCCCACCCCACAGCGACATCAGCACCCCGCCGGCCACCGCGCCGATCGCCTCGGCCAGCGCCACCTGCGCCACCTGGGTGGCGGTGCCGAACGACAGCACCAGCGGGGTGGTGAGCACCAGCGCCGGGGCGAGGAAGACGTTGCCCAGCGCGAAGTAGCCGAGCATCAGCCGGAAACCCTTGTGCCGCCACGAGTAGCGCAGACCGTTGGCGATCGCCACCAGCAGCCGTTCCCGGGGCCGCCAGCCGAGCAGGTCGGGGAAGCGGACCACGGCCAGCGTCAGCACCGCCACCAGGTAGCTCGCCACGTCGATCAGCAGGATGCCCTTGAGGCCGATCGCGGCGAGCAGGCCGGCCGCGAAGACCGGCATCAGCAGCATCGCGAAACCGCTGGAGAGCTGGGTGATGCCCATCGCGTGCCCCAGGTAGCGCTTCGGCACCAGCTGCGGCACCGCCGACTGGAAGGCGATCCGCTGGAACGACCCGGCCACCTGACTCAACGCCACCAGCCCGTAGATGTGCCACAGGGCGAGGTTGTCGGTCCAGAGCAGGGCGGCCAGCACCAGCTGGATGGTGCCGGAGACGCAGCTGGCGATCATCATGATCCGTCGCCGGCTGATCCGGTCGGTGAGCGCGCCGGCCACCGGCAGCATCAGCACCCCGCAGATCAGCGCCAACGCCCACAACAGACCCAGGTCGGCCACCGAGCCGGTCCGGGTGAACAACCAGATCGGCAGGGCGAACGCGGTCAACGCCGAACCGGTGGTGGAGACCAGCTGCCCGGCGGTGACCGCGACGAACCGGGCCATGCTGGGCTTCACCACCGCCGGGGCGGGCCCGTTGACGTCGCCGACACGCTGGTGGTCGGCGACCACCCAGCCGGCGTCCTCACCCCGGGCCGCCGGGCCGAGCGCCGTCACGTCCCCGGCCCGCACCGCCGGGTGCACCTGGGTGACGATCTCCGCCAGCTCGTCGGCCCGGTACTTGAGGAAGAAGTGCCCGGCCTGGTCGAGCACCACCAGACCGAGGGTGTCGCTGAGGAACTGCCACTCCGCGTACCGCTCGGCGTGGTAGTCGGTCACCGGGTCCTCGGAGCCGACCACCGAGACGATCGGCGCACGCAGCTTCTCCGCGCCCCGGTCGAGCAGCCCGGTGAAGTACTCCTCCGACGCGCGGGAGTCGGCCCGCATGTTGCTGATGATCCGGTCGGCCTGCTCCGGCTCCAGCTCGTCGGTGTCCACGCCCATGCTCTTGAGCCAGCTCGCGTAGTGCCGGTTGCTGCTGAGCTGCTCCAGCCGGTTGCGCAACGCCGCGAAGGCGCCCTTCGGACGGGCGAACGGGAACATCGCCCCGATGTAGACCACCTCCAGCTCCCGCCCGGCGGCCTCCACCTTGCGGGCCACCTCGGCGACGATGGCGCTGCCCACCCCGCAGTGACCGTAGAGGGCCAACGGACCGTCGATCCGCTCCACGATCTCGGCGGCCACCCGGCTGGTCAGCTCGTCGAACGGCAGGGCGTCCTCGGTCAACCCGACGTCGTGGCCGGGGATGGCCAACGACCACAGGGCGTGCCCGGCGGGCAACGCGTCGGCCAGCGGCTGGTAGACGATGGCGCTGCCGCCGCCGTACGGGACGCAGACGTAGCTGAGCACCCGCTTGCCGGCCGGGATCGGCTTGGTCAGCTCGTAGAGCAGCCGACGCGGGCCGGCCGCCTCGGCGTCACCGGTCATGAACGCGGCCAGTTCCCGGATGGTGCGCTGCTGGAACAGGTCCATCACGCCGACCGCCCGGCCGCCGTGCTCGGCCCGGCGGATCTTCGCCACCACCTGGGTGGCGAGCATCGAGTGCCCGCCCAGGTCGAAGAAGTCGTCGTCGATGCCGAGCGTCGGCACGCCCAGCACCTCCGACCAGATCCCGGCGAGCAGCCGCTCGGTGTCGTCGCGCGGCTCGACCAGGGCCACCGACGCCTCGCGGGTGACCACCGGCGCGGGCAACGCCTTGCGGTCGAGCTTGCCGTTCGGGGTCAGCGGCAACGCGTCCAGGGTGACGAACGCGGCCGGCACCATGTACTCCGGCAGCGTCTCCTTCAGCGCCGACTTCAGCGCGGCATGCTCGGCCCCGCCCACCAGGTAGGCGGTGAGCCGCTTGTCGCCCGGGCTGTCCTCGCGGACGATCACCGCCGCCTCGGCCACCCCGGCCTGCTCGCGCAGGGCGCTCTCGATCTCGCCCAGCTCGATGCGCAGGCCGCGCAGCTTGACCTGGTGGTCGATGCGGCCCAGGAACTCGATCACACCGGCCGGTTCGGCCCCGGTCGTCGGCCCCGCCGGGTCGGGCACCCAGCGGGCCAGGTCACCGGTGCGGTACAGCCGGGCGCCCGGCTCACCGGAGAACGGGTCCGGCACGAAACGTTCGGCGGTCAGCGCCGGCCGCAGGTGGTAACCACGGGCCAGCCCCACCCCGCCGATGTGCAGCTCACCGGCCACCCCGACCGGGCACTCCCGACCGGCCGGGTCGAGCACGTGCAGCCGCAGGTTGGCGATGGGCCCACCGATCGGCACACCGGTCAACCCGGCCAGCAGCGCCGGGTCGCAGTGCCAGGCGCTGACGTCGATCGCCGCCTCGGTCGGGCCGTACAGGTTGTGCAGTGCGCAGTGCGGCAACCGGGCGGTGAAGTCGACCGCCGAGGCCAGCGGCAGCTCCTCACCGGAGCAGATCACCCGCCGCAGCGCGGTGGCCGCCTCCACCCCCTCCTCGGCCAGGAACACCGTCAGCATCGACGGGACGAAGTGGGCGGTGGTGACCCGCTCGGCCACCAGCACGTCACGCAGGTAACCGGCGTCCTTGTGACCGCCGGGCTTGGCCAGCACCAGCCGGGCCCCGGTGCGCAGCGGCCAGAAGAACTCCCACACCGACACGTCGAAGCTGGCCGGGGTCTTCTGCAACACCGCGTCGTCGGCGACGAGCCGGTAGGTCTTCTGCATCCAGTCGAGCCGGTTGACGATGCCCCGGTGGGTGTTCGGCACCCCCTTCGGGCGACCCGTCGACCCCGACGTGTAGATCACGTACGCCAGGTGTTCCGGGCCGGCCAGCGGGGCCGGGTCGGTCTGCGGCTGGTCGGCCCAGAGGGTCGGATCGTCCAGGGCCAGCACCGTCGCGTCGACGGTGGGCAGCACGTCGCGCAGCTGCTCCTGCACCAGCACCACCGGCGCGGCGGCGTCGGTCAGCATGAAGGCCAACCGGTCGGCCGGGTACTCCGGGTCCAGCGGCAGGTACGCCCCACCGGCCTTGAGCACGCCGAGCAGGCCCGCGACCAGCTCGACGGAGCGTTCCGCGCAGACCCCGACCAGGGTCTCCGGGCCGACGCCGGCCGCCCGCAGCCGGTGCGCCACCCGGTTCGCGGCGGCGTTGAGCTGCGCATACGTCGTCGAGACGCCCTCGATGGTGACGGCCACCGCGTCCGGGGTCGCCGCCGCTGCCGCCTCGATCGGGCCGTGCAGCGTCTCGGCAGCCGGGAAGTCGGCGGTGGTGTCGTTCCACGACGCCAGCAACGCCCGCTCGTCGGCGGGGAGCAGGTCCAACGCCGAGACCGGCACGTCCGGGGTGGCCGCCACCGCGCGCAACAGGGCGCCCCAGCGGTCGGCCATCCGGGTCACGGTGGCCCGGTCGAACAGGTCGGTGTTGAAGACCAGCTTGCCCCAGAGCCCGTTGACGGTCTCCACGGCGTGCAGCTCGAAGTCGAACCGGGTGGCCCGCAGCTCCATCGGGGTCCAGTCGAACGTCACGTCGGTGGCGTCGGAGACCTCGGTGAACCGGCCCATCTCGTAGTTCTGCAACACGAACATGGCCTGGAACACCGGTGAGCGGCTGACGTCGCGGGGCAGGCCCAGCTCGTGGACCACCCGCGCGAACGGCACCTCGGCGTGCTCGAAACCGTCGAGCACGCTGCGCCGGGTGCGTTCCAGCAGCTCGGAGAAGGTCGGGTCACCGCCCAACTCGGCCCGCAGCGGCAGCATGTTGATGAACATGCCGACGAGGTCCTCCAGCTCCGGGGCGGACCGGCCGGCCACCGACGCGCCGACCGCGAAGTCCTCCTGACCGGCGTGCCGGGCCAGGAAGACCTGGTAGGCGGCGAGCAGCGTCATGAACAGGGTGCCGCCGGCCACCCGGGTGAGGGTGGTCAGCCGCTCGGTCTCCGCCGGGGTCAGCCGGAACTCGACGAAGTCGCCCCGGTAGGTCTGGGTGGCCGGGCGGGGCCGGTCCAGCGGCAGCTCCAACGGGGTGATCCCGGCCAGCCGGGACTTCCAGTAGTCCAGGTGCGACCGGGCCGCCGGGCCGGCCAGCTCCTGCGCCTCCCAGACGGCGAAGTCGCCGTACTGCACCGGCAGGGTGGGCAGCTCACCGCCCCGGTAGGCGGTGATCAGATCGCGCAGCAGCACGTCGACCGACCAGCCGTCACCGACGATGTGGTGCTTGCTGAGGAACAGCACGTGGTCGTCGGCGGCCAGCCGGATCAGCAGCGCCCGCAGCAGCGGCCCGGCCGCCAGGTCGAACGGCGCGAGCGAGGCCGCCTCCACCAACTCCCGCGCGGCCCGCTCGTCGGGGGCGTCGACCACCGTCAACGGCACCTCGACGGTGTCGGCGACCACCACGGTCGGCTTGCCGTCGGCGTCGGCGGGGAACCGGCTGCGCAGCGACTCGTGCCGGGCGGTCAGCGCGGCGAGGGCGGCGCGCAGCGCCGTGACGTCGAGCGGGCCACGCACCCGCAACGGCACCGCGATGTGGTACGCCGCCTCGCCGGGGGCGAGCTGGTCCATGAACCAGACCCGCTCCTGGGCGTACGACAGCGGCACCTCGACACCCTCGGGGCGCGGCGTGACGCGGGCGGCGGGGGTGGCCTGCCGTCGGCGTAACCGTTGGGCGATCAGTGCCGCCCGGGCGGCGTCCCGGGAATCCTTCAGGTCCGTCATGCGGAAGTGTCCTTATCCGCCGCCAACAGCGCGGCGACCTCGGTCTCGGAAAGGTCGTCCAGTTCGGCGGCGATCTGCGCCTCGATCTGGGCGGCCAGATCGGCCACCACGGGGCTGCCGAACAGCGCCCGCATCGGCAGGTCGACGTCCACCTCGGCCCGGATCCGGGCCATCGCCCGCATGCCGCGCAGCGAGTTGCCGCCGAGGGCGAAGAAGTCGTCGAGCGCGCCGACCTTCTCCACCTGGAGGATGTCGGCGTACACCTCGGCGACCAGGGTCTCGGCGTCGGTGCGCGGCGGCACGTAGCCGTCGCCGGCCACGGACTCCGGCGGGGCGGGCAGCGCCGCCCGGTCCAGCTTGCCGTTCGGGGTCAACGGCAACGCGTCGAGCCGGACGAACGCGGCCGGCACCAGGTGCGCCGGCAGCTCCCGGGCCAGCTCGGCGGCGAGGTGCGCCTCCTCGGCGGTGCCGACGTGGTAACCGACCAGGGTCGGCTCCCCCGAGTCGGTGCGCACGGCCACCGCCGCCTCCCGAACCTCCGGGTGCTCCCGCATCGCCGCCTCGATCTCGCCCAGCTCGATGCGCATCCCGCGCACCTTGACCTGGTCGTCGCGGCGGCCCAGGTAGTCGAGGGTGCCGTCGGCCCGCCACCGGGCCAGGTCACCGGTGCGGTACATCCGCTGCCCCGGCGGGCCGTACGGGCAGGGCAGGAACCGTTCGGCGGTCAGGCCGGGCCGGCCCAGGTAGCCCCGGGCGAGCTGGTCACCGGCGACGTACAGCTCACCGACCACCCCCGGCGGGACCGGCTGCCCCGCGGCGTCGAGCAGGTACACCCGGCTGGTGGCGGTGGGCCGGCCGATCGACACGGGGCCGGCGGGCACCGGCTGCCCGGGGGCGAGCCGGGCGGCGACACAGCCGACGGTCGCCTCGGTGGGGCCGTACTCGTTGACCACCGCCACGTCCGGGTGCGCGGCCCGCCAGTCGGCGAGCTGCTCACCGGTGAGCGCCTCACCGCCGATCACCAGGTCGGTGGTGGGCGACAGGGCCTCCTCCAGCAGCGGCAGGTGGCTCGGGGTGACCTTGAGGAAGGTCGGCCGCCCACCCGTGCGGGCCGCCGGGGAGTCGATCCCGGCCAGCCGGACGGTGCCCCCGGCGGTGAGCGGGCCGAGCAGCCCCGTCACCGTCAGGTCGAACGAGACCGGCGAGTGCAGCAGCGCGGTGCCGGACAGCCCCGGGTAGGTGTCCCGGGCCCAGGCCAGGTACGCCGTGATCGCCCGGTGCTCCACCACCACACCCTTGGGCCGGCCGGTCGAACCGGAGGTGTAGAGCACGTAACCGGGGTGCTCCGGGCGCAACGGCGCGACCCGGTCGGTGTCGGTGAGGTCGGCCTCGCCCCGGGCCGGGTCGGCACCGGCCACAACGGCGTCGGCGAGGGCCGGGTCGACGTCGAGCACCCCGTCGAGCAGCAGCGCGTCCGCCGACACCAGGGGGGCGGTCTCCGCCACGGCCAGCACCAGCGCGGGTGCGGCGTCGGCGAGCAGGTAACCGATCCGGCCCGCCGGGTAACCGGTGTCCACCGGCACGTACGCGCCCCCGGCCTTGAGTACGGCGAGGATCGCCACCAGCAGCTGCGGGCCGCGCGGCAGGGCCAGCGCCACCCGGGTCTCCGGGCCGACGCCCCGGCCCACCAGCACCCGGGCCAGCCGGTTCGCGGCGGCGTTGAGCCGGGCGTAGGTGAGGCAGACGTCGTCGCAGACCAGCGCGGTGGCGTCCGGGGTGGCCGCCACCTGCCGCTGCACCTCGTCGACCACGGTGGACGACGCACCGGCCACCCCGGTCCCCGCCCAGTCGCCGAGCACCAGGTCGCGTTCCGCGTCGGCGAGCAGCGGCAGCGCGGACACCGGCTGCTGCGGGTCGGTGACCGCCGCGTCGAGCAGCCGGACGTAACGGGCCACGACCGTCTCGGCGGTGGACCGGTCGAACAGGTCGGTACGGTAGACCAGCCGGCTCTCCCCGGTGGTGATGTCGAAGGCCAGGTCGTCCTTGGTGGTGCCCAGCTGCACCAGGTCCAGCCCGGAACCGGGGATGAAGTTCAGCGCGGTCTGGAAGACCGGCTGCACCGACGGGTCCCGCTCCGGGGCGACCGCCTCGACGATCCGCTGGAACGGGGTCTGCCCGTGGTCGAGGGCGTCGACCATCGCGTCGCGGACCCGCCCCAGCAGGTCGACGAAGGACGGGTCACCGCCCACGTCGCAGCGCAACGCCACCGGGTTGACGAACATGCCGATCAGCGAGGTCAACTCGGCGGTGTCCCGGCCCGCGGTGGAGACCCCGACCACCACGTCGGTGTCGCCGGAGATCCGCGACAGCAGCGCCGCGAAACCCGCCAACAGCACCATGTACGGGGTGGCCGCCGATCCGCCGGCCAGCCGGCCGACCCGGTCGAGCAGCCCGTCGGGCAGGTCGAAACGCACCTCGTCCCCGGCGAAGCCGAGCTGCGCCGGGCGGGGCCGGTCCAGCGGCAGGCCGGTGACCGCCGGTGCCCCGGCCAGGTGACCGGTCCAGAAGGCGAGCTGCCGCGCCAGCTCCGCGCCGGTGAGCTGGTCGCGCTGCCAGGCCGCGAAGTCGGCGTACTGGATGGGCAGCTCCGGCACGGCGGCCGGCGCACCGGTCGACGCGGCCTGCGCGAACGCGGCGATCTCGGCGTCGAACAGCACCGCCGAGTGGCTGTCGAAGACCGCGTGGTGCACCACCAGCAGCAGCGTCCACGCCTCACCGAGGCGCACCAACCGGGCCCGCCACAGCGGCGGCGCGTCCAACGGGATCGGCGTGCGGGCCAGCTCGACGCAGAGCGCCGCGTAGCGTTGCGCGCGTTCCTCCTCGGGCAGTTCCCGCAGGTCGTCGGTGGGCAGCCGGGTCGGCTGGTGCTCCCGGACCACCTGCACCAGGTTGCCGTCGTCGACCCGCAGGTAGGTCCGCAGCGCCTCGTGCCGGGCGACGACCTGGTCGAACACGCCGGTCACCGCGTCGACGTCCAGCCCCGCCGGGAAGCGGCACGGCATCGAGACGTTGTAGACCGGCGACGCCGGGTCGAGCTGGTTGGCGATCCAGACCCGCTCCTGGGCGAACGAGGCGGGGAAGGTCCACTCGCGGGTCATGCCGTCTGCTCCCGTACCGAACGCGGACGCATGTCGGTCCAGACCTCGTCGACGTGGGCCAGGCATTCCTCACGGCTGCCGGCGAAGCCCGCGTCGTGCCACCCGGCGGGCAGGTCGCGGTCGGCCGCCCAGATCGAGTACTGCTCCTCGTCGTTGCGCACGACCAGGAATCGGGTGTCGGCCATCAGTTCGCTCCAGCGGTGTCGGGGGTGTGCGGTTCGGCCATCGCGACGGCGATCTTGCGGGGTCCGGTGAACGGCTCCCGCCCGTGCGCGGCGGTCATGTTGTCGACCACCAGCACGTCGTCGCGCTGGTAGTCGAAGCGGACGCTGGCCGCCCGGTACGCGGCCCGCAGGTGGTCCAGCACGTCGGCGGGGATCTCGCCGCCGTCGCCGTAGTAGGTGTTCGCCGGCAGCCCCTCGGGGCCGAACATCGCCAGCAGCCCCTCCTGGTAGTCCTTCGGCAGGGTGCTCAGGTGGAAGAAGGTGGCGTGGTTGAACCAGCGCGGGGTGTCCGAGCCGGGCCGGTGGTGCACCACGTCCCGTACCGCCCGGGTCCGCAGCCCGTCCTTGCCCACCCACTCCAGCTCGATCCGGTTCGCCGCCGCGTACGCCTGCACCTGGGCGCGGTCGTCGGTGCCGAAGACGTCCTGCCAGCGGGTGCCGAAGTCGGCGTGGAAGTTGCGCACCAGCAGCCAGCGCCGACTGACGAACTCCGCACGGACCGCCGGGTCGATCTCGGCGTACACCCGGCGCACGTCGGCCAGCGGGGTCGCGCCGAGGGTCTGCGGCGCGGTCAGGCAGTAGAAGAACAGCGTCAGCGGCCAACGCGCCTGGTAGGAGTTCTCGTTGTGCAGGAAGATCTCCTCGTCCGGCGGGTAGTCGGTCGAGGTGTAGACCTTCCCCTTGATGGCGTGCCGGGGCGAGGACCGCTCGGTGTAGGTCAGCGGCTCGCCGGAGAACGCCCGCACCACCGCGTCGAAGCCGTCCACCCCGCCCACGTCGAAGCCGCGGAACAGCAGCCCGCCGTGCGCGACGAGGTCGGCGCGCAGCTCGGCCCGGCGTCGGCCGATCAGCTCGGTCAGGGGTGTGCCGTCGTTCTCGACGACCACCGGCAGCGTGGCGATCGTGTCGCTCATGGCGTGGTCTCCTGTTTCTCGACGTCAGGCGCGGGGTAGCCGCGGGATGGCGGGGATGGTGGCCGGCGCGGCCGGTTCGTCGGCGGCGGCGGCCCGCAGCTGGGCGATGCGCTCGGCCAGGCCGGCCACGGTGGGGGTCTCGAAGAGGCTGCGCATCGGCAGCCGGACCCCGGTCGCCTTGCGCATCGCGGCGATCAGCTGCACCGCGACCAGCGAGTTGCCGCCGAGGGCGAAGAAGTCGTCGTCCACCCCGACCTCGGCCACCCCCAGCCCGTCCCGCCACACCCCGGCAATGGTGATCTCCAGTTCGGTACGCGGGGCCGCCGAGCCGCCCCCGGTCGCCGCCGGAGCGGCCGCCGACGGCTCCGGGTCCTGCTCCAGGCTGTCCGTGGTGACCCGGGAGGCCCGCCGTCGGATCTCCTCGACCGGGCGGGTGGCGATCACCACCTGCGCGCCGAGACCGGCGGTGAGGCTGCGCCGGAACGCCTCCGCGCCGTCGACCGGGCGGATGTCCTCGGTGAGCGCCCCGGCCGCCGGCTCGACCGGGCCCGCGTCGGCGGTGCCGGTCAACCCGCCGGTGACCGCGCCCTGGTCGACGCGGCGCAGCACGAAGTCGCCGATCGCGACGAGTTCCCGGCCCTCGGTGTCGGTCAGCGACAGGTCGGCGGCGACCACCTCGTCGGTGGCGCTGGCCCGGTGCCGCAGGTGGCTGTGGAACACCGCCGGCAGCGGCCCGCGCACCACGATCCGCCCGTACGACAGCGGCAGGTAGGTGCCGTCGCCCTGGCCCCGGCCGAACGCGGTCGCCACGTCCAGCAGCGCCGGGTGCAGCCCCCACGCCGGCAGGTCGGCCCGGACCGGCTCCGGGGCCTCGATCCGGGCCAGTTCCTCGCCGTCGCCGAGGCGGTGCTCGGTCAGCGAGGCCCAGCGCGGGCCGAAGGTCAGCATGCTGGTACGGCCCCGACCGAACGAGGCGTCGTCGTCGACCCGCCGGCCGTCGACCACCGGCACCCGGGCCGCCGGGGCGGCCTCGACGACCCAGCCCGCCGACCCGCGCACATGGGTGCGGAGCTGGCCGGCGGCGAGGCTGCGGACCGCGAAGTCGACGCCCTCCTCGGCCGGGGTCAGCTCGACCCGGTACTGCGCGACGGTGCCCTCGGGCACCGCGAACGGCTCCAGGAACACCACGTCGCGCAGCTCCACCACGGCCTGCGGGTCGTGGGTGGGCACCCCGGCGGCCACCGCGGCCCGCACCGACTCCAGGTGGGCGGTGCCGGGCACCACCGGCACCCCGCCGATGCGGTGCTCGTCGAGCAGCCAGTGGGTGCCGGCGGAGACCAGCCCGTGCAGCACCGTCGACTCCGGGCCGGTCACCTTCGTGGTGAGCACCGGGTGGTCCACCGGCGTGGTGACGGTGTCCCGGCCGGCGGCCCGGAACGCGGCCGGCGCGGCGGTCTCCACCGCCATGCCGACCTCCGCCCAACCACCCCAGTTCTGCGACAGCACGGGGGCCCGGAAACCGACGCCGGAGCGGGCGAACGCGTCGAGGAAGGCGTTCGCCGCGCAGTAGTCGACCTGGCCGAACCCGCCGATCACCGAGGTGATCGACGAGCAGAGCACCACGAAGTCCAGCGGCAGGTCACCGAAGACCTCGGCCAGGGCGAGGGTGCCGGTGAGCTTCGGGGCGAGCACCCGCTCCGCCTCGGCCCGCTCCTTCACCTCGGCCATGCCGCCGCCGGGCAGACCGGCGGCGTGCACGATGCCGTCCAACCCACCGAACTCGGCCTCCACGGTGGCCCGGACCCGACGCAGGTCGGCCGGGTCGGTGACGTCGGCGGCGAGCACCCGCACCGTCGCGCCGGCCGCCTCCATCCGGCGGATCGCCGCGATCGCCCGGCCGGCCCGGTCCGCGCCGCCGTGCACCGCCAGGTGGTCGTCCCACCGCTCACGCTGCGGCAACCCGGACCGGGCCAGCAGCACCAGCTTCACCCCGGCCCGCCGGGCGAAGTCCTCGGCGAGGGTGACGCCGATGCCACCCAGGCCACCGGTGACCAGGTAACGGCCGCCGTCGCGCAGTGCCCCCGGCTCGCCCTCGGCGGCCACGGTGACCTGCTCGTACCCGGTCACCCAGCGGCGGGTGCCGCGCAACGTCAGCTCCACCCGCTGCGGGTCCACCGGGCGGCGCAGTTCGGCGGCGAGCGTCTCGACCCCGGGGTCGGCCGGGTCGGCGTCGACCAGCCGCACGGCCAGGCCGGGCAGTTCGGCCGGCAGCACCCGGGCCAGACCGGCGAGGGTGGCGTGCTCGGGCCGGACCAGGTCGGCACCGGTGACGTCGCCGACGCCCGCGGTGACCAGGTCGAGGGTGAGCGGCTGCTCCCCGGCGGTCGCCCCCGCCCCGGCGAGCGCCTGCACCAGGTGCAGGGCGTCGAAGAAGCCACGCTGCTGGGCGTCCCAGGCGGCCGTCGCGTCGAGCCCGGCCGGCGGGCCGTCCAGGGCGAAGGCGTGCACCAACCGGTCCGGCACCCCGCCTGCGGTCAACGCCGCGACCAGCGCGTCGTGGTCCTCGCGGTGGCCGGGGCGCAGCCGGTACCCGTCGTCGGACGCCGCGAACGCCGCGCCGGGGCGTACCACGACCGGGTCGTCACCGGCGGTCCGCAACGCGGCGACCAGGGCGTCCGCGCGCGGACCGGCGGCGAACACCAGGCAGCGGCCCGCCGGCACGGTCGCCGGGTCGGCGGCGGCCTGCCGCCACACCGGCACCGCGAACCACTGCGGCAGCGCACGCGGACCGGTCTCCGCCGGCACGTCGGCCACCGCCACCACCGGGTCCGGGTCGACCCAGTAACGCCGGCGCTCGAACGGGTACGTCGGCAGCGGCACCCGCCGGGCGGCCGGGTCGGCGTCGAGGCGCACCCCGACCCCGGCGCACCACAGCGCGGCGGCGCTGGTGAGCAGGGCGGCCAGGTCACCGGCCGGCTCACCGGGGCCCGGCAGGCTGCCCAGCGGGGTCAACGCCCGCTGCTGCGGGGAACCCTTGGCGACCTGCATCCGGGCCAGGTTGGCCAGTTGCCGGCCCGGCCCGCACTCCAGCAGCGCCCAGGTGCCCGCGCCGAGCAGGGTCGCCACGCAGTCGCCGAAGCGCACCGGCTGACGCAGGTGCGCCGCCCAGTACGCCGGGTCGGTGGCCTGCTCGGCGGTGATCCAGGTGCCCGTCACGTTGGACAGGAACGGGATGGCCGGCGCGCGCAGCGGCACCGTCGCCATCAACGCGGTGAACTCCGCCAGGATGGGGTCCATCATCGGCGAGTGGAACGCGTGCGAGGTGCGCAGCTGCTTGCTCTTGTTCTTGCCGCCGAGGCTGTCGGCGAACGCGGCGACGGCGGCGCTCTCGCCGGCCACCACGCAGGTGCCGGGGCCGTTGACGGTGGCGATGGCCAGCCCCTCGGGCAGCCGGGCGGCGACCTGCGCCTCGTCGAGCGAGACGGCCAGCATCGCCCCGGCCGGCATCGACTGCATCAGCCGACCCCGGGCGGCGACCACCCGCAGCGCGTCGGGCAGGCTCAGCACCCCGGCGACGGTGGCGGCGACGTACTCGCCGATCGAGTGGCCGATCATCGCCGCCGGGCGGACCCCGGCCCGCTGCCAGAGCAGCGCCAGGGCGTACTCGACGACGAACAGGGCCGGCTGGGTGTAACGGGTCTCGGTGAGCTTCTCCGCCGCCTGCGGGTCGCGGCCCAGGATCAGCTCCCGCAGGTCCAGGCCCAGCTCCGGGTGGAGCAGCGTCGCGCACTCGTCGACGGTGGCGGCGAAGGCCGGTTCCTCGGCGTAGAGCTGCGCGCCCATCCCGGCGTACTGGGCGCCCTGGCCGGAGAAGAGGAACGCGGTGCGGGGCGCGGCACCGTCGACCACCCCGGACTGGCGGCGGCGCGGGGTACGCAGCGCGGTCACCGCCTCGGCCAGGTCGGTGGCGACCACGGCCACCCGGTGCGGGTACTCCTGGCGGCCCACCCGCAGCGTGTGCGCCACGTCGGCCAGCAGCTCCGGCCCGCCGTCGCTGGTCGCCGCCAGGTGGTCGGCGAGCCGGGTGACGGCGCTGTCCAGGGCCGACGCCGTCTTCGCCGACACGTGCAGCAGCTGCGCCGGCCGGACCCGGCGATCCGTCCGGTACGCCGCCGGCGCCTCCTCGAGCACCACGTGCGCGTTGGTGCCGCCGATGCCGAACGAGCTGACCCCGGCCCGGCGGGGTCCGCCGTCGGTGTCCCACTTGGTCAGGGTGTTCGCCACGTAGAACGGGGTGTCGGCGAAGTCGATGCCCGGGTTGGGCGTCTCGTAGTTGATCGTCGGCGGGATCAGCCCGTGTTCCATCGCCAGCACCGTCTTGATCACGCTGACGATGCCGGACGGCTGGCTGAGGTGCCCGATGTTGGACTTGACCGAGCCGATGCCGCACCAGCCCCGCTCGGCGGTGTCCCGGGTGAACACCGCCGACAGCGCGGCCACCTCGATCGGGTCACCCAGCGCGGTGCCGGTGCCGTGCGCCTCGACGTAGCTGATGGTGCGCGGGTCGATCCCGGCCATCCCGACCGCCTGGGCGATCGCCTCCACCTGCCCGTCGACGCTGGGGGCGGTGAAACCGACCTTGCCGGCGCCGTCGTTGTTGATGGCGTTGCCCAGCACCACCGCACGGATCGCGTCGCCGTCGGCGATCGCGTCGGAGAGCCGCTTGAGCAGGGTCACCCCGACACCGCTGCCCCAGACCGTGCCGTTGGCCCCGGCGTCGAAGGGGCGGCACCGGCCGTCGGGCGAGGTGAAACCGTCCATGCCCAGGTAGCCGACGTGCGGCAGCTCCACGTTGACGCCACCGGCCAACGCCATGTCGCACTCGTGGTTGCGCAGCGCCTCGCAGGCCAGGTGGAAGGCGACAAGCGAGGTGGAGCAGGCGGTGTGCACGGTCAGGCTCGGCCCCCGCAGGTCCAACCGGTACGACACGTTGGTCGCCACGTAGTTCGGCGAGTTGCCCGTGGCCAGCGAGACCGCCCCGTGCGGGTTGCCGCCGACCCGCTTGTTGCGCAGCACGTACCGGTGCAGGTAGGTGTTGCCGCCGGTGCCGGCGTACACGCCGACCGCCCCGGGGTAGCGGGCCGGGTCGTAGCCGGCGTCCTGCAACGCGGTGTAGCAGCTCTCCAGGAACAGCCGGTGCTGCGGGTCGGTCACCTCCGCCTCGCGGCTGGTCATCCCGAACAGCCCGGCGTCGAAGGTGTCGTACCCGTCGATCAGCGGGGCCCGGCTCACCCAGCCCGGGTCGTCGACCTCGTCGGTGGTCGCGCCCCGGGCGAGCTGCTCGTCGCGGCTCAGCTCGGTGACCGACTCGACGCCGTCGACCAGGTTGCGCCAGAACTCGCCGACGTCGGCGGCACCCGGCAGCCGGGCGGCGAGCCCGACGATGGCGATGGGTTCGATGCCGTCGTCGGAGGGCGGCGCGGTGTCGATCTCGTTCTGCATCGGGGTAGTCCTTTGTCGCAAGGTGCCGCCCGCAGGCGGTGGGGAGGAATGCGGCGTCACGGCTGGTGCGGTCGGCGAGGCGGTGGGGTACGACGGGTCCGGCCACGCCGGGCGGCGGCGCGCAGCGCGGCGCGGGCCAGCTCGGGTCGGTCGGCGGCCCCGTCGAGGCTGGCGGCGAGCGCCCGGACGGTGGGGTGCCGGAACAGGTCGAGCATGGTGATCGACCGGCCGGTCGCGGCGGTGAGCCGGGCATGCACCGCGGCCAGGGCCAGGGAGTGCCCGCCGATGTCGAAGAAGTTGTCGGCGACCCCGACCCGGTCGCGGTCCAGCACCTCCCGCCAGATGCCGGCGATCAGCTCCTCGGTTCCGGTCAGCTCGTCCGGACCGGTCGGCACCGGCGCGACCGGGGCCGGTGCGGTGGCGGCCACCGTCATCGCGCCGAGCGCCGCCACCCGTACGGTGGGCCGGGGCAGCACCACGGCGACCGTGTCGGCCGGGCTGTGCGGGTCGGCGGCGAGCGCGCCGACCAGGTCGACCAGGTCGGCCAGGAGCGCGTCGATCCGGTCGGCGTCGAACAGGTCCGGGTTGTAGACGACGTCCACCCCGCACCGGCCGTCGCGCTGCACCACGTAGACGGTGACGTCGAACGGGGAGCCCGGCTTGGGCACCGGGACCACCTCGCCGGTCAGGCCGGTCAGCGCCAGCCGGGGCGGGGCGAAGTTGAGCACGTTGAACAGCACCTGCACCAGCGGGGCCCGGGAGGTGTCCCGCCCCACCCCGAGGGTCTCGACGAGCTTCTCCAGCGGTGCGCCCGGGTGGGCGGTCGCCTCGTGCAGCTCGGCGGCGCACCGGTCGACCAGTTCACCGAAACCCACCCCACCGGCCGCGCCCGGATCGCCGGCACCGTCGGCCCGGCCGGTGCGCAACCGCACCGGGACGGTGTCGATGAAGAAGCCGACCACGTCGTCGAAGGCGGCCAGCCGACGGTCGGCGACGATCGCCCCGACCACGTGGTCGTCGCCGCCGGTGAGCCGGCGCAGCAGCTCGGCGAAGCCGGCCAGCAGCACCGCCGCGACGGTGCCGCCGCGCCGCTCGGCCAGGTCCCGCACCGCCCGGTCGGCGGTGGCGGACAGGGTCACCGCCGCCTCCGCCCCGGCGTACGTCTGCACCGCCGGGCGGGGGCGGTCGCGGGGCAGATCCAGCACGGTCGGCACGCCCCGCAGGTGCTCCGTCCACCAGGTGAGGTCGGCGGGGCCCTGCCGGCGGTCCCGCGCGTCGCGCCACACCGCGTAGTCGGCGTACGAGGCGGACAGCGGCGGCAGGGCCGGCGACGCACCGGCGACGGCCTGCGCGTACCCGGTGGCCAGGTCGGCGTAGAGGACCGCCTCGGACCAGCCGTCGAAGACCGCGTGGTGCATGGTCATCGCCAGCACGTGCTCGTCGGGGCCGAGCCGGTAGACGGTCACCTGCCAGGGCGGCCCGGTGGCCAGGTCGAAGGCGTGCGCGGCACCGGCGGCGAGCATCCCGGCCAGCTCGGTCCCGGCGTCGGCGCGACCGGTCAGGTCGACCACCGGCACCGCCACGTCGGTCGGTTCCTCGCAGACCGCGTAGGGCACCCCGGCGTTCTGCGGGATGCGCCAGCGCAGCACGTCGTGCCGGGTGGCCACGGCCCGCAGCGCCGCCCCGAGCGCCACCGTGTCCAGCGGGCCACGCAACCGGTGCGCGACCGCGATGTTGTAGGGGGCGCTGGAGGGGGCGAGCTGGTCGACGAACCACAGTCGGCGCTGCGGCGGGGACAACGTCGGCGGGTTGCCGGTGGTCAGCCCGTCGGCGTCGGCGGGCGCGGCGGCCCGCAGCCGGGCGGCCAACGCGGCCGGGGTGCGCCCGGCCAGCACGTCCCGGGTGTCGACGTGCCGGCCCAGCTCGGCGCGCAACGCCGCGACCAGCCGCATCGCGGCGACGGAGTTGCCACCGGCGGCGAGGAAGTCGGTGTCCGGGGCGGGTGCCGCGCCGAGCAGCCGGGTCCAGACCCGCCGCACGACCCGCTCGACCGGGTCGGTCGGCTCGTCGGTCGGCCCGTCGGCGGGGACGACGGTCAGGGCGGCGTCGGCCAGCGCCCGCAGCGCCGGCCGGTCCAGCTTGCCGGTGATGGCGCTGACCGGCAGGTCGTCGCGGCGCAGCAGCCGCGCCGGCAGCATCGCGGCGGTCAACCGCCCCCCGGCGTACGCCCGGACGGTGTCGTCGTCGGGCGCGGTGGCCGGGGTGAGGAACGCGACCAGTTCGGTCCCGGCCGGGCCGGGCACCGCCTCCACGGCCACCCGGTCGACGCCGGGCACCCCGGCGAGCACGGCCTCCACCTCGCCCAACTCGATGCGCTGGCCCCGGACCTTGACCTGCCGGTCGGCCCGGCCGAGATAGACGATCCGCCCGTCCTCGGCCTGCCGGACCAGGTCGCCCGTGCGGTAGAGCCGCTCGCCGGGCAGCCCGGAGAACGGGTCGGGGACGAACCGGTCGGCGGTCAGGCCGGGCCGGTTGAGGTAGCCGTCGGCCAGCCCCGGCCCGCCGATCAGCAGCTCACCGGTCTGCCCCGGCGGCACCGCCCGCAGCGCGTCGTCCACCACGTACGCCCGGTGGTTGGGCAGGGGCAGCCCGATCGGCACCGGGTCGGTGTCGGCGGCGGTCAGCTCACCGCTGACCGCCAGCACGGTGGTCTCGGTGGGGCCGTAGCCGTTGAGCAGCAGTCGTCCCGGCGCCCAGCGGGCGGCCAGCTCGGCGGGGACGGCCTCGCCGCCGCAGAGCACCGTCCGCCAGCCCGGCACCCGGGCCGGGTCCAGCATGGACAACACGGTCGGGGTGATGAAACCCCAGTTCACGTCGTGGGCGACGATGAACCGGGCCAGCCGGTCCGGGTCGGAGCGGTCGTCCACGCCGAGCAGCTGCACGCTGCCGCCGAGCAGCAGCGGGACGAACAGGTCGATGCTGGCCGCGTCGAAGCCGAGCGAGGCGATGCCGAGGCTGCGCACCCCGGCGTCGGCGGCGCTGAGCGCGGCGCAGCCGGTGACGAACTCGACCACGTTGCGGTGGGTGGTCAGCACCCCCTTGGGTCGGCCGGTGGAACCCGAGGTGAACAGCACGTACGCCGGGTCGCCGGCCCGCGCCGGGCAGGGTGCCGACGGGGCCGGGCCGGTGGCGGTGACCACCTCGACGCCGGGGGTGTCGGCGAACTCGACCGCCGCCGCGTCCCCCACCACCAACGTCACCCCGGCGTCGGCGGCGATCTCCCGCAGCCGCTGCCGGGGGCCACCGGGCTCCAACGGCACGTAGCAGCCCCCGGCGAGCAGCACGCCCAGCACGTCGACCACCAGGTCGGGCCGGCGGTGGGCGCAGATCCCCACCCGGGTCTGCCGGCCCACCCCCCGGGCCCGCAGCGCGGCGGCCAGGCCCGCCGCCCGACCGACCAGCTCCCGGTAGGTGAGCCGGTCGTCCCACTGGCGCACCGCCACCGCGTCCGGGCAGCGGGCCGCCCGTTCGGCGATCAGCTCGGCCAGCGTCCCGTCCGGCCAGGGCAGTGCTTCCCCGGTGACGGCACTGATGGACAGGATGTCGGTCACGTCGCTCCCCGTACGGTTGCTGGTGCGGTACGCCCCACCGGGCGGACGGTGTGCCGGTTCACCGGTCGTCCCGGGCGGTGTCGTCGACCACGTGCAGGCGCAGTTCGCTGAGGTACCGGCGGCCGGCCGCGTCGGGCACCCAGGCGTCGTCCGGGCCGGGCAGCATCTCGCTGACCGTCAGGGAGACCCCGGGGCCGTCGCCCATCCGGGCCGCCCGCACCATGGCGCAGAACATGTTCGCGAAGGCCGGGCTGCTCAGGTCGGCGTAGCAGGGTTTGGTCTCGCTGCCGAGCTTGACGTAGACCTGCTCGGGCAGGTCGAGGCGGCGTCGCCAGGCCCGCACCGCGAGGAACCGGTCACGTTCCCCGGCGGCGTCGGCCAGACCGCTCTCCCCCACCGTGGTGCGCCAGGTCCGCCGGGCCACCACCAGCCGGTCGATGGTGACCCGGGGGGTGTACGGGGCGGCGGCGACCAGCTTGAACCCGTCCACCGCGTGGGCGCTGAGCAGTTCACCGAAGACCTCGGTCAGCGGCCAGCTCTCGCCGTCGGCGGCGGTGGCGACCAGCTGGCCGTCCCGCTCGGACACGGTGAGCGCCACCGTGGGCAGCACCCGGGCCGGGTCGGCCCCGGGCGCCGCCGCGAAGGCCAACTGCCGGTCGCTGGGCCCGGCGAGGGCTTCGGCGGTGCGGCTGGTCCGCCGTGGCCAGTCGGTGGGGTACAGCAGCCGCAGCCGACGCCCGCCCAGGTCCGTGGTGAGGGCGTCCCGCAGCCGTTGTGGGTCGGGGTGGGCCGGGATGAACACCTCGCAGTCGAAGGACGCCCACGCGGCGTGCAGTTCGCCGAGCACGACGGTGTACTCCCCGCGCGCCAACGCCTCCGCGTCGGACGCGCAGAGTTGCAGGTCGGGGCTGTGCAGGACGGCCTTGGACCAGTGCGCCGGGGCGGCCGGGAAGACCTCGTCGACGCGGTCGGCGAGATCGGCGGCGGCGAGGCGCACCTCCCGGGTACCCGGTGGCAGCCCGGCGAAGCCGAACAGTCCCGCCCAGCGGGCGGCGAAGTCGGCGGCGACCGCGTCGACCGGGCGGTCGCCGGCACCCCAGAACAGTCCCTGGGCGAGGTACCACAGGTCGGCCAGGGAGACGGGGGCGTCCCCGGTCTCGCCGCGCAGTTCGTCGTACAGTTCACGGAACACCCGGTCGTACGCCTGCGCCAGGGCGGCCACCATCCACCGGGCGGCCCGCAGCAGCACGTCGAGCGGCGCGGCCAGGTCGGCCAGGAACGGGGCGCCGAGGGTGACGTCGAGATCCCGGGCGGTGTCCTCGTGGCAGAGGGTGCGGCCGGCGTACATCCGGCCCTCCCGACGTCGGGGCGACCGCCCGGTCAGTTCGGTGAAGGTGGTGTCGAGGGCGTCGAGGGCGTCGCCCAGGCGGTGCGGGTCACCGGCGGCTGCGGCGACGGCGTCGCGGGCGGCCGTCAGCCGGTCCAGCCCGGACCGGGCGGCCAGCCGGGCCGCCGGATCGCCGATGGCGTCGATCCGGGCGCGCAGCACCTCCTCCGCGGCCGGGCTGACCGGCAGGGCCGCGTCCCAGGTGAGCAGCTCCCGTTCGACGAGCCGGTCGAGCAGGGTGTAGCCGTCCTCGGGCCGGCGCAGCCCGATGGCCGGGTCGGCGACCAGCTCGTGGGCGGGGCGGTGGCCGTCGACGGCGGCCAGCAGCGCGGCCTCCACCGGGGACAGCGCCACCGGTGGTTGCCCGGGGCGCAGCACGCTGCGGTCGCGCACCGCGACCTGCGGGGCCAGCACCGGCGGCCACCAGCGCCGGACGGCGAGTTCGGCGCCGATGCACTCGGCGTACTCGTCGAGCGCCCACGACTCGAACCGGACCCACCGTCGCCGGGTCAGTTCCGGGCCGACCCGCAGCCGGGCGGTCTCCGGCTGCGCCGGGTCGACGGTCACCCAGCAGCTGGGGCCGAAGAAGCCGACCGTCTCGTTTTTGCCGCAGTACCGCTGCCAGTACTTGAGCAGGGCCCGTTCCCGGTCGCGACGGCGCACGTTGCGGGGCGCGTCGGGACCGCCCCGGACCAGCCCGTCGAAGGCCACCAGCGCGCCCCGGTTCTGCCAGGTCACCGCCTCGCGCACCAGCGGGTCGGCGGCGAGTTCGGTGAACCGCTGCCCGGCGGCGCGGACGGCCTCGTCGAACTCCTTGTCGAAGCGTTCGACGCCGCTGCCGGTGGCCAGCAGCTCGTCGGCGAGCGCGGCGGCGGCCGGGGCGGCGAACAGGACGAGGCCGTCGGCCGGGAAGCCGGTGCTGCGCAGGATCGCGTCGCGCCACACCGACCAGCCGGTGTCGCCCAGCGGCACCCGGTGGTCGGCTGGCCCACCCGTGCCGGGTGCCGGCACCGCCGCGACGGACCCCGGGGCGCGGCCGGCACCGACCGAGGCGACCCGGCCGGTCTCGGTCTCGGTACGCGGGGCACCGGGGGTGGTGGGCGGCGGGGAGCCGAGGGCGGCGGTCAGGTCGGCGCGGATCAGACCGAGCAGGTCGGGCAACCGGTCGTGCAGGAAGAAGTGCCCGCCGTCGAGTTCGTGCAGGGTGAAGCCGGCTGCGGTGTGCCCGGCCCAGCCGGCGCTGTGCTCCCGGCTGACCGCCCGGTCGGCCCGGCCGCCGAACGCCACCACCGGCACCGGCAGCGGCGCCTCGGGGACGTACCGGTAACTGTCGACCCGGCCGAAGTCGGCGCGCAGCAACGGCAGCAGCAGCTCCACCAGTTCCGGGTGGTCGAGCAGGCCGGCGGGCAGGCCGCCGCCGTCGGCGAGCCGGCGCAGCAGTTCGTCGTCGGCCACCTGGGACAGCCCGTCGAAGAGACTCGCGGCGGTGACGTGCGGGGCGCGGGCACCACCGACGTAGAGCCGTAGCGGCAGCTCACGGCCGGTGCGGCGCAGTTCCCGGACCACCTCGAAGCCGAGCCGGCCGCCCATCGAGTGCCCGTAGATCGCGTACGGGCGGTCGGCCCGGTCGGCGACGGCGGTGGCCACCTCCGCGACGGTGAAGGCGGCGTCCTCGCTGATCCGGTTCTCCCGGCCGGGCAGCTGCACGGCCAGCACCTCGACGTCGGGGCCGATCTCCGCCGGCCAGCGGCGGAAGGCGCTGGCCCCACCCCCGGCATACGGCAGGCAGAACAACTGCACCGGTGCCAGGGGTCGGCTTCCGGGCGAGACGAACCAGTTCACCGTGCGCCTCTCTGCGGTGGATCGATCCAGTGCCGCCGGCGCTGGAAGGGGTAGCCGGGCAGCCCGGTGCGCCGCACGACGCCCTCCGGGTGCAGCGCGGCCCAGTCGACGTCCCGGCCGGCCACCCACCCGGCGGCCAGGTCCCGCAGTGCGCCGGGCGCACCGGCCACGGTGACGCCGGTGGTGAGCAGTTCGTCCAGCCCGGCGATCGCCTCGGTCAGGTCGGCGGCGACGACGGCGGCCCGCCGGCCGAAGGAACGCCGGCCCAGGGCCAGGGTGGCGGCCACCTCGGACAGTTCCGGCCCGGTGCCGGCCAGGTGGGTACGCAGCCGGGTCAACGCCGCGCGCAGCGCCTGCGGGGTGCGCGCCGACACCGGCAGCAGCCAGGACCGGGGGGCCGCCGGCTCGGCCGGTGCGACCGGGGGCGGCTGTTCCACCACCACGTGCGCGTTGGTGCCGCCGAGGCCGAACGAGCTGACCCCGGCCACCCGGCGCGGCGCATCCGGCCAGTCCCGGGCCTTGGTCGGTACGTAGAACGGGCCCCCGGCCAGGTCGATCTCCGGGTGGGGTCGGGTGAAGTGCAGGTTCGGCGGGATCACCGCGTGCTGGACGGCGAGCACCGTCTTGATCAGACCGGCGATGCCGGCCCCGGCGTCGAGGTGACCGATGTTGGTCTTCACCGAGCCGAGCGCGCAGGACTCGGCGGGGGCCGCCCCGCCGTACACCTCGTGCAGGGCGGCGACCTCGATGGCGTCGCCCAGCGGCGTACCGCTGCCGTGGGCTTCGATGAAGCGGACCTCGCCGGGGGCGACCTCGGCGGCGGCCAGGGCGTTGGCGACGGCGGCGGCCTGCCCGGCGGGGCCGGGCACCGCGAACCCGGCCCGGTCGGGGCCGTCGTTGGTGACCGCCCAGCCGGGCAGGACGGCGTAGATGCGGTCCCCGTCGGCCTGGGCGTCGGCGAGCCGACGCAGCGCGACCACCCCGACGCCGGAGCCGAAACCGGACCCCTCGGCGGCCTCGTCGAAGGCGCGGCAGCGGCCGTCCGGGGAGGCCAGCCCGCCGGGGGTGGCCCGGTAGCGGGGCCAGGTGACGCTGACACCGCCGGCGAGGGCGATGTCGCACTGGTAGTCGGCGAGGCTCTGGGCGGCGAGGCAGACCGCGACCAGCGAACTGGAGCAGGCGCTCTGCACCGCCACCGCCGGCCCGGTCAGCCCCAGCCGGTACGCGACCTGGCCGGGCAGGTGGTCGGTGGCCTGCCGGCCGATCAGCCGGGCCTCCCAGTCGTCCGGGTCGACGTCGCCGACCACGGCCGGGTTGTCCATCAGGTGGAACAGGAAGTAGCGGTTGGCGGAGGTGGCCGCGTAGACGCCCACCAGGCCGGGGAAGCGGGTCGGGTCGTGCCCGGCGTCCTCCAGCGCCTCCCACGCGGCCTCCAGGAAGAGCCGGTGCTGGGGGTCGGTGCGGGCGGCCTCCTCGTCGCCCATGGCGAAGAACTCGGCGTCGAAGTCGGTGACCCCGTCGAGCCGGCCGCCGGCCCGCACGTGCCGGGGGTCGGCGCGCAGTCGCGGCCCGATGCCGAGGGCGTCCAGTTCGGCGTCGGTGTGGTCGTGCATCGAGTCCACGCCGGCGCAGACGTTCCACCAGAAGGTCGCCGCGTCGGGTGCGCCGGGGAACCGACCGGCGAGCCCCACCACCACGATCTCGTCGCCGGTGTACTCGCGGGCGGCGACCGGCGGGGTGGCCGGGGTGGGCAGGGTCGGCGCGGGGGCCGCCGCGGTGCGTACCGCCGCCTCGGGCGGGTGCAGGCCGACGGCCGGGTGGTCCCCGTCGAGGAGGCGGGCCTGCGTGGCGATCGTCGGGTGGGCGAACAGCCGCACCATGGGCGGCATCACCCCGAACCGCTCGGCGATGCGCTGCTGGACCTGGCCGAGCAGCAGCGACTGCCCGCCGGCGTCGAAGAAGTTCTCCTGCCGCCCGATGGCGCTGCGGCCCAGCACCGCGCACCAGATGTCGTGCACGGTGCGCTCGGTGGCGGTGGTGGGCTCCTGCCCGGCGGGGACCTCGGGGGTCGGGTCGGGCAACGCCCGCTCGTCGATCTTGCCGGTGACGGTGAGTGGGAACGCGTCGAGCACCAGCACGGCGCGGGGCAGCGCGTGTTCCGGCAGCCGCCGGGCGAGGGCGGCGCGCAGGGCCACCGGGTCGAGACCACCCTCGGCCGGCACGGCGTACGCGAGCAGTTCGCCGCCCCGGGCGATGGCGCGGACGGCGGCGACGCCGGGCTGGTCGGCGAGGACCGCCTCGACCTCGGTCAGCTCGACCCGGAACCCGCGTACCTTGACCTGGCGGTCGAGCCGGCCGAGGCAGACCAGCTCACCGCCGGGCAGCCTGGCCCCCAGGTCACCGGTGGCGTACGTGGGCATCCCGTCGGGGTCGACACCGAACCGGTCGCTCGACTGGCCCAGGTATCCGGGGGCGAGGTGCCGGCTGCGCACCACGATCTCGCCGGAGTCGGCCAGCCGCAGTGTGTAGCCGGGCAACGCCGTGCCGATCGGCAGCGGGCCGGTGGCGGCGGGGGCGGCGGTGGCCAGCGGCAGCGCGTACCGGGCGGCGAAGGTCATCTCGGTGGCGCCGTACCCGTTGACCAGGACACAGTCCGGGGCGAACCGGTCGCGGCCCCGGGTGGCGTCGGCGTGGGTGGCCTGTTCACCGCCGAGCAGCACCACCCGCACGGTGTCCAGCCGCCGGTCGCCGAGGGTGTCGAGCAGGAACCGGTAGACGGTCGGGGTGGAGTGGTAGACGGTCACCCGGTGCCGGGCGAGCCGCTCGACGGCGTACGCCAGGCCGTGCCGGCGCAGGTCGATCGGGACGAGGGCGGCCCCGGTGAGCAACGCCGGGTAGAGGTCGGGGATGGCCGCGTCGACGCTGAACGAGGCGAGCAGGCTGAGCCGGTCGGTCGGGCCGATCGCCAGGGTGTCGATCTGGTTGTCGACGACGTGCCGCAGGTTGCGGTGGGTCTGGGCGACGGCCTTGGGCGTGCCGGTGGAGCCCGAGGTGAACAGCACGTACGCCGGGCTGTCGGGGTCGACGGGGGTGGGCCGCAGCGGCGCGGTCGCGCTGTCGTCGAGGACCAGCACGCCGGTGCCGGGGCGTGCGGCGCACAGCGTGTCGGCCAGCGCGCGGTGCTCGGCGGTGCAGGCGACGACCCGCACGTCGGCGGCGACGTCGAGCAGGCGTCGGAGGCGGTCGACCGGGAACCCGGGGTCCAGCGGCACGTACGCGCCACCGGCGGCGAGGGTGCCGAGGGTCGCGGCGACGGCGGCCACGCCGTGCCCGGTGAGCAGGGCGACCAGGTCGCCGGGCCGGACACCGGCCGTGGTGAGCGCGGTGGCGTGCCCGCCGACGGTGGCGGCCAGGGCGGCGTAGCTGACCTCGTGGGTCTCGCCGAGGATCGCCGGCTGGTCGGGACGGGTGGCCGCGACCCCGGCGAACTGTTGGATGATCGTCTGTTGCGGCATGTCAGCGGGCCGGCTCGGCTCCACTGTGGGCAGGCGCGCAGGAACAGTCGATTGTGATCATGATCCCCCCCAGGACTTCACAATGGAAGCAGAATAGGGCTCGATGCGGCCGAGAAAAGATCATCGATCGGAGTCGGACCGAAGGGCCCACCGGCACCTGAAGATCGGACGGCGAAATTCGGCCGATCATCCCCCTAGCGCGAAAAGGAGTTTCAGCCTAAGCGCCTACCGGCAAGTAAATTTGCGGCAAAAGCCCCTGCAAACCGGCGATTTTCCACCGTAGACGGCACCTTAACGGCAGGTCAGGCGGGTTTCCACGACCGCCCGGCCCACGCCATCCTAGGGTCGACGGGCTGGACGGTCCCGCCCGACCGACGCCGTTCGCGCCGCCCGTCGCCCGACCCCGCCGGCCCGGAGCAGGGGCGGCGCACACCCAGGGTGAGGCCCCACGCCACCGAGCGTCACCTGGTAAGACCCGGTGCCAAACCGCCGCTCACGGGGGCTGACGATGGCCGCCCGGGTCCGTAGCATCTGTCGGGGTGCCCGCGTCGGGGTGGGCATCCGACGGCCGGCCGGGTGCCTCCGCACGCGCGCCGGGTGGCGACGTTGCGCGACGGGCAGAGAGGCCGGCGATGAGTCGAGCAGAGCAGGACACCGCGGCGGGCACCGAGGGCGAGGACTACACCCAACGGCTGCAGCGTCTCGGTGGCGCGCGCTGGAAGCAGGTGCTCGACGTGCAGGCGCCCTACCGGTGGAACCTCCAGCGGCTCGAGCTGGGGCGTACCCTCGACGTCGGCTGCGGCCTCGGTCGCAACCTGGCCAACCTGGGTGAGGGCGCGGTCGGGGTGGACCACAACCCGACGTCGGTGGCGCACGCCCGGGCCGCCGGCCTGGAGGCGTACACGATCGAGGAGTTCCACCAGTCCCCGCACGCCCGGCCCGGCGCGTTCGACGCGCTGCTCGCCGCCCACCTGCTGGAGCACCTGCCCGCCGAGGCGGCCCTGGAGGTCATCTCCGGCTACCTGCCGTTCCTGCGGTCCGGCGGCACCGCCGTCTTCATCACCCCCCAGGAGCGGGGGTACGCCAGCGACGCGACCCATGTCCGGTTCGTCGGCTTCGACGAGGCGGCGCAGGCGGCCCGCGATCTCGGCATGACGGTGGTCAAGCAGTACTCCTTCCCGTTCCCCCGGTCGATGGGCAAGGTCTTCACCTACAACGAGTTCGTCACGGTGGCCCAGCTGCCCTGAGCCGCGTCACCCACAGGTGACGGGCCAGCGGCAGGCGGACGCCGCGCGGCTCCCGCGGGCCTGCGACCGGGGGCCGCCGGTGTCGCGGGCCGGGACCCGAGCTGTCCGTGCCCGCCGCGTGGCACCCGGCAGGCCGGTTACCGTGGCGACATGACCAACCCGACCCGGTGGGCGACCGAGACCGGCCCCGAACACTCGCAGTGGTACATCGACCGGTTCCGGCGGCTCGCCGCCGAGGGTGCCGACCTGGCGGGTGAGGCCCGCCTGGTCGACGCGGTGGTGGCCCCCCGTTCGCGGATCCTCGACGCCGGCTGCGGCACCGGCCGGGTCGGTGCCGCCCTCGCCGCGCGGGGGCACCGGGTGGTCGGGGTCGACGCCGATCCCACCCTGATCGAGGCGGCCCGCGCCGACCACCCCGGGCCCCGCTGGCTGGTCGCCGACCTCACCGAGTTGGATCTCGCCGGCTCCGGCGAGGGGGAGCCCTTCGACGCCGCCGTGGTCGCCGGCAACGTGATGGCCTTCGTCGCCGCCGGCACCGAACCGACAGTGCTGACCCGGATCGCCGCCCACCTGCGCCCCGACGGGGTGGTGCTCGTCGGTTTCGGTCTCGACCGGGGTTACCGGCTCGACCACTTCGACGCCGACGTGGCCGCCGCCGGCCTCCGCCTCGACCAGCGCTTCGCCACCTGGGACCTGCGCCCCTGGCGGGACGACGCCGACTTCGCGGTCAGCCTGCTGCGCCGCCCGACCGGCTGAACCGCCCGGGGTGGGCGGAATCGGTCAGGACGGGGCGGCGACGGCCCGGGCGGCGGCCGGGTCGAGAGGGCTGCCGGCGGGGACCAGGCTGACCAGGCCGGCGGGGAGCCGGACCGGGGTGACCCCCTGGTAGCCGAGCATCCCGAGCACCTCACCGTCGGCGAGCACGTAGCGGCGGCCCAGGTCGGTGACCACGGAGACCGCACCGCCGTCCGCACCCGGCGCGGCCACCGACTCGACCACCGCGCCCCGGCCCGGCTCGACCAGCACCTGGTCCACGCGCACCCCGCCCGAGCCGTCGGCGGTGCGGGCGGCGGCCGAGAGGTCCGGCACGGTCGCGCCGACCCTGATGTCGCGGACCACGCCGTCGACGCCGACCCGGGCACAGAGCGCGCCGTCGTCCACGCCGGCCAGGCGCGGCGGGGCCGGAGGCGGCGCGGCCGGGCCCGCGGGCACCAGATCCGGCAGCTTGGGCAGCGCGGCGAACCGACCCAGGCTGACCGGGGCCGGTTCGTCCTGGCCGGTGCGGGCCATCAGCAGGGCGGCCTGGAGTTCGGTGATGCCGGCCAGGCCGGCCCGCTCGGCGACCGCGTACTGTCGGCCACCGCCGGAGTTGCGGACCAGGTAGACGTCCCCGATCGTCGCTCCGGCGACCTCGGCGGAGGGCTCGCCGAGACCGGCCACCGGGGGCGGGGCCAGGTCGACGCCCGCCGGCAGGGCGTTGAGCAACGCCGGGGCGGCCGGAACCGCGCGCTCCCGGGTGGCGGCCAGCGCCGCGAGCACCCGGGCGGTGTCGCGCAGCAGGTACCGGCGTTGGTGCCAGATCAGGTGCAGGCCGCCGTCCGGGTGCCGGACCAGGACCGCCTCCTCGGTGAGCCGCCGCCCGCCGGTCGCCTCCCGGCCGATCAGCAGGGCCGACCGGGAGGTCGCCCGACCCGCCTCCGTCGGCTCCAGCGAACACACCGTCCACGGGGCGGTGGAGAGCCGACCGGGGGCGGGCAGTGAATCCGGCGCGTCGGCGATGCCCAGTGGCAGGCCGCGCGGCACCCCCTCGATGGACCGACGCGACACCAGCACGGTGCGGGACCGGTCCGCCCCGACGATCAGCAGCGCCGACGCGTAGTTGAGCACCGGGTGCAACCTGCCGTCGCGGTAGACGAACCGGGCCCCGGACTCCTTTTCCACGACCACCGCCCCGGTGTCGCGCCAGGCCGACCCGCCACCGGCGAACAGACCGTAGAGGGCGAAGCCGCCCAGCCCGATCGCCGCGACCAGGACACTGGCCAACCCGGTGCCGGCCAACCGGCGAAACGGCGACCGCGCCGGGTCGGTCTCCCGCATGACCAGGGCGGCGACGGCCCGCTGCACGGTGAACTGGTAGGAGTGGAGCTGGTCCTGCCGCGACGGCATGGCGTCCCTTCCGCGAGTCCTCGGCGGACAGGATATGCGCTGTGTCGATGTCCCGTTGACCCTCCGTCGCCGACCGGCGGGGGCCGGGAGCCGGCCGGGGCGGACCCCGGCCGGCGGGCGTGCGCGAGCCGACACCGGTCCGAACCGGTCGCCCCGGTAGCATCCCGGCACGACGACGGTGGAAGGGTGGCCGGGTGGGCGTGCGATTCGAGGAACTGGCCTGGCGGGAGACCCCGATCGGCGCCATCAGCCTGCGCCGACGGCGCGACCCCGCACTCGACGTCGACGTGTACGAGGTCAAGCTCGACGACGAGTACCTGATGTCCAGCCTCTTTCCGGTGGCCGAGATCGAACTGGCCCGGCTGGGCCTGGCCCCGCTGGCCGACGAGCCGCTCGACGTGGTCGTCGGCGGCCTCGGCCTCGGCTACACCGCGCGTACCGCCCTGGAGGACGCCCGGGTGCGCTCGGTGCTGGTGGTGGAGACGATCGAGGACGTCATCGACTGGCACCGCCGCCAACTGCTCCCCTTCGCCGCCGGCCTCGCCCCGGACCCGCGGACCCGGTTCGTCCGGGCCGACTTCTTCGCCACCGTCGCCGCCGGCGTCGGCTTCGACCCGGACCAGCCCGGCCGCCGCTTCCACGCGGTGCTGCTCGACGTCGACCACTCCCCCCGCAACGTGCTGCACCCCAGCCACGCCGCCTTCTACACCCCCGACGGCCTCCGCCGGCTGGCCGACCTGCTGCTGCCCGAGGGGGTCTTCGCGCTCTGGTCGGACGACCCGCCGGACGACGCGTTCGGCCGGGTCCTCGCCGAGGTGTTCCCCACCTGGCAGGCGCACGTCGTCCCGTTCGCCAACCCGCTGACCGGCGGGGAGTCCGCCAACACCGTCTACGTCGCCCGGCGCTGAGCCTGCGGCGACCCGCCCGACGCCCGTCCCACCGCTGCGGCCGGCCCAGGGGCACCGGCCGCTCGGGCCCGGTCCGGCACCGGCCACGCCGGCCCACCGGGAGGTGGCGCACCGCCCACGGGACACGCGACGCGACGCCGGTCGAGGCGTACGGCGGCGGCAAACGGGAATGCCGCCCGGTCAGTGCTGTCAGAGGAGGTGGACATGCGGGCCATGCTCTTCGTCGTCGGTGTCGTCGGCGGCGCGCTCATCCTGCTCGGGCTGCTCCTGGAGGCGGTCCGCTGGCTGGCGATCATCGGTCTCGTCGCGCTGCTGGTGGTGATCGTGCTGGCGTTCCTGCGGGGACGGCAGGCGGTGCACCGGCACTCCGCAGGCCGCCGCTAGCCGACGCCGGTAACCACGCACGGACCCGGGTCCCGCCGTGCGGGCCCGGGTCCCGCCGCCTCCCCGGTGGCGTCGCACCGGCCACCGCGCCCACCGGCCACCGCGCCCACCGGCCACCGCGCCCACCGGGCGGCACCGGGAGGTGCCGACCCGGGCGATCCGGTGCCCACCCGCACGCACCCCGCCAGCGGCCCCGGCTGCGGGCCGGGGGCGAGGCGGCTGGCTCAGTGCGCCCCGCCGAGGTTGAGTACCACCACTCCCCCGATGATCAGGCCCACCCCGATCACCTTCGACGCGCTCAACGGCTCGCCGAGGAAGGCCGCGCCGATCGCGACGATCGCCGCGGTGCCCAGCCCCGACCACATCGCGTACGCCACCCCGACCGGGATGTCCCGGACGGCCAGCGCGAGCATCCCGAAGGCCAGCAGGTAGGCGACGGCCAGCCCCACCGTGGGCCAGAGCCGGGTGAACCCCTGCGTCGCCTTGAGCAGGCTGGTGCCGCCCACCTCGGCGCTGATCGCGATCAGCAGGAACACGTAGGCCATCTCAATCCCTCCGCTGCGTACCCCCATGATCGCGCACCGCCCCGGACGGCCCGGCGGGGTCTGACGCGGGACGGCCCGGCGGGGCCGGTCGCGTATCGGACACCGCGTAACCCGGCCCCGACCCCGACCGTCATACAGTCAGCACCGTCGTCTGGTCCGCCCGGTCGACACACCGGGACGGGCCGGTACGCCGGACCCACCCGCGCCGGTCGCGCCGGGTCCGGCCGACGTGGCGGGCCGGGCGGGTGCCGGGACCACCACGTCCGAAGGAGCCACCATGATCGGTCAACGAGCATTCGCCGGGGCTGCGGTCGGCCTGCTCACCGCGGCACTGGGCCTGCCCGGGACGGCGGCTGCCGACCCACGCCGGGACAGCCTGCGGTACTGCGCGCTGCATCCGCTGCCGCTGCCGGCGGGGGTGACGCACGGCGAGGCCCAGGCGGTGGACCCGACGGGCCGGTTCGTCGCCGGCATCGGCACCCGGATCACCGACGGGGTGTGGGAGCAGGTCCTGCTGATCTGGCAGGGCAACCGGGTCACCGCCGTGGACACCCCGCTGGCCGGAGAGGTCACCGGGATCAACCCGGCCGGCGTGGTGATCGGCAACGGGTCCATGTCCGCGACGTACCGCCCCTGGCGTTACCAGGACGGCCTGCTCACCGAACTACCCGTCCCGGGGACCGTCTCGAACGTCTGGGCCGAGGGGATCAACGCACGCGGCGACATCGTGGGACACGGCTCGGTGGAGGCCACCGAGACCCAGCTCCCGCTGCGGTGGCCGGCTGACCGGCCGGACGCGGTCGAGACTGTCGCGCCGCTGACCGACGGGATCGCCAACGCGGTCCTGGACGACGGCAGCGTCGTCGGCACCTCAGTCGGGCCGTCCGGACCGCCGAGCTACGCGGGCTGGGTACGTCGCCCCGACGGCGGCATCCGCTGGCTCAGCGTGCCCGGCAAACCCCGCGCCTGGGCGAGCGCGGGCCGGGGTGACTGGGCCGCCGGTGGGGTGGACGACACCCCGGAGGAGGGCGACGGGACCCCCCAGCGGTGGAACCTGCGCACCGGGGCGGCGACGCCGGTCCATCCGGCGGTGGGGTGGCGGATCTACGGTGTGACGGCCAGCGGTGTGGTGCTCGGCGAGTCGGCGGTGGGGCACGGTGACCGGGTGACGCCGCTGCCCGGGGTGACCAACAAGATCCGCTTTGTCCGGGCGGGCGCGATCGCGGACAACGGCATGGTGGTCGGCTGGACCGTGGGTGACCGGCTCACCCCGGTGCGCTGGACCGGCTGCTGACGGGCCACGCGGCGGGCCCGGCCGCGTCCCGGCCGGGCGGCGGGGCTGGCCGGGGCGTGGGCCGGGCCGACGGGGACGACTGACGGTCCGCCCGGCCCGGCCGGCGCCGGCTCGGACCCGCCCGGTGGGGCTCCACAGGCCGCGTTCGAGACCACCTGCACCGGTGCCGGCAGGCGGCCACGGTGTACACCGTGGCCGCCGTCGGGCCGCCGTCTGCGGGGGTCAGACCCCGGAGGTGGCGAGGGCGCGGGCCGGGCGCTCGTCGGTGGTCGGCCGGGCCGCCCCACGGTTGGGCAGGGACAGCCGGATGACCTTCCACCATGCGGAGGCGACCTGCTTGGGCAGCGGGCCGGTGGTGTAGGACAGCCCGTACCTGTCGAACAGCGCCCGTACCTGCGGGGCGATCTCCTGGTAACGCTTGCTGGGCAGGTCGGGGAAGAGGTGGTGCTCGATCTGGAAGGACAGGTTGCCGGTCATGACGTGCATCAGCCGGCTGCCGCTGATGTTGGCCGAGCCGAGCATCTGCCGCAGGTACCACTCACCCCGGGTCTCCCCCTCGATCGAGGTCTTGGAGAACGTCTCCACCCCGTTGGGGAAGTGCCCGCACATGATCACGGAGTGGCTCCACAGGTTGCGGATCAGGTTCGCGGTGAAGGTGGCGGCCAGGGTGCTGAGGAAGGACGGGCCGGACAGCAGCGGATGGATGACGTAGTCCTTGAGCACCTGGCGGCGGATCTTGCGGCCGACCCCGCGCAGCCGGGCCCGGAACTCGGGGGTCTTGTGCCGGCCCTTGCGCAGGTTGCGGCCCAGCTCCAGGTCGTACGCGGCGATGCCGTATTCGAAGAAGCAGGCGTTGAGGAAGTTCCACAGCGGCTGGCCGAGGTGCATCGGGTACCACTTCTGGTCCTCGTCGACCCGCATGATGCCGTACCCGAGGTCGTTGTCCTTGCCCAGCACGTTGGTGTACGTGTGGTGCAGCTGGTTGTGCGAGTGCTTCCACTGCTCGGCCGGGGAGACGTGGTCCCACTCCCAGGTGGTGGAGTGGATCTTCGGGTCGCGCATGAAGTCGTACTGGCCGTGCAGGATGTTGTGGCCGATCTCCATGTTCTCAAGGATCTTGGCCACCGCCAGGCCGGCGGTGCCGACCACCCAGGCCGGCGGGAAGAGCGAGAAGAGCAGCACCGCGCGGCTGCTCATCTCCAGCGTCCGCTGCGTCTTGATCACCTTGCGGATGTAGGCGGCGTCGCTCTCGCCGCGCTCGGCGAGCACCCGGTCCCGGATGGCGTCGAGCTCCTTGCCGAGGATCTCGATGTCCTCGGCACTCAGGTGGGCGATCGGGTTGACGGGCTTGTGCTGGATGACGGTCACGTCCGGCCTCCTGGTCAGAGATCGATGTCGCAGGTACCGGCCGCCGCCGACACGCAGGTCTGAATGAGCACACCGTCGCCGGGCAGGGCGGTGGTGAGGGTCCCGTCGCGCAGGTCGCGCACCGCGCCCTGGCGCAGCGGCAGCACGCAGCCGTAGCAGATGCCCATCCGGCAACCGGACGGCATCAGCGCCCCGGCGGCCTCACCGGCGTCGAGGATGGGGGTGCCGCCGTCCGCGGCGACGGTGAGGCCGGCCCGGGTGAAGGTGACGGTGCCGCCCTCACCGGGGGCGATGACCGTCGGCCGGAACCGCTCGGTGTGCAGCCGGTCGGCGACGCCGGCCGCCGCCCAGTGCTCCTGCACCGCGTCGAGCATCCCGACCGGGCCGCACGCCCAGGTCTGCCGGTCGAGGTGGTCGGGCACCAGGTCGGCCAGCTCGTCGACGCCGAGCAGGCCGTCCCGGTCGGTGTACCGCTCGACCAGCCGGATACCGCCCTGGGCGGCCAGCGCACGCAGTTGCCCGCCGAACACGACGTCGTCCGGGGTCGGCGCGGAGTGCACCACCACCACGTCGGCCCGGGTGGGCACGCCGGAACGCAGCATGCCCATCACCGGGGTGATGCCGCTGCCGGCGGTGAGGAAGAGCACCCGGGCCGGGATCGGGTCGGGCAGGACGAAGTCGCCCGTCGCCTGGTCGAGCTGGACGATGGTGCCCACCCGGGTCCGGTGGACCAGGTGGTTGCTGACCCGGCCGTCGGGGATGGCCTTGACGGTGACGCTGATCAGGCCGTCGGGACGGTCCGGGGCAGAGGTCACCGAGTAGGCCCGCCACTGTCGCACCCCGTCGACGTCGACGCCGAGGCGGACGTACTGGCCGGGGAGGTGGCCACGCCAGTCGCGGCCGGGTTGGATGGTGAGGGTCGCCGCGTCCCGGGTCTCCGGGTCGACGGCGACGATCCGCCCGCGCAGGGCGGCCCCGGCGCGCAGCGGCGCGACCAGGTCGAGGTAGTCCGCCGGCAGCAGCGGGGTGGTGACCGTCTCGGCCAACCGCAGGAGCCGGTCCCGGACGGACGTCTTCGCCGGGGGATGCGGGACGGTGGTGGTCATGACCCCAGAGTGCTCGCTATTCCGCATAACATCTTGACCAAGGAAGGTGAATCCGATGCGGTAACTTGTGCGGAGGGAACAACATGCCGGAATCAGGGGCAGCCGGTCAGCTCGGCGGTCGACTGGAGCTCGACGCCCAGGTGGCCGAGCGGTTACGCGGCCGGCTGCCGATGGTCGCCGCACACACCGTCACCACCATCACCGCCGAGGTGTCCGCCTACTCCGGCACCCTCACCGGCCAGATGCGCGAGAAGATCGAAAACGCGGTACGGGTGGCGTTGGGCACATTCCTCCAGCTCATCGAGCGGGCCGGGACGGCCGACCCGAGCACCCCGCTGAGCCGGGCGCTGGAGGCCGCGTACGCGCTGGGCGCCGGGGAGGCGCGGGCCGGCCGGAGCATGGACGCGCTGCTGGCCGCGTACCGGGTGGGGGCCCGGGTGGCCTGGCGGGAGGTCTCCACCACCACCGTGCGCAGCGGGTTGTCCGCCGAGACGGTCGCCGAGTTCGCCGAGCTGATGTTCGCCTACATCGACGAACTCTCCGCCGCCAGTGTCGCCGGCCACTCCGACGAGTTGGCCAACGTCGGCCGGGCCCGGCGGCGCGACCTGGACCGGCTCACCCAGCACCTGCTCGCCGGTGATCCGGAGGAGGTACTACGGCGCAGCGCCGAACGGGCCGAGTGGTCCCCGCCGCAGACCCTGACCGTGGTGGTGCTGCCCCGCAGCAGCCTGCGCGGGGTGCTCGCGGTGCTGCCCCCGCACACCCTGGAGAGCGGCGAGGACCTGCCCGGGGCGCAGCGGGCCGAGGAGGAGGCGCTGCTGCTCGTACCCGACATGCACGGCAGCCGGCGTCGGCAGCTCGGCACGGTGCTGCACGGGCACCGCGCGGTGCTCGGGCCGGCCCGCCCCTGGGTCGCGGTGGCCCGGTCGTACCAGCGGGTGTTGAAGGCGCTCGTGCTCGGTGTGCCGCGACCGGCGGACGGCACCGCGCTGGACACCGAGCAGCACCTCGCCCGGTTGGTGCTGCACACCGACCCGGAGGCGCTGGCCGACCTGCGCGCCCAGGTGCTCGCGCCGTTGGCCGACCTCTCCCCGGCGACCGCCGCGCGGCTGGCCGAGACGATGCGCTCCTGGCTGCTGCACCAGGGCCGCCGCGACGACGTCGCCGCCGACCTGTTCGTGCACCCGCAGACGGTCCGCTACCGGATGGGTCGGCTGCGCGAGCTGTACGGCGACCGGCTGAACGAGCCCGGCACGGTGCTCGACCTGACGGTGGCGCTGGCGTTCCCGCCCGCCGAGGGCGACGGCGGGCCCGCCGAGCACCCACCGGCCACCGCGCCTCCGCCTTCGTCCGAGGCCCGGCGGCCGTGAGGCGGGACGCCGCGACCGCGCTCCACTACGGACCGTCCGGCGTCCCACCACCTCGGTCACCGGGACCGGCCGCAGTGGACGGTCGGAGTGACTGTGTCGACAGGACGACAGGAACGCGTCCGGCGGCTGACAGCGCGCGAGGACGTGGGCCATGATGGCGGCATGCGTCTGATTTTCTCCGTCTCGGCCTCCGACGAGTCGCCGGTGCACGACCTTCGCGACGAGTTGGCGGCCGATCCGGAGCTGCGTGACGCCCGGGTCCGGCTGCTGCACACCGCCCCCGAACCGGGCACCCTGGGCGCGGCCGAGGTGCTGGAGTTCGTCGGCCAGGACGTCCTGCTGCCCGTGGTGATCCAGGCGGTGTACGACTGGTTCCAGGCCCGACGCGGCGCCCGTCGGGGTGCGGAGACCACCGTCACGGTCACCCTCACCGACAGCCCGGACGGCACCCGGGAGGTGAAGATCGAGGCGAGCGGCTCGGCCGAGGACGTCATCGCGGTGCTCCGGCAGGGCCTGCGGTGACCACTGCGCACCAACCACGGTTCGACCCGACGAAGTCCCGCGCCGTCCTGCTGGGCGTCAGCCGGTACGACCACCTGGCGCTGACCGTGCCTGCCGCGCGGGACAACATCGAGGCGTTGGCCACCGCGTTCGCCGACCCCGCCGTGTGGGGCCTGCCGAGGCGGCGGATCAACGTGGTGCACGACCCGTCGGCCGACGACCTGGCCGGCTACGTCGAGGACGCGGCGCAACTGGTCGGCGAGGACGGCGTGCTGGTGGTCTACTACGCCGGCCACGCCGTCCGGGTGGGCCGGTCGATGCGGCTGCTGCCCCGGGAGGCCACCGACAACCCCGGCACCGAGTTCCCGGTGGAGGGTTTCGTGGCCGCCGCGCAGGGGGCCGGTGCCCGGCACCGGCTGCTGATTCTCGACTGTTGTCACGCGGGCAACGCCAGCGCCGCCCTGCCGGCGGAGCCGTTCCGGGTGGACGAGGAACTCAGCGGCTGGCAGTTGCTGGCGGCCGTCCGCAGCGGGCCGGCGCTGGACGCCGGCCCGGAGGAGCTGCACACCCCGTTCACCAGGGCGCTGCTGGACGTCCTCGCCCATGGCGGGGCGGACGCGGCGCAGTGGCTGACGCCCGCGGACGTGCTGCGGGAGGCCGGGGAGCTGCTGGCCGGCGCGGGCTATCCCCGACCGGCCCGCAGCCCGGCCGAGTTCGACCGGGGCTGGGTGCGCAACGTGGCCTGGCGACCGCCGGAGAAACGGCCGGTGCCGTTCCCCCGCCGGTCGCCGGGGGCGTCCGGTGAGCACAGCGACCGGGCCGGTTTCGAGAGTGCCTGGCCGACGCGTCAGGTGCCGTTCGAGGGCCGGGTCCCGGAGCTGGCCCGGGGCGCGGCCAGCCTGGGGAAGCAGGGTGCCGTCCTGCCGGTCGTCGGGCCCCGGCACGCGGGCAAGCGGTACTTCGTCGACGAGGTGCTGGCCCGCTTCGCCGAGCAGGCCGACCGGGTCGCCGACGTGGCCCTGCTGCGGCTGGACATTCCCAACAGCAGTGCGCCCGAGCCGGTGCTCGGGGTGCTCGCCCGGGAACTCGACGTGACCATCGACGACGTCACCGACTACGGCGTGGACTACCCGGAGGCGGTCCGGCTGACCCTGGTCGACGAGTTGCAGAAGCAGCTGCACCGGCGTCGGCTGATCCTGTTCGTGGAGGGGTCCCGGCTGGGCACCACGCCGGAGGTGGTCCGGGCCGAGCTGGAGCGGCTGCTGGAGCTGCCGGTGTTCGACCAGGCGCTGGTCATCGTGGCGACCCGGGCACCGGTCAGCGTCAGCGGCGACGGCCGGCTGCGCTACCTGCCGGTGATCCAGCTGCGGGAACTCAGCGAGGACGAGGCCACCGCGCTGGTCGACCAGGTGCTCTCCGACCCGGTGTACGGCGGCGGTCTGACCATCGCCGGGCTCGCCGAGGGGCGGCTCTGGACGGAGCTGGACGACAAGCTGGTCCGGCTGCCGGGGGTGCTGCACAACGGGATCGACGAGCTCGCCAACGACGTGCTCAACAAGCGGATCGAACAGGCCGGTGTCGAGCACCTGGTCGACGCGCTGCTGCGCCGCTCCGCCGCGACGGTCGGCGCGGGTCTGCGGGACGTCGACTGCTTCGCGCTGTGGACCGGCACCGACGGCGGACGGGGTCGACCGGGCGCGCTGGCCGTGTTGACCGCCTGGGCCGTCACCGACGGTCTGTGGATGTCCTCCGAGCTGCTCGAGTCGATGGGGTGCGGGCTCACCGCGATGGCCACCCACCACCTGGTCGAGGCGCGCATCCTCACCCAGCAGGAGCACGACGGCACGCTCTGGCTCGACCTGGGCCGGTCGACCCGGCACGCGTTGAGCAACGCGCTGACCGCCACCCTGCGCGGCACCGGCGGCGGCAACGTCTACGGCCGGGCCCTCGTCGACGGCGCCGAACTGACCCCCGACCAGCTCGACGGACCGGTCGCCGAGGCGATGTTCGCCCTGGTCATGGCGGTGCTGACGCAGCGGCAGCGGCACCCGGCCAACTCCGACCGGCACGTCATGAAAGGCATCGACCGGGCGATCGGCTGCCTCGACGAGACCGTGGGCGGGTATCCCCGGCTGCGGGAGACGCTGACCAAGCTCGCTGCCGCGCACTCCGGCGACGCGGCGTTCAGCCCGGTGCTGCTGGAGGCCGCGACCGCGCCGTCCGCCGCCGACCCGGTCGGCACGCCGGCCGACGCCGAGTCACCGTCGGACGGCGGGGAGGCCCGCTCCGAGCGGCCGGTGCGCGCCTCCGGTTATCCGGTGGTCGCCGGTGCCGCCCAGCTCAACCAGGCGATGCGGGCCACCGGGCAGACCCAGCAGGTACGCGAAGCGTTCGTGGCCGCCGCCGACGCCGTCGCGGAGGCGATCGGGCAGGCCGACCGGGACGCGTTGTCACACCGGTTGCTGAAGTCGATCGACACCGCGCTGTTCATCGGTGGCCGTCGGCTGCGGGCGGGGACCAGCCTGCTGCCGGCCCGGGAGCGGGCCGCGCCGGTGCTGGCCGAGTGCGCCCGGGCGGCCGGCGGCAGCCGACCCGACCTGATCAACGTGGCCATCTCCTGGCTGCTCAACACCGTCGACCTCCAGCTGACCTCGGGACGGGTCACCGACTCGCAGGCCGCGCTCGGCACCGCCTTCGCCCTGTTCGACCTGATGCCCGAACCGGTGACCCTGCGGGACCGGTTCGCGGTGTTGCAGATGCGCCACCGGCTGCTGTGCGGCCGGGCCCGGGGGCAGCACCGCCTGGCCGACCGGGTGACGACCCTGTCCGAGGCGACGGCCGCGGTCGAGGAGGGGTTGGCCCTGTCCGCGTCGGACAGCGACCGGGGTCTGTGGAGCATGCGGCTGTGCGGGGTGACGACGCTGCTGGTCGCCGAGCAGCCGACCTTCGCCGACCAGTCGGCGACGGGCCGGCGGGTCGTCGAGGCGCTGACGTCGTCGTGGGGTTCGCCGGGCCGGTGGCCGAGCGACACCCGGATGTACGTGTGGCGGCTGCTGCACGCCGTGCACCGCGGCGACCCGGACGTGGTCAGCCAACTGGAGGCCGCGAAGCAGACGATGGCCCTGGTGCTGACCGCCGGGGAGTTCGCGCTGTTGCCGGGCATCGAGGCGGAGGTGCACCTGTTCGTCGCGCACTGCCTGCGCCGCAACAACCGGTTCGGGGACGCGACGACCGAGGCCGAGACCGCCCTGGAGTGCGCCAGACGGGCGCACGGCGACCAGCCGGGCGCCCAGTCGCTGCTGCGTGAGCTGCGCATCCAACGCGAGTTGGGGGGGGTGGCGGGCCGAGGTGGACACGCCGGCACGCGGCGACGCACCCCGTACCCGGGTCCGGGACCAGAAGCTGTTGCGTCGGATCCGGGAGGTGCAGTCCTGGCTGGCCGACCAGGAGCACACCACCTGGCACCACGCGGTGCTCGACCTGTGGTGCCACCGGGCCCGGTGGAGCAACGAGGGCAACCTGCTGGCCGCCTCCACCCCGGAGGGGCGCGACGTCAGCAGCATCCCGCATCAGGAACGGCTGACCAACATCGGTCGGCTCTACCGGGTGCGCCGGGACAAGCTCGACGGTCACCTGCGGCGGTTCAGCCACTCCATCGAGCTGTTGCAGATGGAGGTGGGGCTGGAGCGGCAGTACCGGCGGTGGCTGGGGGTGCTGGAGACCTACCGGGACGAGCAGGGGGTGACCCGACGCAACGACGTCGACAACAGCGCGGTGTGGGATCTCATCCGGGCCGCCGAGCAGCGCTGGCCGGACCACCCGGGGGTGCTGGAGGTCCGGGCGGAGTTCCACCGCTACATCTGGGAGTACCGGCGGGCGATCGAGGCCTACCGACGGTTGACCGTCACCGCCCCCGACGGTCGGGGACGGTTGCGGCACGGGCTGGCCATGGTGGAGGCGGTGGTCGGTTACGCCCAGTTCTCCTGGCCCCGCAACGATCCCGACCCCCGTCCGCTGCTGGTCGAGGCGGGGGACCTGCTCGCCGCCGAGGAACGGGAGGGGCCGTTCCTGGAGCAGCTGGTGATCCTGCGTACCCGGGTCGACCTGGAGCTGGCCCGGGAGATCGACTGGGCCGACGTCGAGAAGGTCGCCGCCGAGATCATGAGCAGCGACGGCTACACCGCCGGTGTCGCGGCGATGCTCAACCGGCGGTGGAGCGGCGACGCCGTGGTCACCAGCCTCGCCGATCCGGGGGTGTGGCGGATCGCCGAGGGCAGCCGGTTCGCCGACCAGCTGCACCAGCTCTTCGACACCTCCCCCCGGGTGCATCCGCTGGCCGACCGGGAGGTGACCGACGAGGCCCACTCGACGATCGCCGACTTCCTGCGGGAGAACTTCACCGAGGTCCAGCTCCTGCGCGGCCTCGGTGCGGTCTACCTGCGGATGGCCGAGCTGCACCGGCAGCCCGAGCAGGCCGGCCGGGCCTTCCACTTCTTCGACGGGTGCCGGGTCTTCCAGCAGGTCCACCTCGCCGGCCGGGTCACCCCGGTCACCCGGTTCCTGATGGCCCGGGCGATCCTGCTGGCCGCGGAGCTGACCCAGTCCGCCGACCCGATCGAGGGCCCGTGCCCGTGGGAGGGCAAGAGCTGGCTGGAGTACGCCGACCGGCTCCTGCAGTCGTGCAAGGACGAGTCGGTGGGTGAGTTCGGCAAGCAGTGCAGCCACTTCCGGAAGGTGACCACGGAGCTGCTGCGGAGCATCCGGTCCCGGCAGGGGATGGAGAAGATGCGCAACCTGCGCCGCCCCCGGTGACCAGTGCCCGCCCCGGACGGGGTGGTCAGCCGGCGGGTCGGGTCGACCCCCGGTCGACGCCGACCGGTGCGCCGGGCGACCGGCGGGCACAGGCCAGCGCGGCGAGCACCGCACCGGCCGTGAGGCCGGCCAGCCCGGTCCAGAGCGCCGGGTCGGCCCGCACCCCGCCGGGCATCTGCCGGACCAGCACGAAGCCGCCCATGACCAGCACGAACCAGCCGAACGACCGGCGCAGCACGTCGGCCGGCACCCGGCTGGTGAGCAGCCCGCCGAGCAGGCTGCCGAGCACGGCGGCCACGGTGACGGCGGCCGCCAGCGGCCAGTTGATGTCGACGGTCCAGAGGTAGCCGGCGAGGCCGGCGAACGACTTCATCGCGATGACCAGCAGCGAGGTGCCGATCGCGACCGGCACGGGCAGGCCGCCGAGCAGGGCCAGCGCGGGCACCACGAGGAATCCCCCGCCCGCCCCGACGAGGCCGGTGGCCAGCCCGACCACCGCCCCGTCGGCGAGCACCCGGGCCAGGGGCAGCTCGCGCGGCCCGGCCGCCTTCCCGGTGGTGCGTCGACCCCGGATCATGGCGGCGGCGGTGGCCAGCATCAGCACCGCGAAGCCGGTGAGCAGGAGCGTCGGCGGGAGGTGACCGGAAAGCCGCCCACCGGCGTACGCCCCGGCCATGCCGGCGAGCCCGAACACCAGCCCGGTACGCCAGCGGACCCGGTGCGCCCGGGCGTGCGGCAGCACCCCGACGAGGCTGGTGACACCGACGACGAGCAGGGAGGTGGCGATGGCCTCCCGTACGGGCAGGTCGGCGACGTAGACCAGCAGCGGCACGGCCAGGATGGAGCCGCCGCCGCCCAGCAGGCCGAGGCTGACCCCGATCAGCACGGCCAACCCGACGGTCAGCAGCAGGGTGGCGCTCACCCCTGCCGTCCGGTGTCACCGCGCAGCTGGGCGACGACACCGTCCAGGTCGCATCCGGCACCCCGGTTGTACGGCAGCCGGCCCAGCAGCATGCCCATGGCACAGGTGTCGGTGAGGGCGGCGACGGTGAGCCCGCCGCCGATCAGCGCGGCGACCCACTTCAGGCCCGGCACCAGCACCGAACCGAGGACGCTGACCAGCACGATCGACCCGGCGACGAGGCGTACCTGCCGTTCCAGGTCCCAGCGCGGGGTGCCCCGCCGGACCGGTGCGGAGGTCTTCTCCCAGGCGAGCATGCCGCCGTCGAGGACCCGCAGGTGGGGTAGCCCGGCGGCGGCGAGCGCCTGACCGGCCTGGCCGGCCCGTGCGCCGGAGCGGCAGACCAGCACCACCTCCTCGTCGAGGTGTCGCCGCAGTTCGTCGCGGTGCTCGCGGAGCAGGTCGAGCGGAACGTTGTAGGCGCCGGGAATGTGCGCGGTCTCGAACTCGGCCGGGGTGCGGACGTCCAGCAGCCGGGGTGCCCGGCCGGAGTCGACCAGGGCACGCAGGGTGTCGGTGTCGACGGTGGCCTCGCGGGTCGGGTCGGTGGGGTCCATCTCTCCTCGTTTCGGGTTCGCCGGGGTCTCAGGCGGGGGTGGTGAGGGTGAGGCCGGCCGGCGCGGCCCGGTCGAACCGGTCGTCGACGACGACCACCGTCCGGCCGGCGTTGGCCAGCAGGGACGCGGCGGCACTGGCGCGGTAGCCGGAGCCGCAGTGCACCCAGATCGCGCCGGGGGGAATCTCGGCGAGCCGCGCCGACAGTTCGGGCAGCGGGACGTGTACGGCGTCGGTGAGGTGCCCGGCCGTCCACTCGTTGGTCATCCGCACGTCCAGGACGACCTGCGGGGCGGGCAGCCCGGCGGGCGGGTTCCCGACGCGGGCGGCGGCCAGGGCCGCGAAGTCGGCGACGGGCTGCTCGCGGAGCTGTCCGGGGTCGGCGGCCCACCGCTCGGGGCCACCGGTGGCCTGGGCGGCAGGCCGGTCGATGCCGATGCGGGCCAGTTCCCGCTGGGCCTCGGCGACCTGTTCCGGGGTCTCGGCGAGCAGGGTGAGCGGGGTGCCCCAGTCGATCAGCCAACCGAGCCAGGTGGACATCGGCCCGTCGAGGCCGAGGCTGACCGTGCCGGCCAGGTGCGCGGCGGCGTACGCCTTGCGGTGCCGCAGGTCGACCACCCACTGCCCGGCGGCGATCCGTTCGCGCAGTTGCCCGGCGTCGGCGCGGGTCGCCGGGGTGAGGTCGATCGGCGGCGCGCCGGCGGCGTTGATGGCCCCCATGTGCGCGTAGTACGCCGGGTGGGCGTCCAGGCCGGCCAGGATGTCGGTGACGAAGTCGGCGGCGGCGAGCCGGAGCACCGGGTTGACCTGCCGTTCCCGGCCGATGGTGGAGTCGGGGGCGTCGGCCTGGGTGGCGGAGCAGAAGCTGCCGAAGCCGTGGGTGGGCCAGACCTGGGTGCCGTCGGGCAGCAGGTCGGCCAGCCGTCGGGCGGAGGTGTGCTGGCGGTGGGCTAGTTCGTGGGCGTGCTGCTGGCCGAGCAGGTCGGTGCGGCCGGTGGTGCCGAACAGCAGGGAGCCGCCGGTGAACACGCCGACCGGCTGCCAGCCGCCGTCGGTGGCGGTGTCCAGGACGTACGACAGGTGGTGGAAGGTGTGGCCGGGGGTGGCGACCACCCGCAGCCGCAGGGTGTCCGACACGGGCACCTCGTCGCCGTCGTCGACCGGGGTCCGGGGGAATCGGACCTGGTCGGCGGCGGCCACCAGGTATTCGGCCCCGGTGAGCCGGGCGAGTTCCCGGCCGCCGGAGACGTAGTCGTTGTGCAGGTGGGTCTCCACCACGTGGGTGATCCGGACGTCGCGCTGGCCGGCCAGGCGCAGGATGCGGTCGACGTCGCGCTGCGGGTCGACCACGACCGCCACCTGGCCGTCGGAGGCCAGGTAGCTGCGGTCGCCGAGGGAGGACGTGCTGAGCACCGTCACCTCAACAGTCATGACAAACCTCTCTTTTCACTTATACCCCTGGGGGTATGTAACGGACAGACGGGTGTTCGTGTTCCGGGGTACGGAGTACCCGCCCGGAATGCGCTCAGGCGGGCCGGGCGGGGTGCCGTTCGTGGGTCAGGCCAGCGCCAGGAAGAGCTTCTCCAGCTCGGCCTCGGTCATCTCGGGAGTCTCACCGCGCCCACGCGCCGCGTCGCAGTGCCGCATCCCGGAGGCGATGATCTTGAAACCGGCCCGGTCGATGGCCTTGGAGACCGCCGCGAGCTGGGTCAACGCCTCCCGGCAGTCCTCGCCGTTCTCCATCATCTCGATCACGGCGTTGAGCTGACCCCGGGCCCGCTTGAGCCGGGTCAACGCGTCGCCGGTCATCTCCGGTCGCAGTTTCACGGTGCACCTCCTGCCACCAACATACCCCCGGGGGTACCCGAACCGCCACCCGCCCGCAACGGCCGCGTCGGCCCGCCCCGGGGAGAGGGCGGGCCGACGCGAGGGGGTGCGGGTCAGTGCCGACGTCGGCCGTACGTGCCGGCGAGAACGGCGACGCCGCCGGCCGCGAAGGCCACCTGGAGGAACAGCTCGATCCAGTCGATGCCCCCGGTGTCGTCCACCCCGAGCGCGCCGGCGAGCAGGGTGCCGAGGATCGCGGCCACCACGCCGATGGCCAGGGTCAGCAGGATCGAGATCTTCTGCTTCCCGGGCACCACGAGGCGACCCAGGGCACCGATGATCAGACCGATGATGATGGCGGTGAAGAAGCCCTGTACTTCCACGTGTGTCGTCCCTCCGCGAGTCGCTGTCGACCTGGACTCTGCCCCGGGTGGGCGGGCGGTGAAACCACGGCGGGACGCCACGGACCAAATGTCACGCGACTGTCATACGCTCGCATGGGGACCGTCATCCGAACGCCGCGCCGATCCCCGGAAGGTCCGTTCCAACAGGTCGAACAACGCCGTCCAGTGCCGCTCGGCGGCCTGTTCGTCGTACATGGCGGTGTCGGCCATCGTGAAGCCGTGCGGGGCTCCGGCGTACACCTCGGAGCGGTAGGCGACCCCGGCGGCGTCGAGCGCCCCCTCCAACGCCGCGATGTCGTCGGCGGTCATCGAATCGTCCCGGTCGGCGTGGGCGAAGTACAGCTCACCGGTGACCGTGCCGACTCCCCGGTGCGGGCTGTCCGGCGCGTCGGTGACGACCCGGCCGGCATGGAAGCTGGCCAGCGCCGCGATCCGGTCCGGATGCGCCTCGATCGCGCGCAACGCGTTGGTACCACCCATGCAGTACCCCACGATCGCCACCGGCCCGGCCGCGACGTCGTCGCGGGCGGCGAGGAAGTCCAGGTAGGCCCCGGCGTCCCGGGCCACCAGCTCCGGGGTCAGCGCGGTGATCAGCGGCACGATCCGGCCGAACAGCTCGCCGCGCCGCTGCGGATCGGCCAGGTCGGCGAGGTCGACGCGCGGCATCGGACCGGCGCGGTGGAACAGGTTCGGCACGAGCACCAGGTACCCCTGCGCGGCGATTCGCTCGGCCATCTCGGCGAGCCGGGGACGCAACCCGAAGGCGTCCATGAAGAACAGCACCGCCGGGAACGGCCCGTCCCCGGCCGGCCGGGCCAGGTACGCCTCGGCCGCGCCGTCACTGGTCGGAACCTCCACCGTCGTCGTGCCCGCCATGGTGTCTCCTCACCCGGGTGCCGGCGCACCCACCGCGGGAACGCTACCCGGTGCGCGAACAGCCGACGGAACACAGCACGGCATCCCCGCGACGGACGGGATGCCCGGCGGGGTGGCCCGGCGACGGACGGGGGTGACCGGTGCAGCAGCCCGGCGACGGACGGGTGACCGCAGGCCAGCGACCCGCGTGGGTGGCGTCGGCGGCCCGGCTGCGGTAGGCAAACCGCCAGGTGGACGGCGTGCCGGGCCGGAGTTGTCACGGATCGGGGGTCTGCCCGGTCGTTGGTGGTGCAGGGGCGGTGGGACCGCCACGGGCAGACAGGGAGTGGACCGACCATGAAGATCGTCGTCATCGGGGGCAGCGGACTGATCGGCAGCAGGCTGGTGGCGCTGCTCGGGCAGCAGGGCCACGACACGGTGGCCGCCTCCCCCCGTACCGGGGTGGACACGCTCACCGGCGCGGGGGTGGCCGAGGCGCTCGACGGCGCCGACGTCGTGGTGGACGTGTCGAACTCGCCGTCGTTCGAGGAGACCGCCGTCCTGACGTTCTTCGAGACGTCCACCCGCACCCTGCTGGAGGCGGAGGCGAAGGCCGGCGTACGGCACCATGTGGCGCTGTCGATCGTCGGCGCCGACCGCATCCCGGACAGCGGCTACATGCGGGCCAAGGTGGCGCAGGAGGCGCTGATCGCCGGGGCGGACATCCCGTGGACGGTGGTGCGCGCCACCCAGTTCTTCGAGTTCGTGCCGGCCATCGTCGAGTCCGCCGTGGCGGGCGACGAGGTACGCCTGCCGCCCGCGCTGATCCAGCCGATCGCCGCCGACGACGTGGTGACGGCGCTGGCCGAGATCGCGGCCGGCGCACCGGTCGACGGGATCGTGGAGCTGGCCGGGCCGCAGCGGTTGCGCCTGGACGAGCTGGGCCGGGAGACGCTGACCGCCGCCGGTGACCCCCGGCCGGTGGTCACCGACCCGCAGGGGCGCTACTTCGGGGCGTTGCTGGCGGAGCAGTCGCTGGTCCCGCTCGGCGACGCCGCCCGTACCGGTGGCACCCGGTTGGCGCAGTGGCGCGCACGCTGACCCGTTGCGGGGGCCCGGCGTCGGGTGACGTCGGGCCCCTGCGGCGCACCGCCTACGGTGGGTCCATGACGACCGGGGCCGCCGCCGACGAGCCACCGGCCGTCGCGGCGGCCGACCTGGCCGCGTTCCTCGACGTGCGGCCGAGGCTGTTCGGGCTGGCCTACCGGATGCTGGGCAGCGTCGTCGAAGCCGAGGACGTGGTGCAGGAGGCGTGGCTGCGCTGGCAGGGCACCGACCGCAGCGGGGTACGCAACCCGGCGGCCTTCCTCACCACGACGACCACCCGGCTGGCGGTGAACGCGGCCACCTCCGCCCGCGCCACCCGGGAGACGTACGTGGGGCCGTGGTTGCCCGAGCCGGTCGACACGAGTGCCGACCCGACCCTCGGTGCGGAACGGGCGGCCGCGTTGGACGTGGCGGTGCTGTTGCTGTTGGAACGGCTGGCTCCCGCCGAACGGGCCGCGTACGTGCTGCGCGAGGCGTTCGACTACCCGTACCGGGAGATCGCCGAGGTGCTCGGCACGTCGGAGCCGAACGCCCGGCAGCTGGCCAGTCGGGCCCGGCGGCACCTTGCCGTGGCGGGGTCCGCGCCCGCCCCGCCGCAGCGACGGCGGCAGCTGACGCGGGCGTTCCTCGGCGCGGCCCGCGACGGCGACCTGACCACGTTGGAACGGTTGCTCACCGCCGACGTGGTGGCCCGTGCCGACGGCGGCGGCCGGGTGCACGCGGCCCGCTTGGACGTGTGCGGGGTGGCCCGGGTGACGAACTTCCTGGACAACGTGCGACGCAAGTACTGGCGGGCGACGACGGTCGACCTGGTCGAGGTCAACGGCGGCCCGGCGGTACTGGTCGCCACCGACCGCCCGGTCACCCTGATCACGGTGGACACCTCGGCCCGGGGCATCGAACGGCTCCTGCTGGTGGTCAACCCGGACAAGCTGGGTCGGCTGCCGGCCCGACGCTGACCGGCGATTTCCGCCACCGTTCACGCAACGACCGGTAGACCGACCATTCGACTTCCGTCTATACATGTGGCAACGGAGCCGCATCTGACCGGACGGAGCACCCATGAACCGACGCCTGCGTGCCGCCGCGACCATCCCCACCGCGGTCCTCGCCGCCACGCTCGGCCTCGCCCACCCCGCCGAGGCCGCCGGCTACTCCGCCCCGCTGACCACCGCCGTCGCCGGCCTGCCCGTCGCCGCCGAGAACCGCACCGGCTACAGCCGCGACCTCTTCCCGCACTGGATCGACGCCGACGGCGACGGCTGCACCACCCGCAACGAGGTGCTGCTCGCCGAGGCGGTCAGCGCGCCCACCGTCACCGGCACCTGCGCGCTGGCCGGGGGACGCTGGTACTCCTACTACGACAACGCCTCCTGGACCGCCACCGGTGACCTCGACATCGACCACATGGTGCCGTTGGCCGAGGCGTGGGACTCCGGCGCGCGTACCTGGAGCACCAGCCGCCGCCAGGCGTACGCCAACGATCTCGGCGACAGCCGCCCGCTGGCCGCCGTCACCGACAACGTCAACCAGTCCAAGGGCGACCAGGACCCGGCCAGCTGGCTGCCGCCGTACGCCGCCGCCCGGTGCCGGTACGTCACCGAATGGGTGGCCACCAAGATCCGCTGGCGGCTCACCGTGGACAGCGTCGAGAGGAGCGCCCTGACCAGCCTGGCCGGCGGCTGCCCCAACGCCACCGTCTCGGTCACCTACGCGTACTGAGCGACCCCGTCGCCCGCGCCGCCCCGATGCGGACACGCAACGCCGGGGCCAGCGAACCGGCGGGTCGACGGGTGGGGTCACCTGACCGACGGGGGTACCTCACCGACGGGGTCGACGGACCGACGGACCGGGTGCAGGGGTCGACGGACCGACGGGGTCAAGGACCGACGGGGTCGACGGACCGGGTGCAGGGGTCAACCGAGTGACCGTGACCCCTGCGGTGGTCCGGGGGAGATCGGTGCCGTCTGCTCCCTCTGCCCGGACCGGATCACACGTCGGTGATCCGCAGGCCCGCGTGGGCGCGGTAGCGCCGGTTGACCGAGATGAGGTTGGCGGTGAACGCCTCGACCTGGTGCGCGTTGCGCAGCCGCCCGCCATACACGCCCCGTACCCCCGGAATGGTGTCGGCGAGCGCCCGGACCAGGTCGGTGGCCTCCCGGTCGTCGCCGAGCACCAGCACGTCGGTGTCGACCGTGTCGAGATCCGGGTCCTCCAGGAGTACGGCGGAGACGTGGTGGAACGCGGCGACGACCCGCGACCCGGTGAGGATCGCGGCGGCCTGCTGGGCGGCGGAGCCCTCCGGGACGGGCAGGGCATAGGCACCCTGCTTGTCGAAGCCCAGCGGGTTCACGCAGTCCACGACGATCTTCCCGGCCAGCGCCGGGGCGAGCGTGGTGAGCAGTTCGGCATGCCCGTCCCACGGCACCGCGACCACCACGATGTCGGCCTGCGCGGCGGCGTCGGCGTTCGACCCGCCCCGGACCCGGCCGGGCAACCCGGCGGCCGTCTGCGCGGCCCGCCCGGCGTCCCGCGACCCCAGCACGACGTCCAACCCGGCCGCCCCGAAGCGCCGGGCCAACCCCCGCCCCTGCGGCCCGGTCCCGCCGAGCACGCCGACGGTACGGTCCCGCAGCTCGTCACTCACACTCACGTACGTCTCCTTCTCGTCCCACCGCCCGCCCCACACAGTCCCGATCTCCGTCCCGCCGGCCCTCCCTCCCGCCCCACGCCCTGCCCCGCCGTCGCGGTGATCAAGAGATTTGCGTCAGTTGATCAAGAGGTTTACGTCATCGTGGAGATCATTCCTGACGCTTTTCTCTTGATCACCGGAGCAGGAGCGGGGTGGGGGTGGGTTTGGGGTGGGGTGGGTTTGGGGTGGTCAGGGGTGGGGTTGGTAGAGGGTCAGGGGGGTGCCGGTGGGGTCGGTGACCAGGGCCCGGCGTTCGTGGGGGCCGGTCACCGGGTCGGTGGCGGTGGCGCCGGCGGCGATCAGGTGGGCCAGGCAGGCGTCGAGGTCGTCGACCTGGATGCTGAGCACGGTGCGGCCGGCGACGGGTTGCTGGGTGGCGTCGGCGAGGCCGATGGTGACCGTGCCGTCGGTGACCGCGGCGTACCGGTCGCCGTCGCGGAACTTCACGGTCAACCCGAGCGCGGTGTAGAAGGCTAGTTGGGCGTCCAGGTCGTCGGCGGGGACGATCACGTGACCGATCCTCATGGGCGGAACCTCGGCATGACCTCGCGGGCGAACCGCTCGACGATCTCCATCGACCGTTCGATCGGCAGGCCGAGCCACTGGGCCCGGAACACGAAGTGGTTGTAGCCGGCGTCGGCGAAATCCTGGATCTTGGCGGCGATGTCGTCGGGCGAGCCGAAGAAGAGCGCCTTTTCCTTGATCGCGTCCCACTGCGACTCGAAGAAGTCCATGCCGTACTGGACGTACTCGCCGTAGGAGCGTTTCACCTGTTCACCGGCAACGGCGAACGCCGCCTCGGCGGAGTCGGCCACGCACAGGTCCCGGTGGATCGGGAAGACCGCGTCCCGTTCGTCGAAGCCGGCGGCCCGTCGCTGTTCGCGGTAGTCGGCCAGGTTGCCGACGGCCCAGTTGCGGCGCACGTTGGACGGGGCCAGCCAGGGCAGCCCCTGCCGGGCGATCCGGGCGATGCCGGTCGGGCCGTTGGCGCCCACCCAGACCGGCGGGTGCGGGCGCTGCACCGGCAGTACGCTGCACCGCACCCCGTCCAGGGTGAAGTGCTTGCCCTCGTGGTGCACCGGCTCCCCGGTCCACAGTTGCTGCATCACGGCGAGGGCCTCGTTCATCCGGGACACCCGGGTGCGCCGTTCGATACCGAACGACGTGAACTCGGCGTCCCGGTAGCCCGACCCGATGCCCAGGACGAACCGGCCACCGGACATCTGGTCGATGGTGGCGATCTCCTCGGCCCAGTGCACCGGGTGGCCCAGTGGCAGGATGAGGATGCCGGTGCCGAGTTGCATCGTCCCGGAGTGGTCGATGAGCCGGCTCAGCAGCGGCAGCGGCTGCGGGGTGCTCAGCGACGACAGGTAGTGGTGGATGCCGAAGACCGAGTCGTAGCCCAGGTCGCGGACGTGCTGGACGTACTCGACGGTCTCACCGATGCGCCGGCCCAGGTCGTCGCCGGGGGCGTACTGGTGGTCGAGCAGGATGCCGAACTTCACGCCGTCGCCTACTCTTCCCGCGACCGGCTGTCGCTGAGCCGGAAGTACGGGGCGACGAGCCGGTCCCGGTCGGCCAGCGCCTGCCCGATGCCCTTCTCCCGGCGCTCCTTGAGGAAGTTCCAGTCCCCCTCGGCGAAGCTGACGTTGGTGGCCCAGCCGTGCCCGACCCAACCCGTCATCGCCCCGAGACCCTTACCCCGGGCCTCCATCACCACCTGCATCATCGACTTACCCATCATCAGCGAGTCCAGCGGCATCACCGCGATCGCGTCGGCGTAGTCGTCGACCCAACGTTGCAGGTCCTCACGGGGTACGACCTTGGTGACCAGGCCCTTGCGCTCACCCTCCTCGGCACCGATCGCCCGCATGGTGAGCATGACGTCCTTCATCGTGGTCAGGCCGACCTTCTCGATCCAGTGGTACATGTCCTGCGGGGCGGGACCGAGGTAGCGGAACGCCGGGTGGGTGAACCGGGCGTCCGGGGAGGCGATGACGATGTCGGCGGAGAGCGCGATCTGGAAGTGCCCGCCGTAGCAGTAGCCCTGCACCTGGCAGATGGTCGCCTTGAGCGACTCGATGATCGGTCGGGTGAAGCCGGAGCTGAGCACGTTGCGGTCGGGCAGGATGCGCTGCCGCTGCGCCGGGCGACGCCGGGACGCCTTGTCGGTGCCGGTCTTGTAGCCGATGTAGTGGCCGAGTTCGGCGGCGTCGGCGCCGGTGCCGAAGTGCTCCCCCTCCCCCGTGAACACGATGACCTTGACCCGGTCGTCGGTCTCGGCCTCCTTCACCAGGTCGCCGACGCGTTCGAAGGCGGCCACCGGGATGGCGTTGAGTCGCTCCGGGCGGTCGAAGGTGATGGTGGCGACGGCCCGTTCCTCGTCGACGTCGTAGCGGACGTACTTCGCCAGGACCTCGGGGTCGACCTCCATGTTCTCGACGTCCCACTGGCTTTCCAGCAGCTCGGCTTCGGTCTTCTTCACGGCGGGTTCCTTAGGTCAGGTGGTGGGACGGAAGGCGGGGATCACCTCGGCGGCGAACAGCCGCAGCGAGGCGCGGAGCTTGTCGGTCGGCATCCCGAGCCACCCGGGACGGAAGATCAGGTGGTCGAAGCCCAGGTCCCGCAGCGCGCTGATCCGCTCGACGAGGAATTCGGGCGAGCCCAGCAGCAGCGTGTTGCGGACCAGTTCGTCGAACCGGTCCCGCTGCCAGCGCAGCGCCGGATACTCGGCGTACGTCGAGTACTCGACCCGGGCGTGTGGTAGCGCCTCCGCGACGGCCTGTTCGGTGCTCGGCGCGCAGTACAGCTCCACGCCGACGGGCCGCTGCACCGTCGCCGGGTCCCGCCCGTACTCGGCCAGCGCCTCGTTGTAGACGGCCAGGTGCTCGGGCAGGAACCGGCGGCTCGGGGAGTTGCCCGGCGCGTACCAGGCGTCACCGAGCCGGGCGGCCCGACGGACCGCCTTCTTGCCCCCGGCGCCGATCCAGATCGGTGGGCCGCCCGGGGTCAGCGGCGGGATGCCGATGGTGGCGTCGACCTGGGGATAGAACTCCCCGTCGTGGGTGACCGGCTTTCCGGTCCACAGCGCCCGGATCAGCCGCAGGCTCTCGTCGAAGCGGCGGAACCGGCTCTCCGGGTCGACCCCGAAGGCGGCGAACTCGTTGTCCCGGTAGCCCGCACCGACGCCGAGGACCACCCGCCCGCCGGAGAGGTGGTCCAGGGTGGCGAACTCCTCGGCGACGTGCACCGGGTGGAACATCGGCAGCAGCAGGATGCCGGTGCCGAGCAGCATCTCCCCCGAGCGCGGGATCAGGCTCGCCAGCATCGAGATCGGCTGCGGGGTGGCCAGGTTGGACTGGAAGTGGTTGATCGTCCACACCGAGTCGTAGCCCAGCTCCGCGGCCAGCTCGACCGTGCCGAACAGGTCGTCGAGGTGCCTGCGGAGGTCGTCGCCGGGCGGATACTGGTGCGACGCCATGATGCCGAACCTCATCGGCTCCCCCTAGCTGTCGGTCGGCTGGTCCGGCCGTCGTGCGGCCGGGACACCGCCACGGAGGCGACGCTGTCCGCCGCCGGTGCGGCGGCCGCCGCGTGGTCGGCGTCGGTCGGGTCGGGCGACGGTGCTGCCGCGCCGGCCCCGGCCGGCTGCGCCGCCGGGTCCGCCACGCGGCTGATCTTGCCGGTGGCGCTGCGTTCCAGGGCCGGCACGAACTCGATGCGCCGGGGGGTCTTGAAGTGGGCCAGCCGCTCCCGGGCGTACGCGACGAGCCGCGCGGAAAGGTCGGTGTCGTCGACCGTGCCGTCGGTGGCCCGGACCACCAGCGCCACCGGGATCTCGCCCAGCCGGTCGTCCGGGCGGCCGAGCACCCGGACGTCGCGCACCAGCGGATGGGCCCGCAGTTCGTCCTCGATCTCCTCGGGCCAGACCTGGAAACCCCCGCACTTGATCATGTCCCGTTTGCGGCCGACCAGGAAGAGCACCCCGTCGGCGTCGACGTAGCCCATGTCGCCGGTGTGCACCCACCCGTCGCGGACCAGCTCGGCCGAGGCGGCGGCGTCGTCGACGTACCCCCGGGTCAGGGCGGAGCGGACCACCACCTCACCCTGGGCACCGGACGGCAGCGCGGTGCCGGCGTCGTCGCGGATCTCCAGCTCGACGCCCGGGTAGACCCGCCCGGCGGAGCCGGGCTTCCACCGGCCGGCCTTCATGTCCCGGCCGGTCCAGCCGGCGATGTGCCCGGCCTCGGTCGAGCCGTAGTTGACCAGGATGGGCACCCGGTAGCGTTCCTCGAACGCGCGCCGCACCGGCCAGGAGATCGCCTGCCCGGCCACCAGGACCGACTTGACCCCGGCGAACGGCAGGTCCCGGTCGGCGTGCACGATGTCGAAGACCATGGTGGGCAGCAGGAAGAGGTTGTCGAACCCGAACCGCGCCATGAGGTCGGCGAGCCGGTCGACGCCGAAGCGTTCCCAGACCACCGCCGGCCGGCCGACGAAGTACGCGAACAGCAGCGCGTGCTGGCCGCCACTGTGGAACAGCGGCAGGGCGATGAGGTTCGGCCTGGCGTCCGGCGCGGCGGTGCCCTCGGCCCCGGTGCCGGTGGTGACCCGGGCCAGCCGCATCAGCGACTCCCGCGTCCCGCCGTGGGTGACACTGACCGCCTTCGGTCGCCCGGTCGTGCCGCCGGTGAACAGGATGCACGCCTCGGCCTCCGGCCCGACCTCGACGCCGGTGACCCGCACCTCCCGCCGCCACGGCAACGCCGGCACCCCGGCCAGCGACGCCGTGACGGAGCGCACCGGGGGCCCTGCGGCGACGTCACCCGCCCCGGTGCCGTCGGCGTCGTCGTTCCCGGGGGCGGCCCGGGCGGCGTCCCCGGCGGCAGCCCGGGCGGCGAGGAACGCGGCGACCACGTCGGGGCGACGGTCGTCGACCAGCAGCAGCCGGGGCGCGGTCTTGGCCACCGACTCGGCCAGCTCGGCGGCGTTGTAGAGGCTGCTGACGGTGACCGGCACCGCGCCGATCTTCCAGGCCCCGAAGAGCAGGAACACGATCTCGGGCCCGTTGGTCAGGTAGCAGGCGACCCGGTCGCCGGGGCCGACGCCCTCGGCCCGCAGTGCCGCGGCGACACCCCCGGCGAGCAGGTCGATCTGGTCGAACGTCCACGACCTGCCGTCCTCGCCGTACAGGCCGGGCAGGTCGGCCCGGTCGGCGCACCGGCCCTCCAGGATGCCGGCCAGGTTGCCGGCGCTCACCGGGTCACCCTCATCCACCGGGCCACCGGCGCCCGCTGGACCACCGGCGCTCACCGGGTCACCCCGGGGGCGGTCGCGGCGAGCCTCGGGATGACCTCCGCGCCGAAGCGGGCGAGTTGCTCCATCGCCTCGTCCTGGCCCGCGCCGACGAACTGGTGACGCAGCGAGACCTCGGTGATGCCCAGCTCGCTCTCCCAGCGGCGCAGCTTGGCGACGATCTCGTCGGCCGAGCCGACCAGGCAGTCCTCGGCGAGGTACCGGTCGAGGTCGAGGGACTGGGCGTCGTCCCACGACTTGTAGCCCGCGTACTGGCGTTGCAGGTGCGGACGGACGGCCGCGACGGCCGCCGGGTAGCTGTCGCCGAGGTACGCCTCGCGGCTCATCGGGTACTCCCGGTCCAGGGAGAAGCCGCGCTCGGCCAGGTCTGCCCGGTAGATGCCGAGCATCCGGGCCAGCTCGGCGTCGTCGCCCTTCGGGCCGATCAGCCATGGGGCGTCCAGCCGGGCGGCGCGGCGGATCGCCGGTTCGGCGAACGCGCCGATCCACAGCGGTGGGCCGCCGGGCTGGACCGGGCGCAGCGCCAGGGACGCGCCGGGCACCTCGCCCCAGCTGCCGGCGGCGTCGATCGTCTCGCCGTTCCACAGGGCGCGCAGCATCGGCACGTACTCCCGCAGTCGGCGCAGCCGGTCCTCCCAGGCGACGCCGAACGCGGTGGTCTCGCGGCGGCGGTAGCCGGCGCCGATGCCGACGGTCAACCGGCCGCCGCAGAGCACGTCGAGGGAGGCGAGGTCCTCGGCGAGGGCTACCGGATTCAGCAGCGGGGCCAGCAGGACCCCGAACCCGATCCGCACCCGGGAGGTGGCGTGGGCGAGGTAGCCGGCGAGCGGGATGGGCTGGACGAACGCCGACCGGGCCAGGTAGTGGTGGCCGAGGTAGACGGCGTGGAAGCCGGCCGCCTCGGCGGCGGCGGCCTGGGCCAGTACGCCGTCGATGCCCTCGGTGGCCGACGCCGACGGGTCGAACTGGGCGCTCAGGAAGCAGCTGATCTTCACCCGGCGACCGCCTCAGGAGTGGCTACCCGCTCGGCGGCGCGGTCCTGGGCCCGGAAGTGCGGGATGACCTTGTCGGCGAACTCCTCCATCGAGCGCAGCGCGGCCTTGCGGTCCAGGGACGGGATCCGCAGCCAGCCGATGTAGTGGTTGATGCCGAGCTGTTCGCGCAGCATCTCGATGGTGTCGATGACGCGCTGGGCGGAGCCGAAGTTGCCGCCGTGGGTCAGCGTCTGCTCCAGGGTGAGCAGTTCGATGTTCTTGGCGACGGCCGCATAGTAGGACCGCTCCTGGGCGATGGCGTCCTCCGAGCCGGGGATGACCTTCCCGACGGACTTGTAGTAGTTCATCGCCGCCTGGGCCGCCGCGCGCAGGCCCTCCTCGCTGTCGCCGCACCAGACCTGTTGCATGAACGGCAGGTCGTAGGTGGAGATGTCGAAGCCGTTGTCCCGCATGCTCTGCCGGTAGAGGGCGAAGTTCTTCTGCATGATGCCCAACGGCGTGAAGTTCGGTGAGGTGATGATCGACTCGCCGACCGCGCCCCGCTCCCGGAAGCTCTCCGGGGAGACCGTGCCCTGCAGGATCGGCGGCCCGCCCGGGGTGAACGGCCTCGGGTAGGTGGTGACGTTGTCGTAGTGGAAGATCTCGCCGTGGTAGGAGAAGTTCTCCTGCGACAGCGCGAGCCGCAGGATATCCAGGGTCTCCTGGTAGCGCTGCTTGGACTCCGCCAGGGGCACCCCGAAGCCGGCGAACTCGGCGGGCTGGTAGCCGCGGCCGACGCCGATGGAGACCCGGCCGCCGCTGAGCACGTCGAGGGCGGCGATGTCCTCGGCCAGCCGCAGCGGGTGGTGCAGCGGGAGGACCAGGACGGCGGTGCCGATGGTGATCTGCCGGGTCCGCTCGGCGACGGCCATGCCGAAGTTCACCGGGCTGCCGAGGATGCCGTACTTCGAGAAGTGGTGCTCGGCGAGCCAGATCGAGTCGAAGCCCAGCTCGTCGGCCAGCTGGATCTCGTCGAGGGTCTCTCGGAGCACCTGGTGGTCCGATGCGCCGTCGGCCACCGGGAACAGGTTCATGATTCCGAACTTCACGGCCTTCTCCTCATTTATTCCGACCAGCCGGTATGCTACTGCCCGGGTTGGTGCCCGGCAAGACTTCCGCAGGTCAGCCCCGCCCGGCCCGACGTGCCCGGATACGCAGTTCCCCGGTCCGTCGCCGGTGCCACGACCCCCGACCGCACCGGGCGTCGAGCACGAACGCCCGGCGCAGGAACAGGTGCGGGTCCGCCTCCATGGTGATGCCCATCCCGCCGTGCACCTGGATGCACCGCTCCGCGGCGAACACCGCCGCCTGCCCGGCCGCCGCCTTCGCGGCGTGCACCTGGACCCCGGCGTCCGGGCGACCGGTGTCGACCGCCCACGCCGCGTACAGGGTCAGGTCCCATGCCGCCTTGCGGGCGGTGGCCGCCTCGGCCAGCGGGAACGCGACCCCCTGGAACGCGCCGATCACCTGACCGAACTGCCGGCGCGTCCGGGCCTGCTCGGCGGCCAGATCGATCGCCCCCTGCGCCACCCCGCACAGCTCGGCCGCCACCACCAGCGCGGCCCGCAGCGGGCCGGTTCCGGCGGGCTGTGTCCGCTCGGGCGCGGCCACCGTCAGGTCCGACAGCGGCACCGACGGGTCCACCGACTGCCGCGCGGTGGTCCGGACCGGGTCGGCGAACCAGACCCCGTCCGGGCCGAGGGCGACGACGCCGTCGGCCTGCGCCGCGTACGGCACCAGGGTCCGCACCAGCGGGTCCGGCACCACCCCGTCGGCCCACCCGGAGCTGCCCGGCACGTCGACGGCCAGGGTGAGCACCCGGCGACCGTCGAGCACCTCGTCGGGGAGCGGACCGGTGCGCCGCTCCTCGCCGCAGAGCAGCTGGACCGCCGCCGCGTGCGCCGGGAACCGGCTCGGCACCAGCCGCCCACCGAGCGCCTCCACGGCGACCAGCAGGTCGATCAGGCCCGACCCGATGCCACCGGCCGGCTCGGGCACCCCGAGCAGCCCGAAGTCCCGCAGCAGCGGACCGTCAGCCGCCGGGGCCCGCCACGGGCCGACCTGCAACTCGCGGGCCGTGCCCCGGTCGGCGTCCGCGAGCGCGCCCACGGTCGCACCGATCTCCCGCTGTTCCTCGGTGAATGTCGCACGCACCAGACCACTCCGCTCAGCGTGAGCGGGGCAGGCGCAGCACCCGCTCCGCGAGAATCGACTTCTGGACTTCCTCCGTGCCGCCCTCGATCGTGTGGGCGCGGGCCCGCAGGTAGCGGCGCATCCGGGCGGCGGCGCCGTCGCCGTCGACCAGCACCCCGCCGGCCTCGTCGAGCTGCACGGCGAGCCGGTTGGCGTGCTGCACCACCCGGGCCCACAGGCTCTTGAGCGCCGAGGTCTCCGGCCCGGGTACGCCGCCGGCCCGGCTCTCGCCCAGCATCCGCATCGACCCGATCCGGACCGCCTCGGCGTCGCACTGCAACGCGCCCACCGCGTCGGCGAACGCGCTGTCGTCGGCCACGCCCCGCTCGACCGCGACGTCGATCAGCCGGTCCACCGCCTGGCGGGCCCACACCCAGAGGTTCAGCGCCATGCTGCCGCGTTCGAACGCGAGCGTGGTGAGCGCGACGGTCCAGCCGTTGCCGACCCCGCCGAGCACGTCGTCGTCGGCGACGAACACGTCGTCGAGGAACATCTCGTTGAACTCGGTGTCCCCGTTGATCATCACCAGTGACCGGACGGTGAACCCGTCCATCGGGGCGAGGAAGTAGGTGATGCCCCGGTGCTTCGGCGCGTCGGGGTCGGTGCGCGCCAGCAGCAGGCACTTCGACGCGTTGTGCGCGTTGGACGTCCAGATCTTGGCCCCGTTGATCCGCCAACCCCCGTCGACCCGGGTCGCCGCCGTGGTCAGGCTGGCCAGGTCCGACCCGGAGCCGGGCTCACTGAAGCCCTGACACCAGTACTCGTCGCCACGCAGGATGCCGGGCAGGTGCCGGGCCTGCTGGGCGTCGGTGCCGTGCACGATGATCGTCGGCCCGGCCAGCATCATGCCCACTCCGTTGAGCGGGTACGGGGCACCGCGTACTGCGGCCTCCTCGTTGAAGACGGCCTGCGCCAGCGCATCCATCCCCCGGCCGCCGTGCGCGACCGGCCAGGACAGCCCGGCCCAGTTGCCGGCGCAGAGCCGGTCCTGCCACACCCGCGACCAGTGCTCCCGCTCGTCCTGGGTCAGCTCCTCCTGGTCGGGCACGTCGGCCAGCGCCCCGTCGAGCCACCTGCCGGCCTCGCGCCGGAACGCCAGGTCGGTGTCACTGTCAGCGAAGTCCATGCCCACCTCCCACCTGGTCGTCGATGTCGCCGGTCACGCGCCGGCCTGTCCGGCGCGGGTGAGCCGGGCCTTGTAGAGCTTGCCGTTCGGGTCGCGGGGCAGCGCGTCGCGCACGACGTAGGACTGCGGACGCTTCGGCTTGGCCAACCGCTCGGTGAGGTAACGGCGCAGCTCCGCCAGTGCCTCCTCCGGGTCGGGCGCGGTGTCGGCCAGCACGACATGGGCCTGGGGAACCTCGCCGAATTCCGGATCGGGCGTGCCGACGACCCCGACGTCGGCGACCCAGTCGTGGCCGATCAACGCCGCCTCGATCTCGGCCGGGTAGACGTTGACGCCGCCGACCAGGATCAGCTCGGCCGCGCGGCCGGTGATGTAGAGGAACCCGTCGGCGTCGACGTGGCCGACGTCCCAGACGGTCAGCAGGCCGTCGCGGCGCGCGCCGTCGGTCTTGCCGGGATCGTTGTGGTATTCGACCCGGTCGTCGCCCTGGCGCATGTAGACGATGCCGGTCTGTCCGACGGGCACCTCGTTGCCCAGCTCGTCGAGGATGCGCAGGGTGGAGATCGAGGCCGGCCGGCCGACCGTGCCCGGGTGGGCCAGCCACTCGTGGGGTCGCGCGACGGTGGTGCCGACCTCGGTCGAGCCGTAGTACTCGTAGACCACCGGGCCGAACCAGTCGAGGATGCGCTGCTTGACCTCGCGCGGGCAGGGTGCCGCGCCGTGCAGCACGTAGCGCAGCGAGGAGACGTCGTAGCGGTCGCGGACCACCTCGGGCAGCTGCAGCAACCGGTAGAAGTGGGTCGGCACCATGCTGGTGCCGGTGACCCGACGCTCCTGGACCCGGCGCAGGAAGCCCTCCGGCGTCCAGCCGTCCATCAGCACCATCGTGCCGCCGGCGTGCAGCGCGCCCATCGCCGGGGTGATGTTGGCCGAGTGGTACATCGGGGCCGACACCAGCCAGGACGCGAACGCGTCGCGCTCCATGCCGAACTCCCGGAACAACCAGACGTAGGTCAGCGCGCCGGTGTCCGCGTCGACGCCGCTGAGCGGACGCTTGACCCCCTTGGGCCGGCCGGTGGTGCCGGAGGTGTACATCATCAGCGACCCGGCCGGGGTCTGCGCCGGGCTGGTGGCGGGCATGTCGGCGGTGAGCGCCGAGAGCGGTCGGGCCCGGTCGGTGCGGGGCGTGCCGTCGACGAAGACCTGGATGTCGGGCGCGGCACCGGCGGCGTCGACCACCACGTCCTCGACCCGCTCGGAGCCCACCACCACCCGGGCGGCGCTGTCGGCGAGGATGTAGCCGACCTCGGGCGCGGTGAGGTGGTAGTTGAGGGTGACCAGGTAGAGCCCGGACTGCATCGCCGCGAGATAGAGCGCGACCAGGCCGGGGCTGTTGGTCATCACCGCCGCGACGGTGTCGCCGGGCCGCAGGCCCGCGTGGGTACGCAGCCCGTGCGAGATCCGGTTGACCTCGGCGAACAGGTCACCGTAGGAGATCCGCCGGTCATCGGCGGTCACGATCGCGCACAGGTCCGGTTCCGCGGCTGCCCAGAGCCGGAACCCGGTCCGCTCCTCGCTCATCGGACTCCTTGAGCTAGATTCCGACCATCCGGTATGTTGGTGTCCCACAGTAAGGGAGCCTCCCGACGATGTCCAGACCCGCGATCGACGCCCACGCCGCCAGTTGGCGGGCCCGCCAGGTGCCGGTCCCCGCCCAGGTCGTCGACGGTGTCTGGGCCATCCCGGTCCCCCTGCACGGCAGCGCCCTGCGGTCCATCACCGTCTTCCTGATCACCACCGGCGACGGCCCCGTCCTCGTCGACGCCGGCTACGACCACCCGAGCTGCTGGGCGTCGTTCCAACGGTCGCTGGTCGCCATCGGCCAGCGGGTCGACACCATCACGGCGGTCCTGCTCACCCACAACCACCCCGACCACGTCGGGTTCGCCGACCGGGTACGCACCGCATCCGGCGCGCGGGTGGTGATGGGCGCGGCCGACGACTTCGCCACCATGCACCGGCGGCGCGGCACCTTCCTCCAGCAGGTACGCAGCGCACTCGACCTGACCGGCGCCCCGCCCGACGTCGTCGCCGCCATGTACGCCGACGCGGTCGCCGTCGCCGTGCACCGGGAGGACCTGCGGCTCGACGTGGCCGTGGCCGACGACACCGAATTCCGCTTCGGCGACGTGACCGTCCGCGCCCTACCCGCCCCCGGGCACACCTACGGCCACACCGTCTACGTCGACTCCCGGGGCCTCGTGTTCACCGGTGACACGATGATGGCCGAGGGCCCGACCCAACTCGCCATCGTCAGCCGCCCCGACGACGACCCGGCCGCCGACCTGTTCGGCACGCTGGCCCGCATCGGCGACCTCGGGGCCGCCATCGCCTGCCCCGCCCACCAGTTCCCCTACCGCGACGTCGCCGCCCGCGCGCAGGCCCTCACCGCGTTCCACCGCGACGAGGTCGCGACGGTCCGGGGCCTGGCCCGCGACGGCGACACCGCGTGGGACGTCGCCCGGCGGATGACCTGGAAGAAGCCGTGGGACGAGCTGGGCCGGGGCACCCGACGGTTCGCCCTGGTGCACACCCTCGCCCTGCTGCGCCACGCCGCCACCGACAGGTGACGCCGGGGCGGCCCGCCCGACCCGACGAGCGGCTCAGTCGCGCCGGGCGTCGTCGTACGTCCAGTCCGGGCGCAGGGTCGAACGCAGCTCCCGCAGGGTCCGCTTGAGCACCTTGCCGGACGGGTTGGTGGGGAACTCCGGCACCAGGTAGACCTCCTTGGGCACCTTGAACCGACCCAACCGCTGCCCGGCGTGCGCGATCAGCGCCTCGGGCGTCAACCCCGGCCGGGCCACCACGAACGCGGCCGGCACCTCCTGCCACACCGGGTGCGGGGCGGCCACCACCGAGGCGGCCAGCACCAGCGGATGGTCGGCCAGCACGTTCTCGATCTCGGCGCTGGACATGTTCTCCCCACCACTGCGGATCATGTCCTTGAGCCGGTCACGGATGTAGAGGTAACCGTCGGCGTCGAAACAGCCGATGTCACCGGTGTGGAACCACCCGTCCCGGAACGCGGCGGCGGTCGCCGCCGGATCGTCGAGGTAGCCGGGGCTCACCTTCGGCCCGCGTGCGACCACCTCACCGGGCGCGCCGACCGGCACGTCCGCACCGTCCGGGTCGACCACCCGGACCTGGACCCACGGCACCGGCAGCCCCACCGACCCCTGCTTGGACTCCTGGTGCGCGGCGTCGAGGTAGGTCAGCCCGCTGCACGTCTCGGTCAGGCCGTACCCCTCCATCAGCCGGGCGTTCGGGAACAGCCCCCGGGCCACCCCGAACAGCGCCGAGGTGACCTGCGAGAAGATCAGCCAGCGGACCGACGACAGGTCGGCGGCGGCGGCGGTGGGCTCGCGGCGGACCAGGTCCAGCATGGTCGCCGCGACCACCATGCCGGTGATCCGTTCCGTCTCGATCGCCCGCAGCACGGCCGCCGGCACGAACCGGCGGTGCAGCACCATGGCGCCCCCGACGTGCCAGATGCCGAAGCCGGGCAGGTCGGTGCCGCCGACGTGGTAGAGCGGCGCGACGTTGAGGATCCGGTCCGTCGGCCGCAGCCCCAGCTCGACGATCTGGGCGTGCATGTTCCGGTTCACGTTGCCGTGGGTGAGCAGCACCCCCTTGGGCAGGCTGGTGGTGCCGGACGTGTAGACGATCCGTTGCAGGGCCGCGTCGTCGAGGTCGGCGTCGGCGACCCGCGCGCCCCGGTGCGCCGCGACGAGCGCCCGCACGTCGGTCCAGCCGTCGTCGATCGGCTCCAGCGCGAACCGGCGTACCTGCGGCAGGTCGGCGAGGGCGGCGGCGGTGAGCGCGGCGAACTCCGGCACGGTGGCGACCGCCCCGACCCGCGCGTGCGCCAGCAACCGGGCCAGCTCCCCCGCGGTGAGCCGGTAGTTCAGCGGGACCACGACCGCGCCGAGTTTCGCCAGGGCCAGGCAGAGCAGGAGGAACTCGGGGACGTTGTCCGCGACGACCGCCATCCGGGCGTCCCGGCGTACCCCCTCGGTGGCCAGACCGGCGGCCAGGGCGTTGACGTCGTCGTCGAGCTGCCGGTGGGTCCACCGGCGGTCGGCGAAGACCAGCGCGTCGGCGTCGGCGAACCGGCGGGCGTTACCGGCCAGCATCGCGGCGAGGTTCGCGGTGCTCACCCGGACACCGCCGCCTCGCGCAGCGCCTTCTTCAGCACCTTGCCGGAGTCGTTGCGCGGCAACGACGTCACCAGCTGCACGTGCCGGGGGACCTTGTAACGGGCCAGTTCGGCCCGGCAGTGCGCGCGCAGCTCCTCGGCGGTGGCGCTCGCGCCGCCACGGAGGATGACGAACGCCTTGGGCACCTCGTCCCACTGCGGGTCGGGCACCCCGATCACGGCGACCTCGGCGACGTCGGGGTGCTGGGCGAGGACCCGTTCGATCTCGGCACTGGCGATGTTCTCCCCACCGGACTTGATCAGGTCGGCCCGGCGGTCGACGAACCACAGGTAGCCGTCGGCGTCGATGCGGCCCACGTCGCCGGTGCGGAACCAGCCGTCGCGCCGGCTGCGCCGGTTGGCCTCGTCGTCGTTCCAGTAGCCGGGCGACACCTTCTCCCCCCGGACGATGATCTCCCCCTCGACGTCCGGGCCGACCGGCCGGAAGTGCTCGTCGACGATGCGGATCTGCACCCCGGGGAACGGTGCCCCGAGCGCGCCCAGCTTGCTCTGCTCGTGGGCGGCGTCGAGGTAACAGACGCCGTTGCACAGCTCGGTCATGCCGAAGGTGTCGATCAGGCGGACGTGCGGCAGCCGACGCTTCACCTCCTGCCGCACGCTCGGCGCGACCCCGGCGAACAGCAGGTAGCGCAGCGCACCGAGGTCCGGCGGGTCGTCCAGGTCGAGCAGGCCGAACAGGATCTGGGCGGCCAGCACCAGGCCGGTGATCCGTTCCTCGGCGGCGATCCGGGCGATGTCGGTCGGCTTGAACGTCGGGGTGAGCACCATCGTCGCCCCGGCCACGAACGTCGCCAGGCCCGGCGCCTCCAGCCCGCTGACGTGGAACAGCGGCGCGGAGACGAGGATCCGGTCGGCGGCGGTCAACTCCAGTTCGAGGACCTGCGCGAAGTGGTTCGCGGTAAGGTTCCCGCAGGTGTGCACCACGCCCTTGGGACGGGCGGTGGTGCCCGAGGTGTAGAGCAGCCGGTGCACGTCGGCGGGGCCCTTGTCGGCGTCGGCGACCCGCACGCCGGGTGGCTGACCGGCGAGCAGGTCGGCCAGCCGTCGGGAGTCACCGACGACCGTGTCGCCGTTGGCGACCAGCGTCCGCAGCCCGGTCGTGGCCGCCAGCCGGGCGGCGTCGGCGGCGAAGTCGTCGTCGTAGAGCAGCCCGGTGACGCCGGCCTGGTCGATGACGTACGCCTGCTCGTTGACGTGCAGCCGCCAGTTCAGTGGCACCGAGACCGCGCCGAGCCGGCTCAGCGCCAACAGCTCGATGACGTAGGTGGCGGTGTTGCGCCCCAGCACCCCGACCAGGTCGCCGTCGGCGATGCCGGCGTCGCGCAGGGCCGCGGCGTGCCGGTCCACGTCGGCGTCCAACTCGGCGTACGACCAGCGGGTGGTCCCGTCGACCAGGGCCTCGGCGTCGGCGCGGCGCAACGCCTGGCGACGCAGCGTCTCGGTGAAGTTGCTGCCGCCCATCAGTCGCCGCTCCCCCGCCGCCGGGCCAGGATCTCCTCCCGGGACGGCAACGACACGAACTCCAGCAGGTTGCCGTCGAGATCGCGGGCGGCGAACGCGGTGATGTACCCGTAGTTGTCCAGCAGCACCCGGTTGGGCGCGGACAGGCACTGCGCGCCCAGCTCGGTCAGCCGCCGGTGCAGGTCGTCCAGCTCGTCGCGCGGCACCTCGAAGCTGAGCAGGAAGGTGCCCAGCTCCAGGTGACCGGCGGTGGCGGTGCGGGTCTTCACGCCGTTCCACTCGATGAGTTCGAGCTGGCCGACCCGGCTGGGGCCCTGGAGGTACTGGACCCGGCCGGTGGTACCGGCGGGCAACCCCAGCGACACCTCGATCCCCGGCCCGCCGACGTCGGTACGCAGCGTCCGGCGGTAGCCCAGGGCGCGTTCGTAGAAGTCCGCGGCGCGGTCGACGTCCGAGACGGTCATGGCCACGTGGTGCACTTCGCTGACCGGCATGATGCCTGCCTTCCGATGGGGTTCGCGGTTCAGGCGGACGGTCCGGACGGCCCGCCGAGGACCCGTTGGATCAGGGTGACCTCGTCGGCGCCACTGTCCGGCACGATGAAGTCGTCGAGTCGGCAGATCTCGTCCACCGCGTCGAGGATGTCATCGGGCGAGGCCGGCGCGGTCCCGCCGTACCAGCCGGGGGTGACGCCCAGGAAGATCCGCCCGACCCGGCCGCCGCCGACGGTGAGGATGTGCCGGTTGAGCTGGCACTGCTCCGAGGCGAGGAAGGTCGCCACGGCGGCCACGTGCTGCGGGTCGAACCGGTCGGTCAACTCGCCGAGCAGGTTCTCGGTCATCCGGGTCGCCGCCGTCGGCGCGATCGCGTTGACCAGGATGCCCCGGCGGGCGCCCTCCAGCGCGAGCACGTTCATCAGCCCGATCAGGCCGGTCTTGGCGGCGCCGTAGTTGGCCTGACCGAAGTTGCCGAACAGGCCGGACGACGAACTGGTCAGCACGATCCGGCCGTAGCCCTGGGCGACCAGGTGCGGCCAGGCGGGCCGCAGCACGTGGAACGCCCCGGCCAGGTGCACGTCGAGCACCGCGCTGACGTCCTCGTCGGACATCTTGGCAAGCGTCCGGTCCCGCAGGATGCCGGCGTTGTGGATGACCGCGTCGAGCCGGCCGTACGTGTCGATCGCCCGGCCGACCAGGTCCGCACCACCGGCGGCGGTGGCCACCGAGTCGGTGGAGGCGACGGCGGTGCCGCCGGCCGCGCGGATCTCGGCGACGACCTGTTGCGCCGCGCCGGAGGAACCGGAGCCGTCGACCGTCCCACCGAGGTCGTTGACGACCACCGACGCGCCCCGTGCGGCGAGGGTCAGCGCGTGCGCCCGGCCGATGCCGTTGCCCGCGCCGGTGACGACGACGACCCGGCCGTCGAGGGTGACCCGGGCGCTCATCGCTCGTTCCCCAGGACCGCCACGAACGCGACGCAGGAGCCCGGTTGCCCGCCGAGGTTCTGGGCCACCGCCAGCCGGGCGTCGGGCACCTGTCGGGGCCCGGCCTCCCCGCGCAGCTGGGTGAAGCACTCGAACATCATCCGCAGCCCGGTCGCGCCGATCGGGTGGCCGAACGACTTGAGCCCGCCGTCGGTGTTGACCGGCAACGCCCCGTCGGCGTCGTAGCGGCCGTCGAGGATGTCCCGCCACGCCTTGCCGCGGGCGGAGAAGCCCAGGTCCTCCATCAGCACCACCTCCGTCGGGGTGAAACAGTCGTGCACCTCGGCCAGCGAGATCTGCGCCGCCGGGTCGGTCACCCCGGCCTGCTCGTACGCCTCGCGGGCGGCGGTGACCACCTCGGGGAAGGTGGTGAAGTCGTAGCCGTCGGCGGCCAGACCCGACCCGGAGCCGGCGACGAAGCTCATCCCCCGCAGGTAGACCGGTTTGTCGGTGTACCGGTGGGCGTCCTCGGCCCGGACCAGGATCGCCGCCGCCGCACCGTCGGAGACGCCGGAGCAGTCCATGACGCCGAGCTGCCCGGCGATGCGGGGGGACCGCTCGACCGTCTCGGTGGTCACCGCCCGACGGAACTGGGCGCGGTCGTTGCGGGCCCCGTTGGCGTGGTTCTTCACCGCTACCCGGGTCATCGCGGCGCGCATCTGTCGCTCGTCGATCCCGTACGCCGCCTGATAGGCGGGGGCGAGCAGGGAGAATCCGGCCGGGGCGGTCCAGTCGACGTCGGTGCCGTCGGCGGGTGGGAAGACCGCCGACAGCCCGGAGTACGAGGAGTCCTTGAGTTTCTCCACCCCGGTCGCCATCACCATGTCGTACGCGCCGGAGGCGACGGCGAAGGCGGCGTTGCGCAGGGCCTCCGAGCCGGTGGCGCAGTAGTTCTCCACCCGGGTCACCGGCTTGCCGGTCAGCCGCAGCGGGCGGGCGAGGGTCTGCCCGGACATGCCCGAGCCCTGGGTGCCGACCCAGAACGCGTCGACGTCGTCGAGGGTGACGTCGGGCAGCGACCCGACGCACTCCTGCACGGCGTCGACGAGCAGGTCGTCGGCGGAGGAGTTCCAGTGGTCCCGGAACGGGGTGCAGCCCATCGCGACGATCGCGACGTCGTGGGTGGTGCGCCTACTGGCCATCGGCGGTGTCCTTCCCTGGCGCGGCGTCCGCGGGTGCCGGGCGGAGCTTCCAGAAGTAGTTGTGGATCGAGTCGGTGGTCCAGAGCCGGCGGAAGGTGGGGGCCATCGCCATCCCCACCGCCACGTCGCCGGGTGCCACGTCGGTGGCGTACGCGCTGAGCCGGCCGCCGCCGTCGACGTCGGCGACGACGATCGCGACCTCCGGTTCCGGCATGGTCGTCAGGTGGTCGCGGGTCACCGAGACCACCCTGGCGGTGCGGTCGCGCAGCGACACCGGGGCGGTGCCGGACCCGGCGGTGCCGCAGGAGGCGCAGACCCGGCCGGGGGGTGTGGTGACCCGGCCGCAGGCGTCGCAGCGGCTGCCCTCCAGCCGGTACTTCCAGCCGGCCCGGCGGTGCATGGGCGGGGCGGCCGGGGCCGGGGCGGCCGGCCGGGCCGGGCCCTGCACGTCGAGCAGTCCCCGCCAGCGCAGGTAGCGGCCGTAGCCGAGGCGCTGCCGGGCGGCGAGCTGGGCGCGGACGGTCGGCCCGCCCCGGGCGGCGCGGACCCCGTCGCCGACCCGCAGCACGAACGCGTCGGCGCCCTCGGTGGCCGACAGCAGCAGGATGGTCTGCCCCGGTTCCGCCTCGTCGAGGGCGTCCGCGAGCAGCAGCCCGGGGTGGGCGGCCCCGGTGAAGCCGGTGGCCCGTTCGACGGTCGCGTCCTGCCCGGTGCCGCCGAGCGCCTTGCGTAGCGTCGCCGCCGCACGGGGATTCGACGACGACACGACCACCTGGTCGACGGTGTCGAGGGACGCCTGCGCCAGGGCGCGGCGGGCGGTGTCGAGGCCGGCGGCGACGAGGATCTCGGCGGTGAACCGTTCGTCCCAGACCCGGTCGTGCCGTTCCCCGGGCAGCCGCCAGCGGTCCAGCAGTTCGGTGGTGTGGCCGGCGCGGGCGAGGAGCACGGCGGCCCGCCAGCCGCCGACGAACGCCGTGGCGGCGTCCCCCTGGGCCAGTTCGTCGGGGGCACCGGGCCGGGTGGTGCGCACGTCGGCCAGGGCCGCGGTGGCGACACCCCGCAGGACCAGGTCGAGGGCGGACGCGCCGGCCCGGTGGCCGCGCAGGTCGAGGGCGGTGACGCCGGGGTCGAGGCCCAGCGCCTCGTGGACCACCCCGGCGGACGTCTTCGTCTCGTACGGGGCGCTGGTGGTGGCCAGCAGCAGGTGCCGCCCGGCCGGGGTGTCGGCGGCGACGTGCCGCAGCGCCTCGACGGCCATGGTGACGGCGTCCTCGTCGTAGCCGGCGACGCTGCGGGCACGGCCACCGGCACGGGCCGGGCCGCTCGGGTCGAGCCTGTTGTCGTCGAGCGCGTACGCCGGGAGGTAGGCCGCGTAGGCGTCGATGCCGGGTTGGTCGGGCATGGGTCGCGGGTTCTCCTTCAGCTCCACGAGGGGATGGCGGCGAGCAGGCGTCGGGTGTACTCCTGCTGCGGTCGGTCCAGCACGGTCAGGGCGTCGCCCTGTTCGACGACCCGCCCGCCGCTCATCACCGCGATCCGGTCGCACAGGTCGCTGGCGAGCATCAGGTCGTGGGTGACGAAGAGCAGGCCGATGCCGAGTTCGTCGACCAGGGTGCGGAACAGGTCGACGACCTTGGTCTGGGTGGTGACGTCCAGGGCGGTGGTGCACTCGTCGGCGATCACCAGCGCGGGGCGGGTGACGACGGCGAGCCCGATGGCGACCCGCTGGCGCAGGCCGCCGGAGAGCTGATGGGGGTAGCTGGCCAGCACCCGGCCGGGGTCGTCGATGCGCATCTGGGCCAGCACCTCCACCGAGCGGCGTTCCACCTCGGCGCGGGTGATGTCCCGGACGTGGCGGCGCAGCACCTCGGCGAGCTGGGTGCGGACCTTCAGCAGCGGATTCAGCGACCGGGACGCGTCCTGGAAGACCATGCCGACGGCACTGCCCCGGACCCGGCCGGTGCGGTCGACGCCGGGGGCCACCACCTGCTCACCGGCGACCGCGATGGTGCCCTGGTCGACCCGGACGTTGCGGTCGAGCAGCCCGACGACGGCGCGGGCGAGGGTGGTCTTGCCGCTGCCGGACTCGCCGACGACGCCGACAATCTGGCCCCGGCGGATCTCCAGGTCGACGCCGTCGAGCAGGCGCAGCTCGCCGTCGGCGAGCCGGGCGGTGATGGACAGTCCGGAGAGTGTCAGCAGTGCGCTCATCGCCGCCTCTTCCGCGGGTCGTGGTGGGTGAGCAGCGCGTCGCCGAGCAGGTTGACCAGCAGCACCAGCACGGTGATGGCGAGCCCGGGGAAGAAGGCGATCCACCAGGCCTGGCTCAGTTCGTCCTGGCCGGAGGCGAGCATCGAGCCCCAGCTGTTCATCGGCGGCACCACGCCCAGGCCGAGGAAGCTCAGCGCGCTCTCGACCAGGATCGCGGTGCCGACCTGGAGGGTGCCGAGCGCGACGATGGTGCCGGCGAGGTTGGGCAGGATGTGCCGGAAGACGATCCGGGGTTCGGACGCGCCGGCGGCGCGCAGGCCGACGACGAACTGGCGTTCCCGGATGGCCAGGGTCGCCGCGCGGGTGACCCGGGCGCACACCGCCCAGCCGGTGAGCGCCAGCACCAGGAACAGCACCGGCAGGGAGCTGCCCCGGTTGGCGATGATGGCGAGGGCGACCAGGATGAACGGCAGGGCGAGCTGGGCGTCGATGAGGATCGAGATGACCCGGTCGACCCAGCCCCGGAAATAGCCGGCCAGCAGGCCGAGCAGCGTGCCGGGGCCGATCGCGACGAGCGCGCCGACCAGGCCGATCACGATGGTCAACCGGCCGGCGGAGACGAACTGGGTGAGCAGGTCCTGGCCGAGCTTGTCGGTGCCGAGCGGGTGCGCCCAGCTGCCGCCGGAAAGGAACGCGGGCGGCTGGCGGGTCGCGTCGAGGTCCTGGCCGCCGTCGGGCAGCAGCCCGGTCAGCGGCAGCACGAACACCGCGACGGCGGTCACCGCCAGTGGCAGGGCCAGCCAGAACACCGAGGTACGCGCCCGGCGGCCGGCCCGGCGCGGTGGCGACACCGGGGCGGTGACCGGGTCAAGTTCGAGTTGGCTCATGCTCACCGCACCCTCGGGTCGACGATCGAGTGCAGGACGTCGACGAGCAGGTTCAGCAGCACGAACACCAGCGCGCCGAACACCACGATCGCCTGCACCAGCGGGAAGTCGCGGAACTGGATGGCCTGCAACGCGAGCTGGCCGAGACCGGGCCAGGAGTAGACGTACTCGACGGCGACCGCGCCGGAGAGCAGGATGCCGGTCTGGAGCACCACGATCGTCAGGATCGGCATCATCGCGTTGGTGAAGGCGTGCCGCCACACCACCCGGCGGGTGCTGATGCCCCGGGCGCGGGCGGAGTCGATGTAGGGCTCGGCCAGCGCGTCGCTCATCGAGGCGCGGGTGAGCCGGGCGATGTGCGCCATCGGGTAGACCGACATGGTCAGCGCGGGCAGGATCAGGTGTCTCGGGCTGCCGGACTGGCCGGCGGGCAGCCAGCCGAGTTTGACGGCGAACAGCACCACCAGCATCATGCCGAACCAGAAGACCGGCACGGACTGGCCGAGCAGGGCGAGGGTGGAGGCCCCCCGGTCCCACCAGGTGCCCTCCCGGGTGGCCGCGAGCACCCCGAGCGGGATGCCGACCAGCAGGGCGAGGGCCATGCCGGCACCGACCAGTTGCAGGGTGAACGGCAGCCGGTCGGCGATCATCGAGGTGTTGGACTGGTAGAACTGCAACGACTGGCCGAGGTCGCCGGTGAACACGCCCTTGAGGTAGTCGAGGTACTGCACGACGACGGGCAGGTCCAGGCCGAGCTCGTGGCGCAGCGCCTCGCGTTGCTCGGGCGGGGCCATCGGGCCGAGGATGGTGGCGGTCGGGTCGCCGGAGAGCCGGCCGAGCAGGAACGCCAGGCTGAGCGCGATGAGCAGCGAGGCGAACAGCGACGCGAGCCGGCCGCCGACGCGGCGTACGGTGCTGGCCTTCATCGGCGGGACCTCCAGCGCGCGCCGGGCATCGCGGCGAGCAGTTCGCGGGTGTAGTCGTTCTCGGGGGTGCCGAAGACCCGGTCGCAGGGTCCCGCCTCGACGACCCGGCCCCGGTACATCACGTGCACGACGTCGCAGAGCGAACGGACCACGGCCAGGTCGTGGCTGATCATCAGCAGCGCCGCGCCGGTGGTGGCCCGGATCTGCCGTAGCAGGGCCAGCACGTCGGCCTGCACGGAGACGTCGAGGCCGGAGGTCGGTTCGTCGGCGACGATGAGGCGGGGACGCATGAGCAGCGCGCGGGCGATGCAGACCCGCTGCGCCTGGCCCCCGGAGAGCTGGTGGGGGTAGCGGTCGAGCAGGTCCGGGGCGAGCCGGACCCGGCCGAGCAGGTCGGCGTCGTCGATCCAGGAGGTCCGTTCGGGTTGCAGCGCCCGCAGTTCCCGCAGCCCGGAGCGGACCGATTGGCGGGGGTCGAGCGAGCCGTGCGGGTCCTGGAAGACCACCTGCACCTCGGGGCGCAGCCGACGCAGCTGGGTGCGGCTGACCGCCGCGAGCGAGTGGCCGAGCAGCCGGATGTCGCCCCGGCCGCGCGGGCCGAGCCCGGTGGCGGCCATCGCGAGGGTGGTCTTGCCGGAGCCGGACTCGCCGACGACGGCGACGCTCTCGCCGGCCCCGATCCGCAGTGACACCTGGTCGACGGCGCGGAAGAGCGCGCCGGTGCCGCCGTCGCGGTGCTCGACGACGAGGTCGTCGACCTCCAGCACGGGGGTGTCCGACTCCGGGGTGCGGGGGTGCCGGGCGACCTCGCCCGGCACCCCCGTCTCCGCTGCCTCGGACATCGTCAGCGGGTCGCCTTCGTGAAGTCCACGGTGTTCAGCGGGCCGAACACCACGCCGGAGACGCCGGGGCCGGTCGCGTAGTTGAACACCTGCCGGTACAGCGGCACGTAGCAGTGCTTCTGGACCACGCCGATCGTGTTGAGCTGCTCGTAGAGCGGGGCGGCCTGCTGGGCGTCGTTCTGTTCCAGCGCCTGCTGGGCCAGGGTGTCGATCTGCGGGTCGGGGCAGTTGCCGGTGATCGACTTGGTCTTCATGAAGCCGCTGACGAAGTAGTCGGGCACGGCGACGTTCGGCACCCCGGCGAAGATCGACAGGCCGGGCACCTGGCGGCCGATGATCCGCTTGACCAGCGTGCCGTAGTCCAACGGCACGTAGCTGACCTTGAAGCCGGCCTTCTCCAGGCTGCCACCGACGGCCTGGGAGACCTCTTCGATGTTGGTGTACTGGGCCGCCGGGTAGGTGATCTGCACGGTCGGGGTCGCCCCGCCGAGGAGTTCCTTGGCCTTGGCGGCGTCGGCGGTCACGCTCTGCGTCGGCTGCTGGCCGGGCTTGACGTTGAGCAGGCCGGCGTCGGCGACCGCCTGGCCGTCGAAGATGCCCTTGACGATGGCGTCGCGGTCGATGGCCAGGGCCGCCGCCTCGCGCAGCTTGGGGTCGTCGAACGGCGCCTTCGTGGAGTCGAGGAAGGCGATGATCTTCATGGCGGTCTCGGTGCTGACCACCTCGACCCCGGCGGACTTTGCGGCGCTGGCCTGGGCCGGCGGCAGGTCGAAGGAGACGTCCACGCTCTTGCTCTGGATCAGCGCGAGCCGCTGGGCGGCCTCGTTGGCCCAAGTGAAGGTGACACCCTCGTTGGTCGCCTTGGTGCCCCAGTAGCCGGGGTTGCGCTTGACCGAGATGTCCCGGCCGGCGTTCGCGCCGGACCAGACGTACGGGCCGGTGCCGACGGGTGCGGCGGCGAAGCCTTCCGAGCCCTTCTCCTGGTAGTACTTCGGCGGCACCAGGTAGACGGTGGTGAGCAGGTCGGGGATGTCGTACTGCGGGGTCTTGGTCTTGACCACGACGGTGGTGGCGTCGGGTGCCTCGATCGCGGTGACGTTGCCGAAGTACGACTTGAGCTGCGAGGCCGCGCTGTCGCGGGTGAGCGTGATGGTGTTGGCCACCGCCGCCGCGTCGGCCTTCTCGCCGTTGCTGAAGCTGATGTCGGGTCGGACCTTGAGCGTCCAGGTCGTGGCGTCGGTGCGGGTCCAGCTCGTGACCAGGCCGGTGTTGGTCGGCGCGAGGTCGCTACCGGTGTTGATCAGGGGTTCGAGCATCGTCGCCCAGACGATCTGGGCGGAGCGCGCGCCGACGATCGGGTCGAGGGTCGCCGGTTGGGCGGCGAGCAGCGCCCGGATCGGGGCGGTGCCCGACGCGCCGGAGTCGTCGGAGTCGGAGCCGCCGCACCCGGTGAGGCCGGCGCCCACGACGGTCAGCGCGGCGGCCAATGCCAGGAAGCGCCGGGAGCGCAGGGATTTCATGATCATCATGGGTGTCCTTCACTGCGATGGACCCGTCATGTCTCCGCGTGAGGCGGCGGTGACGTTCGCCACAAAGTACCGACCAGCCGGTATCAAGTCAACGGGTCGGCTGGGTATCCCGCTCGTGACATTCACGTGACACAGGGCCGCCGGCCAGCGCCGTTGTATTCATACCGACCGGTATGTATGATACCGCGGTGACCATCACCCGCACCTCCGGGCACGACGGCCGCCTCGCCCGGATCCGCTACGACAACGCGGCACGCGGCAACTGCTTCGACACCGCGACGCTGCACGACCTCGTCGACACCCTGGAGACCGCCGCCGCCGACGCGCGCTGCGTGCTCATCCGCCTCGACCTGGCCGGCAGGCACTTCTGCGCCGGCTGGGACACCTCCTCCTTCGCCGCGCTGGCCGGTGCCACCCGGGAGACCGTCGCCGCCGACCTGCGCGCCAGCGACGCCGCACTACAGCGCATCCGGCAACTGCCGGTGCCCGTCGTCGCCGCCGTCCGGGGGCGGATCATCGGGTTCGGCGTCGGCCTGCTCGGCGCCGTACACCTGCCGGTCGCCGCCGCCGACGCCCAGCTGTCCCTGCCGGAGGCCCGGTACGGCTTCGCGCCGGCCGGCGTCGGCCACACGATCGCCCGGTCGGTGCCCCGGCCACACGCCTACCACCTGCTGACCGGCGCGGCGACGGCGACCGCCGACCAACTCCTCGACTGGGGCCTGGTGGCCCGGGTGGTCGCCACCGACGAGCTGGACCGGGCGGTCGACGACCTCGTCGACACCCTGCTGGCCGTGCCGGGGTCCACCCTGCGGGCGGTGGTCGAGGTGATCGAGTCGAGCCTGACCACCGGCACCGCCGACCAGGCGTACGACATCTCGGCCCGCACGATCGTCGCGGGCCCGGCCACCCAGGGAGCAGCCGGATGAGACCACGATTCCGACCCGGCGAGGCGGTCTGGGTGGAGCTGTGCACCCCCGACCCGGAGCAGGCCGAGGTGTTCTACGGCGCGCTGCTCGGCTGGACCGTCCGGGCCGAACGCCTCGGCGCCACCACCTACCGGATGTGCAGCCGCGACGGGCGGGACGTCGCCGGGATCTCCGACGCCGCCGCACTGCACGGCGACCGGCCCCGGGGCTGGCTCACCTACTTCGCCGTCGACGACGTCGCCGCGTCCGCGCGGCAGGCGGTGACGCTCGGCGGCGAACTGGTCTCGCCGCCCCGCTACCTGCCGGCGGCGGGCACCGGCGCGGCGGTCGTCGACCCGTTCGGCGCGGCCTTCGGCCTCTACCAGGGTGAGTCACGCGTCGGCGTCCAGGCGGTCAACTCGGTCGGCGCGCTGTGCTGGAACGAACTGGACACCGGTGAACCCGCCGCGTCGGTGGCCTACTACCGCGCCCTGTTCGGCTACACCACCCGGCAGCGCGACGACTCCCCGACCGCCCGGCCCTACACGCTCCTGACGCTCGGGGACGTGCCGGTCGCCGGGGTCCTCGAACTCGACAACGCCTGGCCGAACCTCATCCCGTCGAGGTGGATCACCTACTTCGCCGTCGCGTCCCTGGACGACGCGCTGGCCCGGGTGACCGCCCTCGGTGGATCACCGACGGTCGGGCCGGTCGACACCCCACACGGGCGGCTGCACCTGGTGAAGGACCCCGGCGGCCACACCCTGTGCCTCATCCAGCTCGAAGACGGGCTCCGCCCCGACCACGACTCCAGCGACCCGGCGGTGAACCGATGATGGCCGAGCCCCTGTTCGACTCCGCCGAGTTCCGCCAGGTGTGCGGACACTTCCCCACCGGCGTGACGGCGGTGACCGCGGTGACCGCCGAGGGCGCCGTCGCCGCGCTGACCGTCAACTCGTTCACCTCGGTCTCCCTGGAGCCGGCGAAGGTGCTGTTCTGCGTCACCACCTTCTCGTCGAGCTTCCCGGTACTGATGGGCTCCGACCGGATCGCCATCCACATCCTCAGCCAGGACCAGCAGGACGTGGCCCGCCGGTTCGCCACCTCCGGCCTGACCGGGGCGCAGCGGCTCGACGGGGTCTCCTGGGTGCCCGGCCCCGACGGGGTGCCGCTGCTGCCCGACACCCCGGCGATCCTCGCCGGCCGGCGCGACGAGGTGATCGCCAGCGGCGACCACGTGATCATCCTGCTCGACGTGGACCAGGTGCACCTGAAGCCGACGGACGTGCCGGCGCTGTCGTTCTACCGGGGCCGGTTCGTCACGCCGTCCCGGCCGGCGACCGAGTGAGCCCCGGCCACCGGCCTTCCGAGTCAGCCCCGGCCGCCGGCCTTCCGGGTCTGCCCCGGCCGGCGGCCCAGCCGGAGGAGCGCCGGCCGGCGACCGGGTGAACGCCCGCACCCGGTCAGCCCGGGTGCGGGTCGGTCGGCGGCCTCAGGCGTGGTAGCGGAACAGGATCTCCGCCACGCAGCAGGGCTGCGACGTCTCGGCGAACTCCACCACGATCGACGCCTTGGCCTGGACCCCGGCGGCCGAGCCCTCCCCCGCCGGGGCGATCGGCGTCGCCGAGACCAGCGTCGCGGTGCCCTGGATCTCGACACCCGGTGGCAACGGCCGGACGAACCGGACCCGGTCCAGGCCGTAGTTGACCCCCATCGAGAAGGTCCGCACCTCCAGGATGTCGGCGAGCAGCCGGGGGACGAGGGCAAGGGTCAGGAACCCGTGCACGACGGTGCTGCCGAACGGCCCGGACCGGGCCCGCTCGACGTCGACGTGGATCCACTGGTGGTCCCCGGTCACGTCGGCGAACTGGTCGACCTGCTGCTGGGTCACCACCTGCGGCGCGCTGACCCCCAGCTCCGCGCCGACCAGTGCCAGCAGCTCGTCGGGGGTGTCGATGGTGGTTCGCCTCGTGGTGCGCATCCGGGTGCTCCAATTCGGGTGGTGGGTACGGGAGTCGGCCCTGCTCCGGCGGGCCGGCGCGGTGCGGAACGGGTCAGTCGGGGGTCGCCGCCGGAGGCGTCGACCCGGTGCGGACGGCCGCCTGGGCGGTGACGTGTGCGGTCAGGGTCGCCCACTCCCGGTCCCAGGCCGCGTCGTCGGGCACCGGGCGGGCGAGGCCCAGCATCCGCCGGATCGCCGTCGCGTCGAGGGCGGCCACCGCGTCGGCCAGCGCGTCGACGTGCCCGACGAGGTGATCGTCGGACACCGCCGCACTGACCAGTCCCCGGCGTACGCACTCGTCGGCCGACCAGGTTTCCCCGGTGATCAGCAGGCGGCGGGCGAGCGCCGGGCCGACGGCGAGGGGCAGCAGGACGCTTGACCCCCAGCCGGGGACCTGCCCGGCGGCGAGGTGCCGGTCGCCGATGCGGGCACTGTCGGCGGCGACCGCGAGATCACAGGCGAGCAGCAGTTCGAGGCCGCCGCCGAAGGCCGCCCCGTTGACCGCGGCGACGGTGGGCACCGGGGCCGCCCGGATGCCGCGTACCAGGCGGCGGCCCCGGTCGAGGTGGGTCAGCAGCGCCGGCAGGTCCCCGAGCAGGCCGGTCGCCTCGGCGAGATCGGCCCCGGCGCAGAAGCTGCGGCCGGTGCCGGTGAGCACGAGCACCCGTACGCCCGGGTCGGTCGCGGCGGCGAGCCACCGTTCGAGCCCGGCCAGCACCGTGCTGTCGCAGGCGTTGCCGGCCCCGGGACGGTCGATCCGCGCCCAGAGTGCGGGCCCCCGCCGGGTCAGTGCCACGGAGGTCACGTCAGGCTCACGCAGAACTTGCCGAACCCGGTGCCGGCGAGCATCCGGCCGGCCTGGACGCGGATGTCGGCTAGGTCGACGACGCTGTCGACGGTGGGCCGGAGGCGGTGGGTGTCGACGAAACCGACCAGGGCCACGAACTCGTCGAGCGTGCCCATGGTCGCGCCGTGCACGCTGATCTCCCGGGCGAACAGCCGCGGCAGGTCCAGTTCGGCGGTGAAGCCACTCGTGCCGCCGCACACCACGATGGTGCCGCCGGCCCGGGTGGAGCGGGTCGAGTGGGCGAAGGTGGCGGGGCCGACGGTCTCGACGACGATGTCGGCGAGTTCCGGCGTCCGCGCGCCGCTGTCCAGGGCGACGGCCGCGCCGAGGGCCAGTGCCCGTTCCCGTTTGGCCGGGGAACGGGAGGTGACCATGACGGTGGCACCGGCGGCCACGGCGAGGCTGATCGCGGCGGTGGCGACCCCACCGCCCGCGCCCTGCACCAGGACCACCCGCCCGGGAGCGACCGCCGCCCTGGTGAACAACATCCGGTACGCGGTGAGCCAGGCCGTCGGGAGGCTGGCCGCCTCGGCCCAGCTCAGCCCGGCCGGCTTGGGGACGAGGTGTGCCGCCGGCACGACGATCCGCTCGGCGAGGACACCGTGGCCGGCGTCGGGGAGCAGGGTGGCGTGCGGGACGGTCCGGCCGTTCGGCGCGGTGGGCAGCACCGGGTAGACGATCACGTCGCGACCCTCGGCGACCCCGGCCGCGTCGCTGCCGATGACCCGGGGCCCGTCGTGCGGTGCGGTGCCGACGCCGCGCAGCGTCCACAGGTCGTGCATGTTGAGCGCGCCGGCCCGGACGTCGACGTCCACCCAGCCCGGGGGCGCCGCCGGGGCGGCGAGGTCGCCGACGCGCAGCGCGCCGACCGGGTCGTCGGCGCAGGGTGTCAGGACGTGGGCGGCTCTCATCGCGTCGCCGATCCGGCCGGTTCGGTGGGGCCGTTCCAGAACGCCACGTCGGCGAGGTCGGCCCGGGCGGCGGGACGGAAGTCGAGTCCCCGGGTGTAGGCGACCGGGACGAGGGTGACCGGTCGCCAGTCGTCGGGCAGGCCGAGCACTTCGCGTACCCGGGTGGCCCGGTGCGCCATGGCGGTGGCCAGCACCGAGCCGAGGCCCCGGGAGCGCAGCGCGAGCTGGAACGACCAGGCGAACGGGAAGATCGACCCGTAGTAGCCGGACGCGGTGCCGCCGACCGGCCGCTGCGGGATCGGCTTGGTGCTGCACAGCACGACGAGGACGGGTACCCGCGCCAGGTGGTCGACGAGGTGCTTCACGGCGGTGAGGACCCGGTGCTGCCGTGCCTGGGCCTGCGGGTCGGCGCGTACGCCCGGCGACAACCGGGCGGTGGTGGCCGCCTCGCCGTCGGCCAGCGGCTGCGCGACGGTGGCGTCCCAGATCTCGGTGTACAGCTCGGAGAGCTGCCGTTTGAGCGTCGGGTCGTCGACCGCGACGATCCGCCAGTCCTCCAGGTTGGAGCCCATCGGCGCCTGCTGCGCGAGGCGCAGACACTCCTCGATGACGGCCCGGCCGACGGGCCGGTCGAAGTCCATCCGGCGGCGCACCGCCCGGGTGGTGGTCAACACCTCGTCGATGTCGGTGATCACTGCGCTGCTCATCCGTGGTCCTCTCCGGTGAGGCGGTCGACGGGCTTGTCCCGGTAGGGCAACGGCGTCCCCCACCGGTCGAGATAGCTGACGGCGTCGACGGGCCGCCGGGCCGCGACCTTGAAGTCGGTGCCGACGGTGTACGCGACGGGCAGCATGGTGATCTGCGCCGCGCCGTCGGGTATGCCGAGCAGCGCGGCGACGGACGCCGCGTGGTGCAGGTGCAGGGTGGTGATCACCGTGCCGAGCCCGCGGGCCCGTAGCGCCAGGTTGACCTGCCAGATCGCCGGATAGAGCGACCCGTGGAGGGCGGAGTTGGTGCCGGGGCCGCCGGTGGCCGGGTCGGGCCGCGTCGCGCAGGGGATGACGAGGTACGGGGCCCGGCCGATGCTCCGCGCGAGGTGTTCGGCACCGGCGAGGATGCGTGCGGTCCGGGCACTGACCGTGCCGTCGGCGTCGACACCGCCGAGGCGGCCCCGGACGAGGTGGTGGTCAGCACGTGGTTGAGGTCGGTGAACGGCAGGCTCATCGGCCGACCTCCGCGTCGTGGCCCATCAGGTCGGCGACGTGCAGGGTGTCGCAGTACTCACGGACCTCGGCGATGCCCCCGGGCTGGACGTCGACGACCCAGAGGTAGCGGTTCTGGTAGCGGGAGCCGTCCCCGAGAGTGGCTTCGCCCCGGGCCTCGACGGCGACCAGGGTGTCGTCGACGACCCACCGCTCGGCGGTCACCTCGACGGCGGCCGACCGGTACGCCCCGCCGGACAGCCGCGCCCGCATCGCGGCGAGCTTGCCGGTCATGGTGACCCGCCCGTGCAACGGCCCGTTGGCGTCGAGGTCGCCCCACCGGTGCTGCCGGCCGAGGTCACGGCGGCGGCCGGAGTCGGTCCACCAGGTGGCGTCGGCGGTGAAGTGGGCACCGAACGCGTCGAGGTCGCCCCGGGCCAGCGCCGGCCACGGGGCCAGCGCCGTCACCAGTGCCGTGGGCGCGTCGGCAAGGTCGGGCGCGCGGCAGGCCGGACGGTCGTCGAGGCTGCTGCGGGCGACGGCCGCGCCGCCGCCCACGACGTGCTGCGCGTGGCTGGTGTCGAGGTACTCCCGGACCGCGACGACGGCTCCGGCCGGGTTCACGTCGAAGACGAAGCCGTAGCGGTTGGCGTACTCCAGGCCGCTGGCGTGCACGCCGTACCCTTCGACCTCGATGACGCAGGTGTCGTCCCCGGCGATGATCCGGCGCGGGATCTGCCGGCAGCCGGTCGGAAACGCCTTCGGGCCGAGGGACCGCATCAACGCGAGCTTGTCGTCCATCCGCATGACGCCGTGCAACGGGAAGCGCCCGCTGCCGCGCGGGGCGAGGACCGGGTCGCCGCCGCGTCGGTCGGGGCCGGTGTCCACCCACCAGGTCGCGTCGACGGCGCACAACCGGGCGAGGCCACCGAGGCTGCCCCGGTCGAGCGCGGAGACGAAGTCCATGCCTGTCCGGACCGCGCGGGTCATCCGGCCTCCCACATTCCGACTGGTGGGTATCTAACCCTGTCGGACCGGGCAACTCAAGGGATGCTTTACATACCGACCGGATGGTATTATCGACGACAGCTTGTTGACGAGGGGGTTTGTGGTGTTCGAGGCGTACCAGGTGCCCGAGGAGCACGACGCGGTCCGGGAGGCCGTCCGGGCGGTGTGCGACGCCAGGGTCGCGCCGCACGCCGCCACCGCCGACGAGAACAGCGAGTTCCCGCAGGCCGCCTACGACGCGCTGCGGGCCGCCGACTTCCACGCCCCGCACATCCCCGTGGAGTACGGCGGTGCCGGCGCGGACGCCCTGGCCACCGCCATCGTCATCGAGGAGGTCGCGCGGGCCTGCGCCTCGTCGGCCCTCATCCCGGCCGGCAACAAGCTCGGCACGATGCCCCTGCTGCTGGCCGGCTCCGAGGAACTCCGGCGTCGCTACCTGCCGCCGGTGGCCGCCGGTGAGGGGATGTTCTCGTACTGCCTGTCGGAGCCGGAGGCGGGCAGTGACGCGGCGTCGATGACGACGCGGGCGGTGCGTGATGGTGATCACTGGGTGCTCAACGGGGTGAAGCGGTGGATCACCAACGCCGGCGTGTCGGAGTTCTACACGGTGTTCGCGGTGACCGACCCGGCGGCGCGGTCGCGGGGGATCTCCGCGTTCGTGGTGGAGAAGTCCGACCCGGGGGTGAGCTTCGGTGCTCCGGAGAAGAAGCTCGGCATCAAGGGCTCTCCGACGCGGGAGGTCTACCTCGACAACGTGCGGATCCCGGCGGACCGGATGATCGGCGAGCCGGGGACCGGGTTCGGCACCGCGATGCGGACCCTGGACCACACCCGGGTCACCATCGCCGCGCAGGCCGTCGGGAT